>CAJXXT010000254.1 GCA_913063495.1 uncultured Gammaproteobacteria bacterium | reverse complement strand
ATAATCTGAGACCATAAAACCAACCCCAAAATTAAGCGCAATTAATGTTCCAAAAACAACAATAACGTGTCCCATACTAGCCTCCTATTCGACCATTTAAACCATGTAAGCTCTAATTACACCTCACTAGAGCGCCCCTCTTTCCTCAACCTAACACAAAACCAGTGACTAATTATTGTAAAAACCAACCATCAACTCTATTGACAGCCATCATACCCTGCACTATTTATGGAGTAAACAGCTAGAGTAAACAGCGCGTCCAGACTGATCAGACACATCGGCATGTAATGCCAAGACTAAGAGAACAACTCTTTAAGTGCCAACCCAGGATCTTCAGCTCGCATAAATGCTTCACCCACCAGAAAACTATGGATGTTATGATTACGCATTTTTTGAACATGCTCCGCGGTGTGAATCCCACTTTCCGTCACCACAATACGATCACTGGGCATCATATCCAACAACCGAATAGTGGTATCAAGATCGGTCGAAAAGGTATGCAAATCCCGATTGTTTACCCCCACCAACGTTGTTTCTAATCGTAATGCTCGCTCAAGCTCTTTTTCATTGTGCACTTCAACTAATACATCCATACCCAACTCATCAGAACAGGCCGCCAACTCTGCCATTTGCCCATCGTCTAATGCCGCTACAATGAGCAAAATACAATCCGATGACAACGCTCTTGCCTCGGCCACCTGATAGGTATCAACAATAAAATCTTTACGAATAACCGGTAAAGCACAAGCAGCCCTTGCTTCTATCAAGTAGTCTTCGTGACCTTGAAAAAAGTCTCGATCTGTCAGCACGCTCATGCATGCAGCTCCCGCGGCTTCGTACGATACCGCAATATCTGCAGGTACAAAGTGTTCTCGAATAACGCCCTTACTCGGAGAGGCCTTTTTTACCTCGGCTATCACAGCTGACTCTCCAGCAGATAACTTTGCAGACATGGCTTTCACGAAACCTCGCGGTGCATCGGCATCCAACGATTGTTTTAACAGTGCCTGCTCCGAAACTTTAGGTCGGCGCTCTGCGATCTCTTCATATTTGCGGGCAATAATTTTCTTTAATACATCCGGTGTTCCGCTAGCAATAGTGCTCACAATTATACCTCTGCTTCTTGCGCTTCTTGCCTATATACTGCCGACATATTCACCAATTCCGCTAACTTGTCCTTGGCAATACCACTACCAACTGCATCTTGCGCCATCGCCACACCTTGCTCCAATGTGTCCGCCAAACCCGCCACATATATAGCAGCACCCGCATTAAGCGCCACAATATCGGCTGCCGGGTTATCTTCATTCGCCAGCACACCGCGCAGCATAGCCAAACTTGACTCAACACCATCCGCGGCAATGGATGACAGCGGGGCTCTTGATAACCCGAATTGCTCTGGGGTTATTGTATATTCTATTATTTCACCGTCTTTGGCTTCAGCAACAAAAGTTTCGGCGGCAATGCTAATTTCATCCAAACCATCGGCGGCATGAACGACCATCACATGCCGACTCCCCAAGCGTTGCAACACCTCAGCAACCGGACGAACCCAGTGCTTACTGTATACACCCATCACCTGACTATCAGCACCTGCGGGGTTGGTTAGCGGACCCAATATATTAAAAATTGTTCTCACCGCCATCTCTTTACGAGGCCCGATAGCATGTTTCATCGCGCTGTGATGCATGGGGGCAAACATAAAACCAACACCAATAGTCTCAACACAACGAGCAACCTGTTCAGGTGTTACGTCTAATTTTACGCCAGCAGCTTCTAACACATCAGCGCTACCACAGCTGCTAGAAACTGAACGATTACCGTGCTTTGCAACATGACCACCTGCCGCTGCAACAACAAACGCACAGGTAGTAGATATATTAAAGGTATTTGCTCCATCACCACCGGTTCCACAAGTATCCACGAGGTGTTCTACACCGATTTTTACCGGAGTAGCTAGCTCGCGCATTACACTCGCAGCACCCGTGATTTCATCTACTGTTTCACCTTTCATACGCAAAGCAACAAGAAACCCACCGATTTGAGCCTGAGTGGCCTGCCCTGTCATTATTTGCTGCATTACTTCGCCCATTTCGGCTTCGGTAAGATCTTGACGATCAATGACTTTTTGCAGCGCGCTTTGAATATCCATTCATCACTCCGTGGTGAGTTGTAGTAAACCTGGCAATGAGCGCAATTGTAGCACTGGCGGGGAGGCGAACGGAAACAGCATTTTTACAGGAGGAATAACTATTTCACGAATTCTCACAATTAACGGCCGTTTACTGGAGCATTCGCAAAATAATCATTTATATTGGCAATATAATCTTAATTTGCAGGACTAACCGTAATGCGATGGTTAACCACAGAAGCATCGGCGGTTAACGATAAAATCTGCCGATGAGAGTCCCATTCATAACCCCATCGCCCCTCAGCATCAGAACTTTGAATACGCCAACCATTAGGGTAATGTCGATCAGGCAAATGAATTTCTGTTGCCCCCGTTACCCCTTCTTTTTCAGCAAATTCTAACGTAAACACCTTAGTTTCCACGTCAAACGAAAATTCAATAGGTTGACCTGCAATCGCTCGCGGGTAAGCTCGCACAAGGCGGTTAACTTTTGGGGTTTCATTCAAGTCGCTATCCAAAGGCCCCCAACCACCAGGGTGATTATCCCAATAGGTCCAACCGGCCCCCATCACATCATACATTTCCAAGGTATCATCCAAATATTCACCAAACCCTGGTACATCATCAGAACCTCCAAACTCTCCAACAATGAGCGGCGCCTGGTGTCGATTCAGTTCTTTTACTCTGTTTCGATTCCATTCTCGCATATTAAACTTATCCGTAAGGTTATAGGCGACCCCCTCATGCAAGGTCAAAGGGTAAGCATGGGGGGCGTATGCGAGGCGTTTTTCACCTGAGCGTGGGTCACTGAGCGCAGGTAATGTTGAGGCAACACCAAAATTAATCATGAATGACTGGGGCTCAAAGAAAATCCACTTATCTTCATCCACGCGTCTAATCGCAGGAATTAAACGATCATAGAAATCCTTAAGGCGTGTTTTTTCAAATGTTAATGCCACCGCCGAAACCAAATCCCCAGGATAAGGTTCATTCATCAAATCATATCCGATCACACCCGGGTTATCTTTAAAACGCTCTGCCACTTTCTGCCAGGATAGTATGTAATGATCTTGCAGGTATTGATGGGTGTTATATCCCCAGAAATTAAGAAAAGCCGCAATAACTCTTGGGTCTAGATACTCTAACCACCATGGACTCCCCCCGGGGAATTCAAGCGCAAAGTCGTCCATTAAACTCAACTCTGTTGCCCATTCAGGCGCGCCGTTGCCACCAACGCCATAACCATAAACGTCCTGGTGCATATCCAACATGACATAAGCCCCGCGAGAGGTATACCAATTCACTCGCTCCTCTACCATATCCAGATAGGCTTTATCAAACACCCCTCGCTCCGGCTCAATTCCATCCCAAAAAATCAGAAACCGAACAAAGTTAAAGCCCCATTCAACAACTTCCTGCTCTACATCCTTTTCCTGAATCCAGGGAACGTGCCCCTCGGAATGTTTGGCATTACCACTAGAATTGGTGCCATGTAATATCAGCGCTCTGCCTTGGTTATCGGTAATATATTTTGTGGATGTTGGTTTTTGCCAACACCCCGTTAACAATAGGATTGGAACTAGAAATAGGATAGTCCATCGCGCTGAAGCGGGCTTATTCATTGTTATTTTCACCATAATTGCGTTGTTATTATTTTTTATAGGTGGTCTTTCAAATCGCTTTCTGGCTGCTTTTCTAATCTATTAGCCACACCAAAATGCACGATAGTACCAACCATTTTCGATTTCAATGACTAAACAGACCATTTGCAGTTAAATCTGGTCAAATACGATCATTATTTAACCACTTCTGATTATATGTTAAGCTGATCCGTAGATGTGCCGATAACCAGGTTCTTCACCCATGCCACAGATTCCATCAACCAGCTCAGGTGTTCGTGAATATAGTGGGGCCAAACGCAGCACCAATAATGCCTTGCCAACGAAAAACCTATCCGTTCGACAGCTCCCCAGTGACGCTGCCAATGAACAGCGTGTGGACTCAGAAAACACCAACCTCCCGATCAGCGCTTTTCCTCAACACCCCGCCAGTACATTTTCATCCACAACAGAACAGGCTCTGAACCAAACTGGTAACGCGCTTGAGCAACTTAAAGCCCTCTCTATTCGTGCCGCAAGCGATAGCACCTCAGATGAAAGTAGAGAGATATTAAATACTGAAGCTAGAGAATTGGTTGCTCTTATCGATCGTATTGCTAATACCACATCCCTTGACGGGAAAAATTTATTAGATGGCAGCATCGACAGCATTTCTTTTCAAGTAAACCTATCTTCTCCCACACAAAAAGTAATCCAAGGGTTTAACGCAGGTGCACAATCGCTAGGAAAACAACCTGGCAGCAAACAATCCACGGGCGATCGTATTCAGCTTCAGAGCTCCGTGACGGGAAACCAAGGCATTCAAGAGGGCAATGCTCGCAGCAACATTATTTCTGACTTTTCAATTTTAGTGGAAGGCCAAAATATTAATGAAAGCATTAATATTGCAGATCAACGTTATGGCGGCCTACTTCGCAATATCACTAACACTCAATCTCTTACCGACAATACACATAGCAACTTCAACAACGGCACAGCAAAAGATATCGCCAATAGAATTAACACATTACGTAACGCTGGAGAGCCAACACTGCGCACTATTTTTGCTACAGCCAGTACCTCTTTTACCGGTACCGACATCAGCAACGATGATTTTTCTGGTTCTGTTAATAAATCCACATCACAAAATATAGCCCTTGGCTCAATCGAGCAGGGGGATTTTTCCATCAACGGTATAGATGTTAATTCTGTAGCATTCCTAGCAAACGATTCGGCCAGCACCCTAGTTCACGCCATCAATGCAATTAGCTCCCTCACCGGAGTAAAAGCAAGCGTTGACACATTAACCGGCGAGTTATCTTTGGAGGCGGATGACGGCAGGGATATTGTACTCAACACATCTTCTGTTGACACAACAAACCTTATTTTTGGCGGCGGGCAATCCCGTTTCAGCGAAAGCTTTTCTGATTTACGTGTTAGCGGCCGAGTAACAATATCAGCCAATGATAACACTCAGTTTTTTGGAAGCAGCAAATCATTAACAGGCTTTGATGATTTTTCATTAGATAGCACTGAAACCAATCAATTTACCGACAATACTATTGCTGACACCAACCTAACCTCAGCAGACGGTGCTGAAAAAGCAGAGATCAACATTGATCAAGCCATCAGCCAGGTAAATCGTTTTAGCAATAAATTAGCTGCATTACGTTCTGAATTTGAATCAAGCGTTCAAGCATTTGGCAGTATTTACCAACAACCAAGAGAAGACGCAGCGAACAACATCAATAGCACAACGGCAATTCGTTTAGCCGAACTATCACGAAATTTAATCCAGCAAAGAATTGATACCGCGGTTCAAGCACAAGCTAACGGAACATCCCAACAAATATTATTTTATTTACGCTAACTATTTGGCTTCGGTGCCTATTGTTACATTGCTACTCAGCAGATCTATAACCCTCGCAAATAGCAGTGAATTGGAGATCCGCTGAATAGCTACTTTAGTAAAAGTAACGGTCGTTCATATTGAACGTATTTTTATCACATTTCCAAAAAATTTTTAAACAAATCATGACCATGCTCTGTCAAAATCGACTCAGGGTGAAACTGCACGCCCTCTATCGCAAATTCTTTATGGCGTAACCCCATAATATTATCAACACTACCATCCTGTTTTTGTGTCCAAGCGGTCACCTCCAAACAATCAGGCAATGCCTCTCGTTTCACCACCAGCGAATGATACCGCGTTGCTTGAAAAGGGTTGTTCAAACCCTTAAATACACCTTCATCGCGGTGATAAACGGGAGATGTTTTCCCATGCATCACATGCTCTGCTCTAACCACTTCTCCACCAAACACACTGGCAATACTTTGATGCCCCAAGCACACGCCTAAAATAGGCATCTTGCCAGCAAAGTGTTTTATTACTTCCACAGAAATACCGGCTTCATTAGGAGTACAAGGCCCTGGAGATATCACCAATTTTGATGGATTCAATTTTTCAATTTCTTCCACCGTAATTTCATCATTTCGAAATACGCGTACATCAGCCCCAAGTTCACCCAGGTATTGCACCACGTTATACGTAAATGAGTCATAGTTATCGATCATTAATAACATGTATTTTCACCTTTTCGAATCATCATTTTTTCAAATCAATCGCTGATGATTCTTGCTGTAAACCATTGGCAGCTAATGCGGCCGCTGAGAAAATTGCTCGTGCTTTATTATTGGTTTCTTTCCATTCCAACTTAGGAATAGAATCCGCAACCACACCGGCACCGGCCTGTATATGTAACTGATTATCCTTGATCACCGCAGTACGAATCGCTATCGCGGTATCCATATCTCCATGCCATGACAGATAACCAATCGCACCGCCATACACGCCACGTTTTACAGGTTCAATATCATGAATAATTTCCATCGCTCGAATTTTAGGTGCGCCGCTTAAGGTCCCAGCAGGGAACGTTGCTCGTAAAACATCAATTGGACCTTTACCTGCAAGCAACCGCCCCTCAACATTTGAAACGATATGCATCACATGAGAATAGCGTTCAACAACCATTTTATCGGTAAGATCTACAGTACCAATGTCAGCAATTCGCCCTACATCATTGCGGCCAAGGTCAATCAGCATAAGATGTTCTGCAATCTCTTTAGGATCTGCCAATAACTCTTTTTCCATCGCAATATCATCATCCATATTTTTACCACGACGACGAGTACCCGCAATAGGTCGAACCGTAACAATCCCCTCCTCTACCCGAGCAAGAATTTCCGGTGACGAACCAACAATATGAAAGTCCCCCATATTCATAAAGTACATATAGGGAGATGGATTCAAACACCGCAATGCTCGATATAACTGCATTGGAGGTAAATCAAAGGGAACCGTTAAGCGCTGAGAAATCACCACCTGCATAACATCGCCGGCCAGCACAAACTCTTTAAGATCATCAACAGCCTGCTCAAATGACGCTTGCTTAAAACCTGACTCAAAATCACTTTCCACAATAGGCTCGTGAGCCGATGGTTCTGGTGGTGTTAACGGTTTTTTAAGATCTCCGACGATATCATCAAGGCGCTGCTGGGCGCACCGATAAGCATTATCCTCTTCAGGATCTGCATGCACGATAACAAATAACGATGCTTGTAAATTATCAAACACCACAATTTCATCAGACACCATCAACATAATATCCGGAGTGCCAATGGGGTCTGGGTTTGCGGGTTTATTTAAACGGCTCTCAATATAACGAACTATATCGTACCCAAAATATCCCACCAAACCGCCGTTAAACCGTGGCAACCCTGGTAACTCAGGCACCCGATAACGCGCTTGAAATTGCTCTACAAATTCAAGAGGGTCATCTACTTGATGCTCCTCGACCTGCACACCGTTATCTTCTATCACCACACGTCGATCAAAAACTTTCATTGTACGCTGGCAAGGCAAACCTATAATTGAGTACCGCCCCCACTTCTCACCACCATGAACAGACTCAAACAAATAAGAATGAGGGCCGTCAGCCAGTTTAAGATAAGTACTTAATGGGGTTTCTAAATCGGCCAGCACTTCACGCATTACGGGTATTCGGTTGTACCCTTGCGCCGCCAGCAATTCAAACTGTTCCGGAGACATGATTGTGTCCTGTTATGCAAATTTTT
>CAJXXT010000253.1 GCA_913063495.1 uncultured Gammaproteobacteria bacterium | reverse complement strand
GATCTCTTTGGTGACTTTTCCATCATCGTTGTAATGGAATTCTTTAACCCCACCTCGGCTATCAATCGCGCGACTGACACGGTTGTCGTCATCCCATTTAAAGCGTAAAGGTACTCAGGATATTGAAGCGATTGCAAACCTTGTTTGTATTGGATAAAGGATCAGTGAGGTCTGGTGGGATTATGAATCGAATTTAAGGCGTATTATGGATAGCTTGGTCAAACGCATCATAATGTTGTAAAACGTAGGTATTTTGTCCGTAGCAGTACAAACTTAGCAATAGAATGCATTCAGGTGCTAGCAGTTTTTCACAGATAATGTACTTGAATAACTGGAAATTTTCAATATCTTTGAGGGTGATTTCCGGATCTGCATAATGAATTTTGTATGCTAAATGATAGAGCATAAGATGAGTTTCATATCTTGATAATTGCTTCAAAAATATATTAATGTATTTTTGTTTGTCCGTAATTTTTGCGTGAATAACGAATAATAAAATACTTTCGATGTTGCCAAGATATGCGTCAAGCATGTGGCCGTAATGACGCATTGTATTTTCGTAATTTAATGAAAAATCATAGAGCAGTCGAAGCTCCCCTACATCCTGATGTGCTTGAGAAGTTGTTGCCAATGTATTTTTAAGACCCTCGTCAATGCTATAAATGATTTGAGATAGTGCTTTTGGTTTCATTTTGTTTATAGCACTTAGCAATATTTGATGATTTGAAAGTAGATTGAAGAAAGTCGATTCAAACTGTTGTTGTTGCATGGTGTTAGCTTGTGCGGATGTGTGTATTGACTGATCTTCTAAGGTTGTTCTTGTCAGGGCTAACTCTTCGGTTTGCTTTTGCAGTGTTTTATTAGATATCCGTAGTTCTTTGTGTTGGTTCTGTAAATCTAACCTTTGGAGCTGAATTGAAATAATAATTCCAGCAAATGCAAGTCCAGAAAAAAGAGAGGTGAGTGGACCAAAACTGTCGCCAAGTATTCCCGTTTGATCAACTGTCCACTCTGAATAAGGGGGCATAAACTGGCTGGCGAAATAAGCATACGCAGCAAATACGATCAATAATACTACGAAAGTTGGAAGGGCAATTTTGTAGGTCACTTTTCCCTTGTTTGAGATGTTTTTATTCGTCATTGTTTTGTTTTTTATAACCCTTATACAAGAAACCGATATTAAACTACGCATAATTGTACATCAAAAAACCTAAGGGGTTAGCAATCATCGCCCCTTGTTTTGTGTAATGGATAGAGATTGTCAATCTTATCGGTGGAAAGGTCATGGTTAAAAATCCGGGCCTCTATTTATTAACAATGACTCGTGATCGACTATGTGTGAGTAATTAATGAGCGATCACGAGCCGTTGGTTACAAGGTTAATCTATCCGCTAGTTCTTCTGCTAATATCTGTAATTCATCCACCAGTGAATTTGATGCCATGGATAGGTGGGATTGAATAACGTGGGTTTGTTTACCGAGTTCAGCATTTGAGGTCACTAGTGTTAGTGAAAACAATTTCTCTAATCGAGATTGCATGGCCCAGACGATCTCACGATCACTAAGGGGCGATGGTTCTGCATCATGTACAAGTTTTGGCGTATCATCGCTCATTTTATAGTCTCCTTTGGTGTATCAGAGCCGGGGCTCTGTAAAGGTGACCAATAAGAAAGACGATACACGCGCCACGTGGGCATGAGAGGGTAACGCTGTCTTGCTTGATGTAGAAAGTTGAGTCTGTTTTGTTTATCTAATACGTTCAATCCATTGTCGCCAGTGTTATTGCTGACTTGATGTGTAGAGATACTCTTTTTCATAGCCTTGTATCCAATTAAAAATAGAGGAAGACAAGGCCCCGACGCTTCCAGCAGGGACTACGACTATGTTATTGTTCCACCTGCGGGGTCGCGTTGAGGCGGGACCCTGCCACGCCTTCGGAGTGTTGACGCACTCGCGAAGGCACCTTTCTGCTATGGGGTTAACATCCACCCATGGCATCAGGTTACGTTATTGTGTGTTCCTACTCCAATTGAGCGGGCGGGACACACCGTAACCGCCGACCAGTTTGCACTCCCTCCTATATATCGTCAAGCCCATTTCCTCTTTGCTTCAATCTTCTTTTTTATATTTATATTGACCTAGCTCCTGGTAATTAACGTGATTTGTTAGCTACACTTTGAGCAGATTAAAAGTTAAACGTTTCAGGCGTGAGTTACAGCTGTCAGTTGATGGCGAGTTGGTACGTTAACTGGATAATACTCAAATAAGAGGGATGTCACGTTAGTTTGTTGTGTTAGATGGGGCGTTGGTTGTATATATTGCGAAGTTATCTGGAAACGGGTTAACTGTTAGTTAGGATCACAAGGAAATATCGATGAGTGAAGAAGATACTAAAGGAAAAAAACTACCCGAAAGTAGTAAAGTAGCAAAAATATCACGCGGTGCTCTTCAGGCTGTTGGTGGGGCGGTACCGTTTGCTGGTGGTGTTTTCTCGGCTATCGCTGGTGCTTGGTCTGAAGGTGAGCAGGACAAAGTTAATCGCTTTTTTGAAGATTGGGTTCGCATGTTACAAGATGAACTCAAAGAAAAAGAAGACACCATTATTGAGATTATGGCTCGCCTTGATTTACAAGACGATGCAATATCAGAGCGGATATCAAGTTCTGAATATCAATCACTGGTAAAGAAAACATTTCGTGAATGGTCGGGTGCTGAAAGCGAAGAGAAACGTTTATACATCCGTAATATTTTATCTAATGCTGCGGCATCCAGAGTATCTAGCGATGATGTTGTTCGTGTGTATATCGATTGGATCAACCAGTATTCAGAATTGCATTTTCAAGTCATTGGGGCAATTTACAACGTTGACGGCATAACGCGAGGCGAAATCTGGAGAAAAATTGGTAAAGGGCCAGTTCGCGAAGACTCTGCCGATGCAGATCTATATAAGCTTCTAATCAGAGACTTAAGCACTGGCGGCATTATTCGTCAGCATCGAGAAGTTGATAGATTTGGTGATTTCATTCAGAAACCAACACAACGAAGGCCTAAAGGGAGCGGCCCAAAACCTCCGGTTTCAGCTTTTGATGAAAACGAAGGTTATGACTTAACTGGTCTTGGGCAACAGTTCGTTCATTATGCAATGTCAGAACTACCACTAAAAATTGAGTTCCAATTTGATGAAAAGAAACCTTAGCAAGATGATGTTGCTGTCCTTCGACGCGGTTCAAAGCGTTATTACAAACCAAAATTAGCTATGCGTAAGGAGTTTTCTTGTGCCTATTGATTTGTCGGAAACTTTAGTTATCGGTATTTCTGCAACAGCTCTTTTCGATCTTTCTGAGTCAGATGCTGTATTCAGGTCAAAGTTAGAGAGCGATCCTGACACAGCCATCGACGAATATAGAAATTACATGCTAGAGCATGAGTCGGAGGAGTTAAGTGACGGCACAGGGATGCCGTTAGTAAAAGCACTATTGAATTTAAATAAATATCAAATAGAAGGTGAGCCTCCGATTGTTGAAGTTGTTGTAATGTCCAGAAACAGTCCCGAAACGGGATATAGGGTTCTGCATGAAATTCGTAGGCGAAAACTAAATATATCAAGGTCAGCTTTCACTGCTGGAGAATCCAGCGTTGATTATTTGGAGGCTTTTTATGTCGATTTATTTTTGACTACTAGTGAGAATGATGCTCAAAGGGTAATAGACAGTAATGTTTGTGCCTCTGCAATAGTGAAGGCGCCCCCATTTTCTTGTGAGGATCTTGATGATGAGCAAGTGCGGTTTGCATTTGATGCTGATGCTGTAATTTTTAGTGAAGAGAGCGAAATTGTTAACCAGACGGAGGGGTTGCCGGCTTTTCATGAAAATGAAGATAAAGAGCAAGATGTGCCATTACAGCAAGGCCCGCATGCAAACCTTCTAATAAAGCTATCTAAAATGCAGGAACGATTACCGGGGCGAATTGAATATTCTCCAGTTAAACTCGCAATAATGACGGCACGGAATAGTCCTGCTGAGATGAGGGTTATTAAGACGTTACGCAGTTGGAAGGTTTATGTAGATGAAGCTTTTTTCCTTGGTGGATTACAAAAAAGTAGGTTTTTAAAAGCTTTTAAACCTCATATATTCTTTGATGACCAAGATTCGCACTTAGACCCGGCTGCCAGTGAAGTCCCATCAGCGAAGGTGTTATACCCAAGTAGTTCACCACTAAAGAAGCTAATTGAAGATAGAAAAAAGCGATAACAAACACATTAAAGCTGGCCCCTGTACCTAGGGTGTTTTATGTGAGCGTTAGCTGCCATGCAAACCTCAAAAATCAAGTGATTATAGATGGACAGGAATGAAATTCAATTAATGAAAAAAGGGGAACTTCATGTTCATCTAAATGGTTTAGTGAGCACTGACGTAATTCGAAACTTATTGGTTGATGAAAAGTCTGAAATACCAATCGGATTTGATTTGGAAAGTGATCTTACAATATCACACCCCGCAGATTCGCTTTCATCATACTTGAAACCTTGGCAGGTCTTGCGACTTATACCTAAGAGTAAAAATTGTCTCAAAATAATAGTAGAAAGTGCTTTTTTAAATTTAAAGTCGCAGAATATTGCCTTTGTTGAGATTCGCAATAGTATCCTCTACTTGGCATTGCTAAATAATATTTCGGTAGATGAGGCTCTGTTTTGGGTTGTATCTGAGGTGGAAGATGCATCTGAAAGACATAAAATCGACGCAGGGTTAATCTTAACTGTATCTAGAGGTGATTACGCTCCAGAACACTTGCGCGCTCTTTTGGGGGCGTATACAAAACTAGGTAGCCCGAGTACTATTGTTGGGCTGGATCTTGCGGGGAATGAAGATATTCCATCCCCGACTGAAACGGGTTCACTTTTTTTGCACGCAAAAGATAAACATGGGCTTAAAGTAACAATTCATGCTGGAGAAACAGGGGAAATCGAAAATATCATTAGTGCAGTAAATGAGTTTGGCGCCGACAGAATTGGTCATGGGACCGCTGCGTCAAAGTCAGTTGAGGTAATGGAGTTGTTAAGGGATCGGGATATATGTGTTGAGGTTTGCCCTATTAGTAACAGACTAACGAATGCAGTCAATGAACGGGAGTCACATCCGGTCATTGACTTTATCGATCATGAAGTGCCATTCGTTATATGCTCTGACAACCCTTCAATACATTCTTCGAGTCTTACTGAAGACTATATAGAATTTTTCCGCGAGACACATGCGCTTCAGTATTTGCACGAGATGTATAGCAATCAAAAGAAATATAGCTTTATAAAGGATTGGAATGGAAATTAACTTCGTCACAAAGAACCCTCTTAAAGTCCAAGAAGTCGAGGTCATTTTGGGAAATATAGGGGTTTCTATAATTCATACGCCTTTAACAATTCATGAAATACAGACGGAAGATATTAAGCATATCGTAAGGGATAAAGTTTTGAAGGCGTTTAATCAAGTCGGTCGCCCTGTGTTTATCGAACATACCGGACTTTATATTGATAGTTTACAAGGATTTCCTGGTGGTCTTACTCAAGTGTTTTGGGATAAATTAAAGGCAGAAAAGTTTTCTGAGCTATTTGGAAGGTTAGAAAATACATCGCTAACTGCAAAAACTGTTATCGCCTTCTGTGACGCCAAAAAGGTATATATATTTGAAGGGTCGGTAGAAGGGAATATCGCTCCCGAACCAAGAGGCAATAGAGATTTTCAATGGGACTGTGTCTTTATCCCCAAGGGTTTTCAAGAAACATTCGCTCAAATGGGCGAAAAGAAGAATGAGATATCTATGCGAAAGCTAGCTTTTGATAACTTTAGAGATTTTCTTGTATCGGAGGATCTGTAATGGATGACCTTGTTGCATCTTATCGAGAAAGAAATGTCATCCTTTTTGTGGGAGCTGGTGTATCGAAAAACCTTGGTCTTTCGACATGGTCAGAACTAATAGATCATATTGCAGATGAACTAGGATATGATCCGGAAATATATAAGTCTTTCGGAGATAGTTTGGCGCTGGCAGAATACTACCGGATAAAAACAGGCAGCATTGGTCCACTCAGAAGCTGGATGGATACTAATTGGCATTCTGCCAATGTAGATTTACAAAGCTCTGAGATACACAAGTTTATTGCAAACTCAAAATTCCCAATGGTTTACACTACAAACTATGACCGATGGCTAGAAAAATCATATGAACTATATGATAAAAAATACACAAAAATTGCGGGCGTATCCGATATTGCAAAAATCAAAGAGGGTGTTACCCAGGTAATAAAATTTCACGGTGATTTTGATAACGACGACACTATCGTGCTGGATGAATCAAGCTACTATGAACGTTTGGAATTTGAAACCCCATTAGATATTAAGCTTAGATCAGATGTGCTAGGGAAATCTGTCCTGTTTATTGGATACAGTCTAACTGATGTGAACCTTAGATTTCTTTTCTACAAGTTGGCTAAATTATGGAAGGCCAATAATGGGGGTGGAGTTCAGCCAAGATCTTATGTCTTTACACATAGACCAAACCCGATTCAAGAAACAATATTGGATCAATGGGGTATAAAGATGCTTACCTCTAAGGAAAGTGATCCGCAAAAAGCATTACTGGAATTTTTGGAGAAATTCCAGTAATGCAGTTAACAAACTCTGGGTTCTGATGTTGCGTGCTGGGCGTTTGTCTTACGGGGTTTGTTGCAAGGCATATGGGCGGCGGGCTTAAGGGCTGAAATTCTAATTAAACCCATGATTTTTACAATACAGTTTATCGTTTTTATGAAGTGAGAACCCACAACCACGAACAACTCCAAGATAAAAACAAAATACATAAAGCGTGTACAGTATCAGTGTTATTGCTGCCCTCCCAAAAGTATTATTTGACTCATCGAAAAAAGGTATTAGAACTGAAAATAAGGCATCTTTATTTTCAAAATATGCCAATATATCTAACGACGTTGCAATTAAAAAGGCCAAACAAAAATAGTTAAGCTGGTCGTCTTTATTTATATCATCTAGCAAATCATTATAGTATTTGTATGCGACAGAATTATTGTTTTTTACAGCAAACGACTTTAATTGATGTAAATAAAAATAATCATTTGGATTTACACCATCTAGATCATCATGATGGAAGAAATATAGGATTTTAAAAGGTATTATTCTAGAAACAAACCAGAGGATATACTTTGAAAATGGAACAGCAAAAGAAACAAAAAAAGCATATAAAGCCAGAAACATTAAAACATCACCAATTTCCAAATGATTTTTTATTGTTTCGTAACTAACTTGAGATAAAGAATACCCTTTTAAATTAATCAAAGTGAAGTCAAGGAAAAATAAAAATGATGCTAGCATGGCAAAGTATCGAAAATCTTTTGCTTTATCAAGTTGAGAATTTATTGTGTTAAAAACCTTGCCCCATGACATGTGGTATCTTCCTAGAAAGTAAGTTATTAAAAATAATGCACTGACAACGAATTTAATAAGGGTGGTTTTTAGAATTCAAACTATCCATACCTATGCGGGGGCGTGATTATCTGTCGTTACGTTTCAAATAAGATTTCGTTTTCATAATAAAGTGCGTTCTCCTGTCGATATACCAAGCGATGCCAAAGCCAATGCTTATTATCGATAGGAAGTTTGCAACCTCTGATGAAAAACCTATTGCTCGTAGCGTACTAACTATTATAGACAATGCAATTATGAGTGCAATAACACCAAATACAAACAAACCAATAACGTTTAACCCTCCACCGGAGGTGTACATTGTTACACCGCAAATAGGACAAATGTGTTGAATTGATCGGATAAATAAAACGTTATTATCGTCTTCGTGCCAAAGTCGAGGTGATACGCTGTT
>CAJXXT010000252.1 GCA_913063495.1 uncultured Gammaproteobacteria bacterium | reverse complement strand
CCATGTTTGTAAATGTTCTTTCTGCTTATCAGACACCAGAAATACCCTATATGGAATAACGAACCTTTGCTCATATCAAAGTGATATTGAGCCCCCTACCTCTTACGGTCGTTATTATCTTCACATAATCATCATAGATCAAATTTTAGTGTGCCTTTTTGGTCACTATTTTACTTACCCACACACCCGTATTGGTGGTGACACAATCATTAACAATTAACAATTCACATATTTATCAATCGGATAGCCTTTATGATCATTTTTTATCTAATGACTTTGACAATTTGCTCACGTATCCTTCACTAATAATTAAGGATTCACTTTATAGCGAACAACCTAGCTTGGGCACATGAAAACACGCGATCGCATCTTACACACAACTCTTGAGCTATTTAACCTTTGCGGTGAACCCAATGTCACCACAATCGACATCGCCAATGAGATGGACATCAGCCCAGGTAATCTCTATTACCATTTTCGCAATAAAGACGAGATTATCTTTGAATTATTTGTGATGTTCGAGTCCAGTATCTCTGAGGTATTAGACACACCTCAGACAATCGACCTAGATATGGTGGATTATTGGATGTATATTCATATGGTTTTTGAAAAGATCTGGGAATATCGTTTTTTCTACCGCGATATTGTCAGCATTCTGGAGCGTAATGAAAAATTGCAAAAGCGCTTCAACCGAATTATCGACAAAAAGGCCCTCGTCAGCAAAAACATCCTAACAAACATGGCTGAATTAGGCTCAATCTCATTAAATAGCCAGCAGATGGAGTCGATTTCCACCAACATGGTAATCACTGGCACCTACTGGCTTAATTTTCTACAGATGAGAAATATCGGTAAAACATTGCCGGAAGAGGACCTGGGGAAAGGGGTGTATCAAGTAATGTCGCTAATCGTTCCTTATTTACCTGATGAAAGCAAAGAAGCTCTCGAAGAGGTTGCTGCCAGTTATCTATAAAAAACGCAACAGACTATAAAATAAGTAGCAAACAACAAACAACAAACATCACTCCATATCAAAATATTCTTCTACCGCAAGAGCAACCCTTGTCACCTCAGACAACAGCTGGCAATGTAAATTTTCGATAAACGCCAGGCTTGAGTGACTTACCCTAAATACTTGTGAAACACTGACACCGTCATAACCTTGCTGGAAACCAACTATCTGTTGCTCCATTACATCGGCAATAGACTCAAACTCATCCGTTCGAACCGCTCCCCTCTGTTTAGTTTTGTGTATTAAAGGGTAACTTACCGCACCCAGTGACTCGGTTATCATCC
This sequence comes from uncultured Gammaproteobacteria bacterium, assembly GCA_913063495.1. Classification (GTDB taxonomy): domain Bacteria; phylum Pseudomonadota; class Gammaproteobacteria; order Pseudomonadales; family Ketobacteraceae; genus 42-54-T18. The sequence continues at coordinate 6,680 of CAJXXT010000252.1, read as the reverse complement.
CCAACTCAACCACACAATAATGATAATACCTTTCAATGTACATATCTAAAGGCTCACCCACCCGACACTGCCACTCTAACAATTTACCTAAGATTTGCGCATAAGAGCTGAGCCGCTTCACGGATTCCTGAATCCGATGCATAAATGCAAACGCATCCTGAAGTAATTCAACGTGCATCAACATATCATCGACACCTAACTGCTTTGAAAGCACATCGCTTTGCAATGCCAAGGACAGTGCAATTGAAATCCGCTGTGAGAGCAGCGTTTCGTAATAGGATAAATCCCCCTTAAGCGCGCCCTCCTCGTTTAATGTACGTAACCACGACAACTCCTGCTCTTTAAGTCGAGACAGGTTGGCTCTCTCTCCTTTTTCATTGAGGTGTAATTTCACCGCCGTTAAGGTCTTATCTACATGTAACTGCTGACTTCTATCGCTAAGATTGGCATAACGTAGTGATAACAAGCCAATTTGATCCTGAACCCCTGAAATCTTAACAATGAGATTTTGTAAATCCTGCACACGAGACTCAGAACTTAATTCACTGTATGAGCCAACTCCTTCAATGCGAATATAACGCCCACTAGACTCCCACCCACAAAATGTTTGAGCCAGTGTTTTAGCTGCACTTTGTTCGCGCTCCTCCTGAACACTATTTTGATGTAAAAAGGCTTCAGGCTCCTTGATTCCCAACCATTGATAATGTTTTATCGACACATCTTGGCTAATTTGATCCAAGCCATTCAATAAACGTGTCGCATTGCCCAGCAAAAAACAACTGGCATCAAACTGTTTACGTTCAACATTCACAATTCGCCCTAAATCAACAACACGGCTACGAGACATTGGCGTCACTAAGTCTTCCATTTCTCGAATTAATGTTGGACGTAACTCCAGCCTCAATGCATTAGCAAGCTTTACTACATGCTCCGCATAATTTGGGGAAAGCTCTCCACGCTTAAATCCATCAGACAATGCTTCATTTGCAGACTTCTGACCGTAAAACAAAGCACGAAGCTTAAATTGAGTTGTTCGAAACTCTGTTGACCCCGTAACTTGTGCACTGGTTAAGTCTGCTGCCATATCCATTTTGCGGCTAACATTAAAGCTTATTGCACTGGATAGCCGATACAATATATGAAAAAACTGCTGAGCTATGCGATCAAATGGCCATTGAATAATCCAAACAATTTTTAGCAATGTCCGGGAGCTATAGACAACAACCTGCGGCTGAGTTGAAAGGTTTGATACTCGATAAAGCCAGCTATTGACCGCTGCAATAAAAGGATACCCATTCAAACATGCTTTAGCATCATATCCACTGAATGCATGAGTAATCACTCCAGCGAGCTGTCTCACACTCAAACTGTACAATAGGGGCAAACCAATAATCAGCTCTGTACGACCACCTCGTTTTTGAAATAATGCCAGTTCTTTTGATTTTAACAATAACCCAACTTGAGCATCCAACCGAATGACCGATGGTGCAGATACCCCCACCAATAAAGAAATCTTTTCGACAAACGCATAAAACTCTGGCTGTTCATCTCGATGTAACGTCACATAGCGGTGATTTGACCTGGTGGCAAGTAACATCCGCTGTACCACGCCTGCCAACACACCGATACCAAACAGCGAACACCCAAAGTACATGTAAACATCAAAAGATAAACCACCCTGAACAAACTGAGTAACCGCATAAGTATTGCTATGAACTAGCCATGAAATTAATGCAATTATCACCGCTAAACCAATCAACGGTACCAACCCTATCGCTATCGACAAAAACCAGTAACGGGAGTGCATCAAAGCTGACGAAGCCATTGGCCCAATATTTTGGCCAAACCCCTCTTCAATGTCCTCTCTTGTGTAACCTAGTCCGTCCATTGCCAATAATGTATCCCGCGGGTGAATAGAAAGTGTAGATATCGCTACCGACATCACTCATTTTGAGTCAACACTATAGCAGTCAATATAGAGATACTAAGTTGATGTCATAGGGTGATTCTGTGAACAAATGTTGTTGATTGTAACCTGTGGAATTAACTGGTGTTTTTTAGAACGATAAGCATGTTTTTTGTGACAGGCATCCCAAGAAAATACCGTCTACTCTTAACCCAACACAGCAAGCAGTCGTGTACAAATACCATTGATACAGGAAACCCATATGGATGAGCTATCAAAACAGCAGGAAACTACGTTACACGACAAGCTGCTTAAACAAAAAAACGCTCTCAAAAACCTTCTTGTGGATAATGAAGATACCAGCAAACCAGTACAACTAGACCAGCAAGCTCTTGGGCGAGTGTCTCGCATAGATGCGATACAGCAACAAAAAATGGCCGTCGCGAACAGAGCAAGTCAGGAACTTACATTGGTGCAAACAATAAAAGCTCTTCGAAGAATTCATGAAGACAATTATGGATATTGCCAGGAATGTGATAAATACATCCCTTATGAGCGCCTGCTTATTAAGCCCGAAACCAGCTTTTGCATTCAATGCCAAAGCGCTCTAGAAAAGAACACCTAACAGCCTACCGTCTAGCAACACTGTCTAATAATATTGCCTAGCATATTGCCTAACAACACGGTTAACGGAGCTACTAATTCACTATTAGCGACACTCCGCTGCACCCGCAACCAATGCTCGCAGCACATCAGGGCGAGTGATCAACCCAACAAGTTTACCTTCATCAATCACCGGGTACATTTTAGGCTTATCACCACACATTTGCTCTGCCAGTACAGATATCTCCATATCAGCATCCACCGTTAACACCTCCGGCCGCATAATATCGGCTGCAGTTGCCGTAAGCTCACAATGAAACGCAGTGTTAAGCATCTCCTTGATACAATCCTGCTCAGAAACAAACCCTAGTACAACACCACCAGCCCCCAAAACAGGAGCCCCACTCAACTCGTGCTCTACTAATGTTGCGGCTATATCGGCCACATCATCCCGCACATCAAAACTGAGATCTTTCTTGCGCATATAATCCCGAACCAAACGAATACTATCCATAAAACCTCCGACACAACCTGATGTGAGAATCACAACACTATTACCTTAGTAATATATACAATTACCCCCACTGTCTACCCTTTCCGCTCATCAATTAAATGACTTAGGAGTATCGTATGTAATTCATTCAAGGTACGCTTCAGAACAAAAGAAATAGCTACATTAATACAATTACGTCAATACAATTACGTTGATACAGTTACATTCATTTACATTACACAAAACATAGTGTATCCCTATAAACTGCTAACAATCACAAGGCGCAAATTCTGTATGTCTGAAACAAACACGAAAAGACCCTACGATATCGTAGTTTTTGGAGCAACGGGCTTTACTGGGTATTTAACCGCCGAATATTTATCACAATGCAAAGAGCAACCTACCCTATCATGGGCTCTAGCAGGCAGAAGCCCGAGCAAGCTCGAGGATACTAAACGTAAATTGCTAGACGGCAACCCCAAATGTAAGACCATAGGTATAATCAATGCCGATATTAATGACGCCAAAAGCTTACGGGCTATGGCTGAACAAGCTCATGTCATTATCACCACAGTTGGCCCCTATTTAAGTTATGGCGAAGCCCTTGTAAAAGCGTGCGTTGAAGCGGGCACCCATTACGTTGATTTAACCGGGGAACCTGAATTCGTTGATGCCATGTCTCATTACTACGACGAGGTGGCCGCCAAGAAAAACATCAAGATTGTAAATAGTTGTGGATTTGACAGTATCCCTCATGACTTAGGGGCATTGTTTACTGTCAATGCACTCAACGACCTCATTGGTCCCGAGTACGCTGAGCGAGAAGGTATCACTATTGAAGGTTTTGTCAGAGCTGGTGGTACTTTTTCAGGAGGCACTTGGCACTCAGCTATCACACAATTTTCACGTATGCGCAGTTTTTACGAAAAGAAAAAGCATTGGGTACAATCCAAAAAACAAGACCCATCAAAACGCCGACGACGAGTCGGGTCAACTCCCATGCGCATTCACTATAAACCAGAATTTGGTCGATGGGCCTGCCCTCTTCCAACAATAGACCCACAAGTTGTTCGCCGTACCGCAAAAGCAAGAGCAAACTACGGCCCCAATTTTAAATATGGTCACTTTGCTCTCGTAAAAGAACTACCCACAGCATTAGCCGGAATGGCAGGGGTAGGCGGACTTGTTGCCTTATCACAAATCAAAATAACACGAGACTTATTACTAAAAGTAAAAGACCCTGGTCAAGGACCAACGCTGGCTCAACGCCAGAACGGCTGGTTTTCAGTAAAAATGCTTGGCCAAGCGCGCAACCTTATGGTTTGGACAGAGGTGGCCGGTGGTGACCCAGGTTATGGAGAAACATCAAAAATGCTAGCAGAATCCGCATTATGCTTAGCATTTGATACTGATAAGACTCCAGCAATATACGGAGTGGTTACACCTGGGGCGGCAATGGGTGAAGCACTGATTGAGCGCCTACAAGAAGCCGGGATGACATTTCGCATAATGTCATAACCACTATGCCCCCTAAACCTAGGCAACAGCAGTAAAACCAAAAACACAGTAATCCCATCATCGGAGCAAACAATGCCTGTACAGAACATATCCATCACACAAGAATTTAACGCACCGGTAGATGCGGTATTTGGAACACTTACCGATCACGAGTCCTTTGGCAATCTGATGTCTGGCGCTCAAATAACGCGTGTTGTAGACAGTGCTGAAGATAATGTAAATGGCACTGGCAGCGTCCGCTCCATCAAAATACCTCTAACCCCGGCATTCGAAGAAACTGTCGTATCCTATGAAAAAAACAAACTGATGGAATACACGATCAGCAAAGGTAGTCCGATAAAAAACCACCTAGGACGCATGAATTTCAGTGAAGAAAATGGTAAAACCAAACTTCATTACACCATTCAGCTTGAGCCAAAACTCCCTGTTCCGTTCTTAGGCCCAATATTAAAATTAGGCCTTGAGAAATCTATCTCTTCTCTGCTTTCCAAGCTCGCTGCTCAATATTAATATTCGCAGGCGACCGCACTAAAGTGTGCATTAATACCGTTCTTAGCTGTTTTTTTTGACATCCAGCAACTTACTGTAATACTTAGGGAAAACCCGTTTAGGAGATAACAATGAAAAAGCGCCTTATTCCTCTTATTTTAGGACTAGCCCTTCCCTACAGCGCAGCGCAGGCAGATACCATCTTTGGGGTGTACGCTGGAGGCGGCACACAAAATTTTGATTTTACTGGGGATTTTGAAGACGACAGCACCTCTGGCGACATCGACCTTGAGGACGATTTGAACCTTAGCGATGAATCAGGTACTTATGTTTATATCGCTATAGAGCATCCCATTCCTTTTCTCCCCAATGTATTATTGACGTCCATTGAAATTGATCAAAGCGGTAGCGGCACCGTTACTCAGACCTTTGATGGAGTAGACTTCTCTGGAGCTGTCGACTCTACAGTAGACCTAAGTCATACGGATGCTACCTTTTACTATGAGCTTCTAGATAACTGGGTAAACCTTGATCTTGGTTTAACTATTCGTAAATTTGACGGAGAAGTAAAACTCGTTAGTGCAACTGAGGGTACAGCTCAAGAAGACATTGATTACACAATACCGCTTCTCTACGGAAAAGCCCGATTTGACTTGCCCCTCACAGGAGTCTACGTGTCAGCATCTGGCAACTGGCTAGGGGCAGGCAGCAACAGCTTTTTGGACTCAATGGTTACCGTCGGCTACGAATCAACTATTGGGTTGGGGCTTGAAGCTGGTTATCGGAATATCACACTATCCGTTGATGAAAGTGATTTCGAAGCAGACATGGGGTTTTCTGGAATATTCGCAGCAGCCACATTCCACTTCTAACAAAATCATACCTAATCAAGACAATATTAAGCTAGTCAGAAGAACTGACTAGCTTTTTAGTTTTAGAACCCGTCAAATATTCCCAAACATCATAATTCACGGAATATCGAAGGGAAGCCCCATGAACACCAGAAAAGAGCCTTTTGTCGTTATTGTAAAATTTAAAACCACAGTAGAGTCTCAAGAGACGGCCCTTGTTGCTATTAAAGACTACATTGCAGGTTTCCTTAGTCAACAACCCGGTTTCATATCTGCAACGTTACACCGAAGTTTTGATGGTCTCTCCGTTGCAAATTACGCTCACTGGGAAAGCGCTAGCGATTTTAAGCGTTTTGCAGAACTTGCCAAAGATCACCCAGATCTTCCCGGATTAATCCAGTACAAACCCTCACCGTGCTTTTACGAAATCACAGAACACTTTTAATGTATGAAAAAATAGCCAGACACAAAAAAAGAGCCAATAGGCTCTTTTTTTGTGTCTGGCTATTTCCTTATTTGGAAATCCAGCAAATTTAGTCGAAGCTACGAATATGAAACTCGTTTATCATCGGATCACCCAAATCATCATTCTTCAAAAAGAACTCAAATGTTGGTGGGTTTAGATCTTGACCTTCTTCAAGCCCTAAACGTTTGCAGATACTGCCCGCCGTCACGTTAAATTTATTATTCACCATACCTTTACGATCAAGCTGTTCAATTTTTTTACCATCAAACGCAGAGGTATCGTTACGATACAATAAAATCAGTTTATCCGCGTCATCAGTGGTATAGACCGACTTTGCTTTACCGGCGTAAAGCT
>CAJXXT010000251.1 GCA_913063495.1 uncultured Gammaproteobacteria bacterium | reverse complement strand
TCGACTTCTACACTGACAATAAAGACTTCGTCCCTACCGAACATATCTTTTAAGCGATCATACTGCTGGATTTCGATGGCGCCTTCCGCGAGAAAACCTTCGATACTGGTGTCTTGTCTGATTTTGCTCAGTTGTGATGCCATTGCTCCAATCACAATAAGGCACCCTATAAGCCAAAGCCAGGGGTGTCTTCCCATAGCGAGGCCTAATTTCCCAAAGCCGAGCTCAGTACGAGCCTTCCAGTTGTTTTTATTTGAAGTCATGTGAAGTTCCAATTCGTGATACGTCAGTCTGCAGGTTATTATTGTTTGACTGGTCAGTTTTGAATTCTATCTGATTATTAATACGAAGAGTATAGTAGGCGCTAATGGAATACTGTGTTCCATGCGAACAATGCCACCTAATAGAATATGGGGTGATATCTTGCTAAATGATGATCAGAGAATTCTCTGGAGTTCAAGCGATAACTAGGGCTCATACCGTATATTGGCCGATACAAAGCAACCAAATTTTTGATCGAATTGAAGGTAGCGCTTTTTGATGGAAGGAGCGTTAATGAGCACTAGTAGTTATAGGGAGAAGCACATTCACTATTATTCATCTATGAAGTTTTGTAATGATTGTTGGTAGTGACCGTCTTCCGAAAGTGAGTTATGGGTTGCTCCCATTAACAACTCTATTTTTACGTCTACGTTAGCTTCTAACAATGCATCCGCAAGATTGTTGGAATGTTTTCGAGGTATCATCGCATCATTTTCTGCGATGATAAGAATAACTTTGGCCTGAATTTTTTGTGAGCGACTAATGGAATCATATTTGTCTTTAAATAAAAGGGACATTGGATACATTGGGTAGGCCGATTGCGCGACACTAGCGACACTGTCATAAGGTGTCACCAGAGCCAGCTGTTTAACTTCTCTGTTTGCACCTAAATAGGTGGCAACACCGCTTCCTAAGCTACGACCAATAATAGAAATAGTTTTGTGTTGTGTTGATACCTGGTCGTATAAAGTGAGTGCATCTAGATACAGGGCAGCCTCCGTTGGTGACCCTGTACTGCCACCATAGCCGCGATAGTTCATCAGATATACGGTATGGTTAGGAAACCATGTTTGAAAAGGTTGGATATTGAATTCGATGGATTCGGCATTTCCGCCGAAGTAAAATATAGCCTTAGTTTTATTTGGATTGAGCACCCAGACTTTTAATTGCTCATTGTCGCTGTGTAAGGTTAACACCTGTGTGTGATTGTCTTGGAATTCTGCTGTTGGAAAATAAACAAAGCTACGTTGCTTGACATATAGGTAGACCCCTAATCCCAAGTACACCAGCAACAACAGTTTTAATAGTGAAATAATAGGTGACATAACAGATACCATAATCGGTGGATGTAATCGCTCGTTATAATCCATAAACGGCTGTTTAGTGTAGATTATCAATTATAGAAGGGGGCATGATTCTTTCAGCTGAGCAGGTATAGATATTACTACATTTGCCATCACCTATATAGGTTCCAACGAACGCAAAGAAATGAATGTAGAAATAGTAAATCTTCCGGAAACAGCATTGCTGTACAAGCTTGAAGATAACCGCCCTCAGACCTATCCTGTTATGAGTACCCAATTTCTTTCGTGCGTCGGATTTTAGGAGAACACTGATGTCAGAAAAAAAACTCCCGAATAGATTTTTAGCTCTCAGTCAAAAACATCAAGATATTGCCAGCGCCGTTGAGGAGCTAGGTAAAGCGGTGAAGCAGGCAGGCCCCATTGATGCTAAAAATGCGCAATTGATTCAGCTCGCTGCTGCGGCAAGCATACGTTCAGAAGGCGCTGTGCATAGCCATACCAGAAGGGCGATGGAGGCGGGTGCGAACAAGGATGAAATCCATCACGCTATACTTTTGCTGACCAGTACGATTGGTTTTCCAACGGTTATTGCAGCGTTAAGTTGGGTTGACGACATCCTTGGTCAGGATTAACCTGTGGTGGGAAAATTAAACAGTAGCATTACGCTATAACATTAAGCGATAACATTAAGCGATAACATTAAGCGATAACATAGAGGAGTAATCTTATGATTCAACAAGGCGATAAATTACCCGAAGCCACATTTCAATGGTTAACCAATGATGGCATGCAAAGTCCAACCACTGACGAGTTATTCGCGGGTAAAAAAGTCATTCTATTCGCCGTGCCAGGTGCATTCACGCCGACTTGTTCTGAAGCCCACCTGCCCGGTTATGTGGTTAATGCCGACAAGCTAAAGGAGAAAGGTGTAGATAGCATTATCTGTCTTGCGGTTAACGATGCTTTTGTGATGAAGGCCTGGGGTGATGCCCAGAATGCTGAACAGATTATGATGTTGGCGGATGGCGATGCTGCCTTTACCAAGGCAGTAGGGCTTGATATGGACACCAGTGCATTTGGCGGCATACGGTCTCAACGTTATGCTATCTTGGTTGAAGATGGCGTTGTGACACAATGTAATGTAGAAAAGCCCAAAGAATTTGAGGCGAGCAAAGCAGAAACCATGTTGGAACTGGTGTAGGGCTTACGTTAATGTTTATCTAGGCGATTCAGGCCAATGATAAACGCACACATGACTATGATGCGCGGTAAGGCGTTATTTCGGCTTCGATATCAATATATCTGTCCTATACTTCCTAGCATTGACCAGAAATGTTCATGGTCCTATGTGGGATAGTTACTTTAAAGGGATATACAGTATGTTGATTGCAATAAACCGGGTTACCTTACTGTGTATCGCTATTTTGCTGTGTGCAAGTTGCTTCAATGGAGATACGAACGCTAATCTTATCAATGTTTTTGGTTCAGAAGGTGGTGGTAACGGCCAGTTTAGGTATATAGAGGATTTTGCCTTCGACAAACAAGGCAATGTACTCATCACAGACGCATTAAACGCCAATGTGCAAATTTTTAAATCGGATGGTACTTACATTACTGCATTTGGCGGCAAAGGAGATGGCGTTGGTAATCTCAGGAAGCCTGAGGGAATAGCCATTGATTTAGATGGAAATATTCATGTCGCTGATTATTTGACAGGGTATATCAAAAAGTACTCTAGTACCTATGAGCATCTCAATACCTACAGTGGTTACGGATCTGAAAAAGGTCATACCCTAGAAACAGAGTTTATGACATTTCATCCCAATGGATTACTGTACGTTCCAGAGGCAGGTAATAACCGAATCAGTGTCTATGACATGGACGGTAATTTCAAATTCACGTTTGGCTCAAAGGGGAATAATACTGGTGAATTAATGCGGCCAGAAGCAGCCAAGCATAATAGTAAAGGACAGATCATTGTCTCTGACTTAGGCAATCATCGCGTTCAGGTTTTTGACGAACATGGTACGTTTCTGTTTGTTTTCGGAAAAGAAGGGAAAGGGGCGGGTGAATTTAGGAAACCTTCTGGTGTTGCGATTGATAAGGACGACAATATCTATGTCGCCGAGATAGGTAACAATAGAATCCAGAAATTTAATAGCCAAGGTGAATTTCAATATATGTTCGGCTCTAGCGGAAGGCGGCCTGGAGAGTTTGGCAATATTCATGGTCTAGCGATTGGTCATGATAGTCATCTATATGTTGCAGATACGGCCAATCATAGAGTGCAGGTTTTTTCTGTAAAATAGGCTAGCTGCGCTATGAACTTATCATTCTCAACAAAAGATTTGACCATAGGTAATAAGTTTTCAATACCGTCCATTTTTTATACTATTGGGCTATTTGTTATAGGGCTATCGGTCGTTTTTTTTTATACAAGCCTTAGTGATAGACATGAACGGATAACCGGTTTAACTGAACAAAAAAATAGTTTGTCCAAGCTTGAAGCATCCTTAGCAGTGATTAATGAAGATCTTGTTAAGGTGTTGTATCTAAGGAACCAGGCGCGTGATGTATTTGTTCTTACTAGGATCGAAGATTTGCAGTCGATATTGGCAGGTTTTAGGCAACTCTCAGACAAACATGGTCTTATCAGTGACCAGTCGTTGGCTGATGAAATGGAACCTATCGTAGATGATTTAAGGTTGCATGCTATTAGGATTATTGGGTTGACATTGAATAAAAGACCGATCGAAGCAAGAAAACTCTATGAGAGTAGATATTTGAGAGAGGCAAAGCAAATCATGAACTTTTCCTATTATACATCAGATGGGAAGTCTGAAGAGGTAGATGATCTTTACTTAAAAATAGAGCAGCAAAAGCATCAATTTGTGATAATAGTTTTGGTTGAATTTTTTGTTACGTTTTTGTCGATCTATTTCCTGCATAGAAAAATGGCGCAACAATTAGTCAACCCCGTCAATCAGTTGCACGCGGTCACGCATGTGTTGGTAAAACATTTTTCTAGTGATCAAGCAGAATATGAAAATCATGATTATAATCGTTTCAAAGTAGCTTCCACTGCCCTAGGAACGATCGATTCACGGGATGAAATTGGATCTTTAGCCAATAATTTTAAGATTATGATATCTGCCGCTGAAAAAGGAATATCCGATGTTAGAAAGTCCAACAAGAAGTTAATCGAAACCCAAGAGCAGCTCGTTCATTCTGCCAAATTGGCTTCTATCGGCCGTATTTCTGCTGGGTTGGCCCATGAACTGAATCAACCGTTGGGAGCTATTAAACTTAGCGCTCAAATTACGAAAAAATTCATAAACGATAGTGATTTTGACAGAAATAAAGTGATTGCTAAGCAAGATAAAATTATTAAACAGGTAAATCGCTCAACCAAAATCATTAATCATCTAAAAACATTCAGCCGACAAGGGACATCTGAATACGAGTCTGTTGACATCAATTGGCTTATTGACGAAGCGTTGATCTTGCCGGGCGAGTCATTGAGAAAAAGTGGCATTCAAGTGATCACTGAATTGGCAGGTAGTTTGGCTCAAGTTTCTTGTGATTTAGTCCAGATAGGGCAGGTTCTTACCAATTTGGTGACGAATGCGCAGGATGCCTTAGAAGACGCCGAAGAAAAGTGTATTACCATACGCTCCTATGAAAGAAACAGATTAATCTGTGTTGACGTGGAAGATACAGGATGCGGCATGACATCGTCTGCCGCCAAACAGGTATTTGACCCGTTCTATACAACAAAGCCCGTTGGCAAAGGCACTGGGCTGGGTATGTCGATAAGTTACGGAATCATAAAAGATCACAACGGTGAAATGTCTATAGCAAGCAGCGAAGGGCATGGTTCTCGTTTTACATTTTCACTCCCCACGATAGCGTGAAAGCGTTTTTTTAGCTCGCGCTAGTATGTTTAGGTACGATTATGAAAAAAATACTACTAATTGACGATGATAGAGATTTTAATGAGTCGTTGATGGAATACCTCGAATATGAGGGTTTTGACGTTGCTTGTGCATTTGATGGCAAAGAAGGATTATCTCTTGTTCATCAAGAAAAAACTGATCTGATTATAACGGACATCGTTATGCCAGAAGCAGATGGGATTGAGTTTCTAAGGACATTAATGGATGATTCGCAAACACCATCAACAAAAATAATTGCGATGTCCGGTGGTGGACGTATCGGTGGAGGAAGATATCTTGAACTCGCCAAAGCATTTGGTGCCGACCACGTATTTGATAAACCTCTCGATGTTGAAGCGTTTATGAAGGCGATAAACAAACTACTGGATTAAAGAACCGGTATAAGTTATTACAATGGACGTGGTAAACTTATCTCCTGTTTCGCAGAGCGAAGTGCTAACGTTGGAGTGTATGTTACCCAATAAGGATGTTAATGAACGGTAAACTTAAAATCGCTTTTGGTATTTACGCATTTAATATTTTTGGAATGATAAGTATCGGCCTCATATATGAGCTTTCTAGTGAATTTATGCCGTTTCATTCTGACGTGATTCAAACAAAATGGGTAGATGTAGATCATTTCTCTCAAATACTTTACCTTGGCATGATGCGCACAGAGGCGGCAGGTTTTTTAGCGGCAGGTACCGCAATATTAATATTACTGTTGATCCCATTTTTGAAATTCGAACGGTGGTCGTATTGGGCAATGACGATTGTTGGCTTAGTTGAGTACATTCCAACATTATTTGCTACCTATCATGTATCTTCGATAACCGATGCCTCACCGCCGTGGGTTTTTATATTGGCACTTTCTGTATCATTGATAATAGCGTTATGCTTGGCAGAAGTCGGTAATAAACAGGAAAATAAATGAAAAAAATAGGCGCTATTTTTGTTGGTGTTTTGATTATCACAGCGAGCATAGTTTTTATAAGCAACGCTGGCATTCCAGAACTAGAGGCTGGTTCAGAATTGCAGGTGTGGGAGGGGAGTGCACAAACATTTGATTTTAAGGGGTATAAGATATCTTATCATGATACGAAAGACCCCTCGAAAGAGGTTGTTCTATTGATACATGGGTTTCCAACGGCCTCTTGGGATTGGCGCTTTATATGGTCAGAGCTAAGAGGTCAATACCGGCTAATAACACTGGATATGCTGGGCTTTGGCTTGTCAGATAAGCCAAGAGATAAGATGTATTCGATCTATGAGCAAGCTGATATCCAAGAGGCCTTGTTAAAACATTTAGCGATAAAGAATGTAAATATACTGGCACACGATTATGGAGATATCGTAGCTCAAGAAATGGTAGCCCGGTTTAATGAGCGAAAGAAGAATGATTATCAAATTCACATCAAATCATTAGTCCTTCTAAATGGAGGGATATTTCCAGAGCAACATGAGGCGCGTATTATTCAAACGTTATTAAATAGCTCTATAGGCAGCTTAGTATCAGCGTTGTCAACGCAGCAAATATTCAATAAGAGTTTTACTCCCGTTTTTGGGGAAGAAACAAAACCTACAGAACAAGAATTGGACGATTTATGGTATTTGATTACTCGGCAGAATGGGCATCAGCTTAGTCATAAATTAGTTCATTATCTGGATGATCGGTTTCAATATCGGGAGCGTTGGGTTGGAGCTTTGCAATTAACTGAGGTTCCAATATTGTTAATTGATGGTATTTCTGATCCAGTAGCAGGGAAGAAAACGGTAGAGCGATATATTGAGTTAATTCCAAACCCCAATGTGGTTGAGTTAGAAAATATTGGACATTACCCGCACATAGAGTCCCCGGAAAAGGTATTAAAGCACTATAGGGGGTTCAAGAGGTCTTTGTGAACCCTTATTTCTGATTTGTAATTGCATGACTATTTTCAGTGGAAGAAGGTACGGGGCATTGTCGTAGCGTTAGCACCATTAATTACAGGGGGCCAAATATTGCAATTGACAGCGTGAAAGGTTTGTAGCGTTTGGATAGCGGTTGTGTGGTTGAATAAAAAAGATATAATGCTGCGCTGCGAGCAGGACCTTGTGGCACAGCAAATGGAGTTTTGTCAATAGCCTTTCTTATTTGAGGGGCGTTGAAACCTGTACAGGGAACAGTAGGCTATCAATTTAGTAGTTAAGCTTTTATTTATAGTCAGTAATAGCATATAGCTTTTTTGAATAACATGCGCATCAAGAATAGGTTGATTTAAGTATACGGCTAATCTTGTTTGAAGGGTCTTGAATTAAATTCAAATACAAATGGAATTATTTTTATGTGGTATCCCCAAAAATCATTGAGTATCTTATTCACGGTTCTACTAGCATCTTGTGGCGGTGGCGGTGGCGGTGGCGGTGGCGGTGGCGGTGGCAGTGATGAATCATCGAACTTAAATAACGATGAAAATCCTTCTTATCAAGAACGGACTTATTATATTCAAGGTAATAGTATTGCTTGCACAGAGTATGTTTCTTTATCTGAGCAGGATCAATCAGTGATCGTAGGGTTGGGGGCCGTATTAGGAAGTTGTTCGAGGGATAATGTTTTAGGCACCTGTGAGCTTACGAATCAAAGTAGCGTAGCAATAAGTACAATCTATTATAAAGATGAGGCAGGCCTCAGAACGGAAGAAGACGTTCAGCTAGGTTGTGATCATATTGGAGGGGTATTTGTAGCTGGTGAGCCAGAGCCAGAGCCAGAGCCAGAGCCAGAGCCAGAGCCAGAGCCAGAGCCAGAGCCAGAGCCAGAGCCAGAGCC
>CAJXXT010000250.1 GCA_913063495.1 uncultured Gammaproteobacteria bacterium | reverse complement strand
TTAGGGTCAGCAACAAAAGGTAATGCCATTGGATTAATTAAACTAACAATATAATGATTTACACCAAATAAACGCGCCAGGCGTTTGGCTGGTAAATCTTCTGAAAAGGATCCATCACACCACTTACGAGAGGGCAAGTAGGGTTTAGGTTTTCCGTCTATACCTTTGGCATAGAGCGTTACGGGTGGCACTACTCCCGGAAGGCTACTTGATGCGTCAACAGCGGATCTAATGTAAACATTGGGCGATGTAATCGCGTTCATTAAGCGGGACGTTTGGTGCTTCTCTGATGGTGCAATAGAAATACTGATGTAGCGCCCCGTATGTTCATAGGCTTCTTGAAAGGTCATATCTGAACAAAAGCCATCTAACGCTTGTTCTTTAATAGACATGGGTGAGTGTTGCTCGTGAAGCCCCATTAGCACAGACAGTGGGTTCGGTCCTCGTGGCAAATCATATTGGTAATTGTAAAAGTGTCCTTGGCGTAACTCCTCGTCAGTTTTGGTACCCAGTTGCGCTCCAATCCAAGAACCTGCGCTGGCACCTGATATGACATTGGGTAATAAGTTTTCATCAATGAGTGTTTGTACTACGCCGTGATGAAAATATATCAGGCCGGCACCGCCGCTTAGCATTAAGGCTGAGCGGCCAAAGCAGTGACTTGCTCGACGAAAGAAGTCGAGTTTTTCATCAAACGGGATTTGTGCGTCGTTTGCCTTAGCAACAAAATGTAATGATTCGACAATTTTACTGACATAATCATCCACTAGCAGCTTGGTGCCGTATTGCGCTTGACGATAGAGCCGCGGGCTTCCCATCCCGCCGACATTACCGTGAATCCCCTCATTTAACGCAAACAGCAAACCATGGTGATTTTTATCCTCTAGTAAGCGGCACAGGTTATCATGACGAATTCGAATTTCTGCACTGTCATACAGCGAGCTGTTTTCAGCTGACTTCCACTTATCCTTTCCCGATGCACTGTCATGCTCTTTTGCTAAAGATATCCAATCCGGATAGTCCTCTGCGGCCGCCATTTTACTACCAATAGCTTGGAGTTTACTGCTCTTAAAAATTGTCATGTATTCACTCAAAGTTTTCGTCAAGATTGGTGTAGCTGCACTTTTTAAGATAGTAGTGCTTAAGGTAGTGGCGCTTAAGATACATTCTTAAATATCGGCTTCACGTTTCCTTCTTGTCGTTTTTGTGATTTTTTACGTTCGCGTTTTTCCAGCTCAGATTTTGGCGGTGCCTCGTAAACCATTTGATAACTAGCATTCACTACGGTCTCTGAGATTTTAGGAAATAGGTAATACATGCCAAGCGCCGCTACGCCTAGTGATCCTATTTTTCGCTTATTCCGGGTAACAATCATATCCAACATCCAGTCCACTGCCTTTTCTGGCGACATTACAGGGACGTAATCATAGATTTTAGTGGGAGCGATCATCGGTGTACGCACTAACGGGTAGTTGATCGTTGAAATCGTCACTCCCGTGTGGGCAAGTTCATTGGCAGTTGCCCAACTCCATCCTTCTAGTGCCCATTTCGATCCCAAGTATGCGGAAAAACGAGCTGGATTCGCTTGCACACCAACCGTTGAAACATTCACGATATGGCCGTCGTCTCTTTCTAACATGCCTGGCAACAAATTCATCGCCATGCGAATAGAACCAAAATAGTTAATTTGCATGGTGCGTTCATAGTCATGAAAACGATCAAAGCTGAATTTCACAGAACGACGAATCGATCGCCCAGCATTATTAATCAAAATATCAACGCCGCCGTGTTCTTCAGTGACTAACTTGCATACGCGGTCGCAATCATCACCGTCGGCGAGATTTGTTGGGTACGCAAACGCGTTGCCCCCTTGATCTCGAATATCTTCAGCAAGCTCTTCTAACGTATCTTTTGAGCGGGCAACTAACAGCACCGTTGCTCCCGCGAACGCTAATCGATGCGCCACTTGCGCACCAATGCCAGAGCTCGCCCCTGTGAGCAAAATCACTTTATTATTAACGCGTTCTTCTAGAGCGCTCCTAGATTTAAAAATACTTTTGGTATTCCACGTCCAGTGATCTTTGGCCCGCTTAAAATACGGCATAATTTCTGGTCTACGTAGCAGCACTTTTTCTTTTGATAACTCAGCAGCAGATTTTCTGTTAGCCGCCTTTTTAGTTTGTGGCGACAAGTACTCTCTCCAATAGCGCCATAACACAGGCATGTAATCTGCTAACACGGGCGGTTTTATCGTGCTGTTTGATAATGCAATTTGAGTGTTAGAACAGCCATAGGTCGTAGGATAAGTCACATAACCTAAAGCACTTGGTGCAATTCCAAGGCGCCCCAACAAATTCTTAACCCAGGTTTGCGTTGCTAACGCTGGAATGGCATTTTTTGGTAGCAAATTAAGGGTGCTATTGGGCACTTCCCAGGCAAATGCAGGTAGCTTATTTGATTGCGCCGCAATGAGATTAAACAACTCTCCAAGCCGGTAGTGAGTAGGGTCGGTTAAATGGAAACATTGCCCATCAAGATCTGGCTGATGAGCAATATGCACCATGGCTTCTGCCACATAATCCACGGGAACAATATTAAATTGACCACCTTCTATACCAACAAGGGGCAGCCAGCTTGGTAACGCTCTCCCTAGGGTTTCCAATAGCTGGAACATATAATAAGGGCCATCAATTTTATCCATCTCCCCTGTTTTTGAATGCCCCACGACCATCGATGGGCGGTAGATACGATAAGGGATTTCCGCTTCCTCTCTGACGCAACGCTCCGCCTGGTGCTTGGTAATAAAATAAGGGTCATCTAAGCCCGTGGCTTGTTCGAACATGGACTCCGTAAAGCGCCCAGCATAAGTTCCTGCCACAGCGATTGAACTCACGTGGTGAAAACAACCCGCATCAAGTGTTTGCGCGGCTTGCAACGCATTTCTTGTACCTTCTACATTGGTCTTTTGCTGCGGTTCCGCTTCTGCGGTTAAGTCATAAATCGCCGCCAAATGAAAAACATGATCTATCTTGCCTTTGAGCTTAAACAGGTCAGTTTCGGCAATACCCAAATTCTGCGCCGTTAAATCTCCACAAAGCTCGGATAGCCTTTCTTTGCTGGCACCTAAGGAATCACGAATGTTATCCAGTTTGCCTTCCGACCCAGGGCGCACCAAGACGTGAATATTGGCCTCTGGCATGGTTAGAAGCCTTTCAATAACAAAGCGACCGATAAAGCCTGTACCACCGGTAATAAGATAATTCATGACAAAACCCTCTTTGACTAACAAGTGTTAGTTAAAGTAATACTTAGAAATATATAAGTCAACCCGTAATATTGCTCATAATACGCCGTATAGTTGCGCTACACGGGTGCTAACGGTAGACTAACAGCTGTATGTTTGTTGATAAAAAAGCAGGTTGTTGTCCCTATGACTCTTTCAAAAGCGGTTACCGAGCTCAAAGCCACCAAATCCTCACGATCTCGAAAGGGTCGCAAGGAGGAGACCCGTCACCGAATCCTGATGGCGGCCTTACAGCTAGTAGAGGAAGGTCGCAGCCCAAGTGAGCTTGGCTTAAGAGAAGTGGCCAGGTCTGTCGGAATGGCAGCGCCTTCCATTTACAATCACTTTGCCGATATGGATGAATTGGGTATTGCGCTTGTAGAAGAAAGCCTTGCACGGTTACGAAGCGTTGCTCGCTCTGCCAGAAAACAGATGCAGATTGAGGATCCAACAAAAGCACTAAAACTGTTGCTTCAGCAGTTTTTACTTAGCATTAACGAGTCGGAGTCTGCGCTTCGGTTACTCATCATGCAGTGGTTTAACCCCAATCCTGAATACCGAAAAATCATTCGTCGTGACATGTCGATTATGCGTCAGGATCTGGCGGAAAACATGGAACAAACCGCTGCTGAAAAAGGGTTGAAGCTCGGGGAGTTTTCACTTGAATCTGACATTATATTTTCTTTGCTGATCACCTATATCCTTAATGCCATGGATATGGACAAAGCCAAACGCGAAGAGCGCCTTAAGGTGCTAGAGCAGCAAATACTTATGATTGTTATGCGAGGCCGACTGTAAGCGCGACTAAAGAAAAATCATTTCGTCTCAATTGGGAAATATTCTTCTCTGACAATTTTTTGATTCCTCCATGTTTGAATGTGTTTACCAGTAAACTCGATCAGTTTCGATTCAGCACCCGTCATTTTGTAATCGAACGTCAGCTCTGCAATATCACCCCTAATTATCCGAGACACCAACCTCACATCAAACGCCTCAATCGTTTCTATAAAACCTTTCTGTTTATCGTATGCCTCACGCATGGACCTTGCGAATACAGTGCCATCATTTAACATGATGACATTTTCGTCGTAGTACTTTTCACACAGCTCCAACACGAGACCCGATTGGTTCATTTCGATAAAATCATCTACTAATGCTTGCACTATTCATCATCCTTTAATGGAAATATAAGCCATATATTACATTTTACTTTCGAGCTACTAAAAACAACGCACTATTCAATTCGGGCTGCCATTCATATTCTATGTTAAATCCGGCTTGGATAAAACTCTGCTTTAGGGACTCCACATTAAACACCTGCACGCTAGGTAGAAACGGTGTCCACCGGAAAATAGGGGCCACAAATTTAAACCAACTCCCCATTTCACCAATACATTTATCACTATGGAATTGTCTTTAACTTACTATTGCATAAATGCATGCTTTTTTAAGATTTCTGTAAAAACTCCAGTTTCCTTTAGTTCTTGCAAGCCTTCATTGAAATCTTTCAGTTTATTTTTTGGATTTTCTGCTTCTTTCGAAATGATCAAATGCTGTTGTTTTTCTTCTAAAACGGGCTCCATCCATTCTATATTTTTAGCGTATTTCTGGAATTTATGCTGAGCCAGAATATATCGGGAGTATTCCTTATCTACTACAATTAGGTCGACTCGATTCTTACTCAAAATTTTAAAGCTTTGGAGGTCTTTACTCACAAACATTATTGGGATCCCTGACTCTTGAAGCCCCTTTGGTTGAATATACCCTCTTACACTGCCTAATTTGTAACCCTGTTCTTTTAAGTCGAGATAATCCTTATAACGGATATCCTCATTTTTTCTTTTGTAAAACCCAATGAAATTAGAAAGGATTGGCTCAGAATAAAGAAAATACTCAGCCCTCTCCGTCGAATACCAAACACCTACCATTCCATCAACTTTCCCGCTCTTGCTCCATGCTATCGCTCTGGCCCAAGGAAGAAAATTTATTTTGACATCATAACCCATGACATTATAAGACTTTGCAATCACTTCAATCAAAGGGCCATAGTTATCCAATTTTTCCCCATAAAAGGGTGGGTAATCCATTGCAGCCAGGAGTACTTCTTTCGACATTGCTTGCGCAGAGATGAATAACATCACCAGGCCTAACATATATATTTTCAACATCACTTGAACCGCTTATAACGTAAGTGGAGTTCTGTTGTACAGTTTAACCTACACACTCCGATGTTAGCTCATCTTAGAAAGCATGTTTAATGGCATAATTTTCATCGGGTAGCGCAACAAAGCCCAAGGCCAAGAAGGCACATAACTGTTATCGGGTTCCTTTTCGATAGATTTGACGAGCGCCCTACAACCCGTGTCGGTATCAACGATAAACGGTACTGTTTTTACTTTTTCATTAATCTCACTTCGGATAAATCCAGGGTGTACCGTGGTAACTTTAATCGGTGTGTTTTGAACATCCACTCGGATACCTTCACTGAGTGACGTTATTGCTGCTTTGGTTGCTGCATACACCGTCATTGCACGGCGGAACCCTCGAACCGCACTGATAGATGAGATGGTCACTAGATGCCCTGCATTTTGTTCTCTAAATATTTCCATCGCGGCTTCGCATTGCGCCAACGCAGATACAAAGTTGGTGATGGCGGTTTGTTTATTCGCTTTAAAGTAGCCCGTACCTATTGATGCGCCTTTACCCATGCCAGCGTTAACGATGACTCGATCAATGGTTCCCATGTCTTCTTTGAAGGCCTTGAACACTTCAAAAACCTGGTCATGATCATCAACATCAAGCGGTCTGATATAAACATTTATCGTGGGGTAATTTTTCTCTAGCTCTGCTTTTAATTCTTCAAGTCGTTCAACCCTACGTGCACACAGCGCCAAATCCCTACCCATTTCTGCAAACTTGATGGCCATGCCTTTACCAAGCCCCGAGCTGGCACCGGTTATGAGAATATTCTGTCGCTTCATCGTTTGATCCTTATCATCTGATCCGTATTGAGGTTTTTACAAGAGTATACGCACAATCTACCATGTAAGCATTTTGACGAAAAGCCATTCTGCGGGCATAAAAAAAGCACGGTCAACTTAATGAACCGTGCTTTGATGTTACTTGTTTACTTTATTCAGAAAATGCAGCGGTATAGAGCGCACGTATATCATTTCCTGCAGCATCTTTGGTGACGTTACCGCCAACAAAGAACGTGTTCCCATACACTGCCAAGGTATTTCGCGTGAGTGTTTGTGCCATATCACCAGTAGCAAGTAAGTTTCCATTACTGTCAAATTGTTGAGGGTTGCTGCTACCGACAATAATGAGTTTGTCATCACCCGTTAGGTGAGCATTATCGCCCTCTCCTTCACCTGAATGTACCTTTTCAAAAATCACTTGGCCATTATCGCTATTAAGTTTGGTGATCTGTCGACCTTTTGTGCCCGCGGTGACATTAAGAACATCGCCATCGGACGTTAGAAATAAATGAACCTTTCCAGATTTGTAGTAACTGGATGATGGGCGGTTATCAGGAATAAACCGAGCCCATTGCTGAGTACCATTCATATCAACCTTAACGACGCGTGCCGCTGCACTGTCTCCACCACTAGATCCATTGTTCGATAGGTAAGATACATAAACATTCTCACTGCTATCCAGTTGAATGCGAGCCATTGCAGTAACATCACTTGGAGCGTTCACACTCCACACTAAGTTGCCTTGTGCATCATGGCGTGTAATAGCAGTCCAAGTAGCTTGGATAACAGATCCATCATCAGTAACCTGTACTTCCCAAGGGTAAATGTCACCGTTATCGATAGTGGATTGCAGGTTGCCATTTAAGTCGTAAATTCGTGTTATTCGTGCAGGTACATAAACAAAACCATCTTTAATAGTTACAGAAAGCCCAAGCCCTTCAAAGGTGTCTTGCCACAATAGCTGACCGTTGCTGTCTGCGGCTAAGATAAAACCATCACCAACAACATAAAGGTTACCGTTATCATCGGATTCAACTTCATACACGGTGTAGCGCTCACCCGGGTAATCTAACAATGACTGCCAGATTTGGTTTCCGTTGCGGTCTTGCTTAACAAGTACGATTTTATGTACTGAATCGTAAGCTGGGGTTGTTGGGTCACCATCGAACCCTGCATTACCAACAGTAACTAGGTCGCCGTATACATCTAATGTCATGTCTTTGTTGCTAGTGGTAAACACAGTAACCGGGGTTTCCGGTACCACATAAGACTCCCAATCGGGGGCGATTTCCTGATTTGTACCACCACCACAACCTGCAAGTAGTGTCACAAGACCAATAATAAGTGAGTTTTTCCGTATCAATTCCATCGTATTCATAGCTCCTAGGCCCTTAGATTGGGTTAACCAAATTTTCCTAGGCATTCTATAAGGATGGCGCGAAACTTGTTGTTTAATTATGTATTGGAATTGTAACCATGATTCTTATACCAAAACGATATATGCAACAGAGTTGCGTAAAGCACGCTAAAGAACCTGTTCGCTACTTTTTTGGCACCGGGTTACGTGACCATTATCGGTTCTCATACTGGCATGGATGTAACAACTGAAGCGAACTCTTATATGTTTGAGTTAAGTTGCTCCACTGAGTTTTAAGGGCCACTGGGTTTTATAGCTCACTGGATTTTAATATCTACCGGACTAACTGACTAACAGGCGTAAAGGTTGTATCTGCAGATGTTCGATTCACTTGTAATGGAAACTGTTTCTTCACCGCCTTTTCTCCAATATTAACCATCAACTTATTTAACGGCGGAATCGCCATTCGAACTAATTCGGTTCCCATTCGCAAGGGCGCCTGTGCTGGCCAGAAGTATTTTGTTTTCGTTTTCGGCAATCCTAACTGATCCCCTGCCTCATCTCCCAAAATGTACCGAGT
>CAJXXT010000249.1 GCA_913063495.1 uncultured Gammaproteobacteria bacterium | reverse complement strand
ATCTCTGAAATAACGACCCTGCTTGAAGGCGAAGCAATCGGCGATATGATTCCTGGTGGATCACTCTATAACCTTGACGTATTTGTTGCTGAATTTGATATCTATGTTGATGGAGCTTCTTTAGGTGGCGCCGATGTAGACTTAGCGGTAACCGGAGCAAATGGTAATTTTAACCTTCTTGGTGACTTTACTGATATCAAC
Organism: uncultured Gammaproteobacteria bacterium; assembly: GCA_913063495.1. Lineage (GTDB taxonomy): Bacteria > Pseudomonadota > Gammaproteobacteria > Pseudomonadales > Ketobacteraceae > 42-54-T18. The sequence continues at coordinate 8,007 of CAJXXT010000249.1, read as the reverse complement.
GCCGACTTTCGCGTTAAGATCGACTGGCCGTGGCCGTTTCCTAATTCCACAATCACTGGTACTGGTACCATTGACCGTGCACGTTTTGACGGTGATGTGGGTGTATCTGCCAATAATGGTAATGTCTCTGTAAGTTTGAGCAACCTTGACCTAGATTTGGACAGAATCCGTACCGATATTTCAAGCTTCCCAGATTGGCTGTTAACACCATTCTATGAGCTTTTCGAAGGCCTATTCGGCAATTTGTTTGGCGGATTGATTGAAGACCTAGTTCCTGACTTAATCGCAGGTTTCCTTGATACTTTCCTTGCTGATTTAGAAATTGATCTTGGCGACAGCACTATCAAGCCGCTAATCCTCGCACAATCCGTAACGTCTCCAAGTGCTGGCGTTGACATTGTACTGGACAGTCATATCACCGCGGTAACAACTACCGGTCCTAAGAATATTGGTTCTGCCTTCGGTAGTGATGCGGCTATACCTGCTCCAACTACAACGACCCCTGGTGGCGTTGAGAAAGATATTGGTGTGATTGTTTCTGAGAATACACTTAACCAAGCATTAACAGCAGTAACAGAAGCTGGATTGTTAAATCTATCGATTGGCGCTCAAGAGCTACCTGAGATTGGTGGAATTGACCCTGATGCGGGCAATATTCGCATTAACATTACTCCTACTTCTGCTCCTAGCATCGATTTAGTAAGCGATCTTGCAGCTGGCCTTGGTAAGTTTACGTGGAATGATTTTGCACTTGAAATCGAATCCTATAACGATACTACGGCTGAGTGGACGTTATATGTTGGTGTCATCATGAATGTTGGTGTTACTGCTGACCTTGGTATTACTGATGATAATGCCATTGCATTTGAGGTGGTTGGTTTACCGTCTGTAGAAGTTCTTGATATCGACCTCGGTTCGTTTGTACTAAGCGCGAATGTTGTTAACGATTTAATCGAAGAGTACTTCCCTATAGTTCTTCCAGGAATTCTTAACTCTATTGCAGCCATTCCATTGCCAAGCTTTGGTGGTTACGGGTTAAATCTTGGTGACCTTTGGGTTGCTGATGTCGATGCAAACTTTGTAGCCCTTGCCGGTGATTTGGTTACTGATGCTGCAAGAGCTGGAGCGACAGCTTCGCGTACGTTTGCTAGCGTTGGTAGTGTTCAATCTAAGGGTATCTTTGGTTTAGGTACAGTAGTCAACTCTGGTGATGTTGTTACTATTGATGTATCGGGTTCTGAAGATGGTATGGCGTACCGCTATAGTGTCGACGGCGCTCCATTCGGTCTATGGAAGAACCGTACCGAGGTTAATCTATATGGCTTACGTGCCGGTGATCACGAAGTAACCGTGTGTTCACGTAACGCGATGATGGTTGTTGATACAGATTGTGACGTGGTGACGTTTACTACTGAGTAATCTTATCGATGATAACAAAAAACCTCGCCCAATCGGGCGAGGTTTTTTTTGTCAAATTACGTCGCTGATAATGAAAGAATATTTAGATTGTAATTTCTTCCCCCTCTTTACTTAAGAATGAACTAACTAACGATTTGAACTCCCCTGTTTGAGTACAGAGCACCTGATTTCTATCCTCCATCGCTATCGCGGCTTCTAGACTGGTTGCGTCAACGTTCATGTTGAGACACTCTTTTGTTAATCTCAGCCCTAGAGCTGAAGTGGCAAGCATATCATCTACGAGTGACTTTACCTCCTCAGACAATCGATCACCGGGGACGACGCTAGAAACAAGCCCTGTTTGAAGTGCGCGGTCAGCATAAATAAAGCGCCCGGTTAATATCAACTCCGACGCCAGCGATGTTCCGACCAATCTCGGCAATAGATAACTCACTCCGACATCACAACCCGATAGTCCAATCTTGATAAATGCAGCATTCATTTTTGCATTTTCACTTGCGATACGAATATCCGAGGCCAAAGCCAGCGCAAACCCACCACCGCAAGCAGCCCCATGAATAACACTAATAATAGCCTGGGGACAGCGACGCATTAGAATAATAATTTCGCTAACTTCCCGCTGTGTTGTTAGCGATATATCAGGATTTTCATCCGCCTTAACCGATCTCAAGTCCAGCCCCGCACAAAATGCCTTACCGGCCCCTCTTAGCACAACAACTCTTACCGATCGATCAAAATAGAGATTGCCAAAATACTCTCTCAGCTCAAACATCAGGGAGTCATTTAGGGTATTAAGCTCTTGGGGTCTATTTAGAGTTAGATAATCAACCCCACCTTCTTTTTCTATGATCAGTGTTTTCTCATTCATAATATTGCCTGAAACGGTTGGTGCCATTGTCGCTAGTGTTGTTATCATAAGTACAATTGTCGTTAGCGGTTATTTTGACCATCATCAATCTTTATCACTGTTCCAGTCACACATTCCGATGAGGGTGACACGAGAAAGAGCAATGTACTGTCCATTTGTTCTGGTTGCCCAAATCGTTTTCGCGGAAATGAGCCAGAGAAATCGCCAATTCGCTCCACCATGCCATCGATCATTTCCGTGGAAAATGCTCCTGGCGCTATACAATTGACATTGATGTTGAACTTAGCCCACTCAAGCGCAAGCGCTTCGGTCATTCTCACGATGCCGGCCTTGGTAACGGAATAAAGAGACGCACTAGACTGTCCATTGATGTCAAACGCAGCGATCGATGAGATATTAACAATACGCCCCGGGCGCTTTTGGTCTATTAAACGCCGCGCGATCTCACAAGAAAGAATGTAAGGCCCAGATAGGTTCGTGCCTATCACGCTATCGATGAGGTCATCCGTCATCTTTATCGCTCGCTGGGCATCTGGTATTCCAGCGTTATTTACCAGTATCGTAATGACCCCAAGCTTTTCCTCAGCTGCAGATACAACCCCGCGAATACTCTTTCGATCCGTCATATCCATGACAAAGGCCTCACAAACCCCACCATCTCTACGAATCTCTTCAGCTAGACTACTCAACTTATCTTCGCGACGCCCCGTGAGGATAACGGCGGCCCCACATTTGGCCAGAACTTTAGCAAAACGATGACCAAGACCTGACGTTGTACCCGTAACTAGCGCAACATCTCCGGTTAAATTAATGGAGAAATTAGGTGTATTAAAGTTCTGCATAGGTTGTCTCTCTTGATTTAGTTTCAATAGATTTGACTATTAAATCCAACAATGCCTACAAGCACAACGGTCGTCGTCGCAACCCATGTCAACATGGTGCCTCTAAGCCAACGCGGAGCATCATGCAGCTCCATAAAATACTCAGCGATCATTATTATTTTGACAGCAGCAAGCGTAATTAAAATACATTCTAAAACCCCATGCTTAGCAAACACAGGTAAAAGAGTAACCTCTGTTAACGATGCCGCACCGAGTGTTATTAACACCAGCACACCAAAAACAATAGAATATTGCCGTTTACTATTAGTTACAATCACAACCACACTCCTTAACCCAGCAAATAGAAAAGTGAAAACAACATCAGCCATAACAAGTCGATCATATGCCAATAACAGGCAACCCCTTCGATAAATCCTGGTGTTGAAAATGCGTCATGTTTTTTAACAAACGTTCTATACGCAACAGTTGTCAGCAAACAAATACCAATCACAACATGTAATAAATGAATGCCCGTAAAGGTGAAGTAGAGTTCAAAGAAACGATCCTCGGTGACGGTAATACCTTGATTAATCTTCTCCGTGTATTCAACTATTTTAAGACAAACAAAACCAAGCCCACAGACAATCGCGATACCGATGGACCTGATCATCCGTCTCAAATCGCCCGACCGATAATGGGACAATGCTAATACCACAGCATACGAACTGGTTAAAAGAATTAGCGTGTTAGTTAAACCTATTGGCTGATTTAAGGACTCTGCACCCATTGAAAAAACGGCATGGGTCTCCGCACTCTCAAATCGACGCAGCATAAAGGCAATAAACATCACAGAAAACACCGTCAGGTCACCAAATATGAGCAGCCAAAAATCAGGCTCTACGGGTACCCGCCTTTCTGTATTCATCGTATCAATATGCTGCATTAAAAATCACTTCCTTTTGGAGATTATGTTTTAGAAATCATATTTTAGAAATTATGTTAAGCCACTTTTAATTTTTTGACCGCGTGCCAGACACATACCATCGAGACGCCAAACCAAGAAAACAAGGCAACATAAGGAAGCCAGAAACCTAACAGCCCGTCGTAAGCGAATGGCCCGGTATGGAATATATTTATAAGGCAGGCAGGAAACGCCAATACGATCATCCAAGCACAGTAATAGCCAAACCACCTCGGAAAAACGGGAACTTCTCTGATGTCTTTAAACACAGCGATACAGATACAAACTGCTTGTAACAGGGTCGCAGATGCTACCCACGTCGCAAAGAGCCATCCCATATCATGCAACGCCTGGGTAACGTCGGGGGTACGCTCCGGTCTAAAAGCAGCAGTCCCCCAACTCACCGTCATCATGAAGGTAAACAATATACCAAACAGCCCCGAACCATATTGAACAGAACCAAGAATTGGCATATTCATGGACCGTCGAATGATTTCCCCTATTAACGCAAAGAGAGGAATAATAAAGGGTGTACCAAACATCATAATACAAAGACCAATTTTTTTACTAAGATTACCTTCTTGATAAAATGCTGAAATTGTCTCCGCACTTGCACTGGCCTGTCCAAATGGTGGAAACATTGGCGCCACGATAAAGAGGCCTAAGACCGTGCAAAATACCATAAATGCGGTACTGTAAATGGCGTACTCTGCATTCTCATATCGATACGTTTTAGTTATCACTTCTTGCGACATTAATATCGGCGCTTGTACATATTCCATATTCAAACTCACTTCAAAATATATTCATTTAAGTTAGGGGTTTGCATTGATTCTCGATAAGACGCTACCGTTCCAGGCCATACATTGGGCATTCCATTCTGATCAAGGTAATAACTGTTACAACCTGACGCCCAAATAGTATTGGGGGTTGCTTCGGAAAGCGTTTCATTAAATTCTTGAGTAGACTGAGGGTCTGGCATCACCGTTTGAGCACTGCCATTAAGAACAAGGTCTGCCAACTGCAAAAAGTATCCTATTTGCCATTCCGTCACTTCAATGACTGAAAAGTTGGTTAATGGGCTGTTAGGCCCCATCACCGTAAACATATTGGGGTAACCGGGTATCATCACACCACGATGAGCAAATTCACCGTCCGCCCAGGTATCATCAAGCAACGTTCCATTTTCACCTCGAATCTTCATTGGCCGCATGTAATCATGCATTTTGTACCCTGTTGCCAAAATAAGAACATCGAGTTCACTGAACTCTCCATTTTTGAGACGAACGCCATTTTCTTCGATGCACTCAATCCCGTTTGTTTCTAAATGTGCATTATCTTTTTGCATGGCAGGGTAAAATACTTCTGACCAGATTAGCCTCTTACAACCAGGCTCATAACTTGGTGTTAGCTTCTTCCTTAGCTCTGGGTCTTTGATTTCTGCAAGACGTTCATCACACCGCCCCTTGATCGCCGCAGTGGTCTGACCTGTTTCATCTACTAAAATACCGTCGACAAGCAATTCGATTTTTTTCAGCATTCCGTCTGCTAACGTAGATAGGTGCTCAGGATCCTTTCGTAGATAATCTCGCTGCTCTTCAGAAACACTCGGGTTCCCCCCATCAAATGGCGCCACCCACTGGGCAGTGCGCTGAAACAACGTGAGCGATGCCACTTCATCAATAATGGCGGGTACCAATTGTGTGCAGGTGGCCCCAGTACCAATAACACCTACTCGCTTACCCGTTAAATCCAGTTCCTCATCCCACAGACCGGTATGAACCACATCACCAGAAAACTGATTCAGCCCTTCAATTTCAGGATAATTGGGGTTACGTAATACGCCGGTTGCCATAATCACAATATCAGCTACGTCTTGAATCCCGTCGGTGGTTTTCAAATGCCATTGGTTATCAACAAAGTTGGCTTCCTCAATCTCCTTTTGAAACTGAATGTATCCCTCAAGCCCATATTTATCACTGACCATCTGGCAATAGTTACGAATTTCGCTGGATGGCGAATAGTGTCGGCTAAACTCACAACTACGCTCAAAAGAAAACGTATAGGCAATGGCAGGAACATCACAGGTAAGACCAGGATAACGATTGGTTTCCCAGGTTCCGCCTACTTTTGCGTTTTTTTCGTAGATGGTAATGTTTTTGTGCCCTGCTTCTAGCAGCTTAATCGCACAGCCCATACCTGAGAAACCAGCACCCACAATGATAATACGCTTATATTTGGGGTTAATATCATCCATCCTATTCTTCCTCTTACGTTCATCGTTGCTTTGCATTACTTGTTAACGCGTTGTTTAAAACAGACTAACAACCCTCAGAAAAACTGAACAGCGCTTAGCTGCAGAGGAATAGACAAATGCCTGAAATGACTTGCTTGGCTTTAAAATCGACGATTTTTGATGCATTTTGAACGCAAACCCGCTAAAAGAAACATTCAGGAATATGAATCAAACACATAGAACAACAGGGTTGTAGCATGACTTTTTTTCAGCAAGGCGAAAACACAAGCTCATTGACACCAGAACTTCTTAACGTATCGGCGAACCATGCGGGCCTAATCGCTCGCGAGCTCGGTAAGCGAGGTGTCGATGTTGAATCCCTGTTTACCGAGTTAGATATTGATCTACCGCAGATAAACAACCCTGTAAAACGCATCTCTGTAGAACAAATAACTAAACTATTAAAACTAGCGATCCAGAAAACGGGCGATCCGACAATCGCGTTAAAAATCTACCAAAATATTCAATTAGGGGATTTAGATGCATTAGGTTTTGCTATTTCATGTAGCACAACCTACCTCAGCCTATTACAACGATTTCAACGTTTTTCGACTTACATTTTATCAAACGGGAACATTCAAATTATTGAGGAGCCCGATGGTTACTTGTTTTTAGCAGATATAGAAGACACCGAACCCACGCTCGACCCCTCCCCCCCTAGCGAAGCAACGGGTGTTGGGCTTGCCAACTTTTCTTTTAGGCACAAGGATTTTATGATACTTCTTGAAGCCATGGGCCTTGGCTTTATCAAGTTGAGTAACGATGTTTGCCAACAGGAAATATTACCAATTAAGGCGTATTTTCTGCCGCTCAGCCACCCGTCAGTTAAAGATGAAATAGAACGTTTTTTACCTAAATGTGAGTTTGTTAACGCTCCTTTTTATGGCGTTAAATTTTCTAAAGATATCGCAGAACAAAAGTTACCGATGGCCAATCCACAGATGGCGCGTATCAACGATGAAATTATCATTAAGAATCTCGATGATATTTTCAAGAACGATATCGTTTTTAACGTTGAAACGATGATTAGGGAAGGCTTAGCGGTCGGCGAGTTCAGCCGAAGTGATGTTGCGGTAAAATTAGGAGTGAGTGAACGAAAGTTACAGCAACGACTGGATGCGCGTAAAACGTCCTTCAGTGATATTTTGCTACGCGTTCGTAAAACCCTTGCCATGCAGCATATCCGAGAAGAAAAACTTCGCATCAATCAAATAGCTTACGCACTCGGGTTTACCAACGGCAGTAACTTTTCACGTTCGTTCAAGTCCTGGACTGGATATACGCCCAATGAATTTAAGGATCTTTAATTCACGTTTTTCCCTCTATCTTTCCAGTAAGGCTCTCTAAGCTTATTTTTAAGAATTTTCCCCGCACCACTTGTCGGTAACGCATCGACAAACACTACCCCTCGCGGACACTTGTATCCAGCAATAAGTTCTTTGCAAAATGAGATGATTTGCGCTTCCGTAACAGAATCATGCTCATTGGGAACGATAACCGCGATCACCTCTTCGCCCCACTCTTCATTGGGAATACCTATTACAGCACAAGCGCTTACTGACGGATGTTTCTGCACCGCATTCTCCACCTCAACCGAATAAACATTTTCACCACCAGAGATAATCATGTCTTTCACACGATC
>CAJXXT010000248.1 GCA_913063495.1 uncultured Gammaproteobacteria bacterium | reverse complement strand
TAGACTTGCAGGAAATGGTAATGGCGCGACTGCACGACGACATGATGCCGCTACATTTTCAAATTGTATCCCTTGCGCATCACTCCTGGGGTGCAATACAAGGCCTGCAACAGGGCAGCTTCAGCCCGCCTTCATTCGAACTCGACATGGACTACGCAAGCCTTCAAGCGGTAGTTGCCACTGCAAGGGAAAAGCTCGCCGAACTTGATGCGGCTGAAGTAGAATCGCTGGCTGGGAATTCAATGATATTTAAAATCGGCAAGAAGGAGATTCCGTTTACTAACGAGCACTTTTTACTCTCCTTCTCCTTACCCAACTTCTACTTCCATGCGACTACAACCTATAGCATTTTGCGCATGCTGGGTGTGCCGTTAGGGAAAATGGATTATTTGGGGCAAATGAAGATAGGTGTGTAGGCTCAGTCGTAAAGCATTACCGTTCTTGTTCCTGTAACCATAGTTTGTCCTTGTATGTCAGCACAATTGCCCGGCATACAAGGACAGATATTGCCAAGAGAAGTCTTTTAAGGTGCTCTTGCATTTTCGATGTAGTGAAGGCGGCAGTGATGTAAATCCAAAGCCTTCATTCATATCGCCTTCGTGTAGTTGCCTTACCGCTGCAATTATTCAGTATACGATTGACTTCCTCAGGGCTAAGTACAGTGGGTAAGTGTCTGATTAATAAGGAAAGAGAAGTTTACATAATTTACCTTGCAAGGCAGCTTATGTAGAATGGCTTTGTATTGGAGCGTAAAGAGTGATCGGTCAAACTGTTGGCTTTCATTAACTTGTTGATATAAAAAGGGAATTTCTTGGTTTTGTGCAGCGTTGGAAAGCCTGATAATGTTGCATATTCGAAATTCTGTAGAATATACTGTTATAACGGAATATTGCAGGATGCATAGAATCGTCGGTAATCTATTTGTAGTTTGTGGGATTATGATACTCCCGTGGTTAGTCTTAGGTGTTTATTATGCGGGTTCACTTACGCCGGGATTCGATCACGTTAGTCAACTTATGAGTGAGTTAGGTGCAAGGGGAAGTTCTACTGAAAATCTATCACCTATAATAAATAATTATCCTCTGGGTGTTCTCTTTATAGGTTTTGGTATTGGGCTATATCTAATATCAGAGGGTGAAAGGTATAGGGCTCTTGCGCCAACACTGTTCATCATTCACGGTTTGGGAAGTATATGCGCAGGCGCTTTTTCATGCGATGTGGGATGCCCGCTTGTTGGCGGTAGCTTTGAACAGAGCATTCATACTTTATCTGGACTGGTTATGTTCTCCTCGCTCAGTTTGGCATGTCTATTGTGGTGTATTCCAAACTCAAATTTAGCGAAGAGCAACGCGTTTGGAGTGTTTTCAATAGTATGTTTTGTTTCAGCGACAGTTTTCTTACTTATTACTACTGCCACCTTGTTTTTGGGTGAGTATGCAGGGCTATTCGAAAGATTAAGTTATGGTATTCTATGTGCTTGGTTACTAGTACTAGCCATTGGAATAGTTATTCGCCGCGATGTTATAACAAGAGTTTTAATATTGATTCGGCGGAAGAAATGCCTCACAAATTAAACAAGCGTTACATGCTAGGAGAGTAAGCGAGATTGGACGACGAACAATTATATCCAGATTGGCTAGCTAAGAAATTAATCGAAGATGATTTACCTTGGGAAGAGAAATCATCTCTTAATATAGAATCATTCTTTGAGAAATTTACTCTACATGATTCATATTGGGTTGGCGTTTTTCATCATTTGGGTTTTGACCAATCAGTGACACTTGCTTTTGAGTGGGATGCAGTTTGGCTTCCAGACGAAATAAAGAAAAATACCTCGCTTATTGATGAATGGCCATATCTCTTCTTTCAAATAAACGGTGTAAAAGAAATAAGCACAGATAACTATAGCGATATTGAGGGTGTAAATCGTGCTATTGCAGGTGGGGAAGCTCTAAATATAGATGGGGCTAATCACTTAGTAATTGATGATGTGTACGGTGGTCATGTAAATATCGTCTATCAAGGAGTGCTAACAATTTTGGCTCTTAATCCAGATGGTAGTGTTTTAACAATATGAACGCATGTAACTAGTGCCGGCAACAGACTGCCAAACCTGTCACTCAAATTGCTGCGCAATTACGTGCCAGCTTTGTCGGCGGCAGGCGTTATTGGGTCTGAATGTCCACTTTCTCGTTTTTCTACTTCTTATTTAATGCTCCAAATTCTGACGCTTAATAAACACAGTGGACTATTTGAGTAGCAAGAATTTCATTTTTGACAGGTTACTTAATATCGGCATTAAGCGTCAGAAGCCGGTATAAAGCTTGCCGCGCCCAAAAACCAAGCTTGGACAAACGATGGTTATATAGTCTGGCCAAGTTATGGTTACAGGAACATTCGATGCCCTGGTTTAGTAAATCCCTTTAACTCTGGCCACCAAAAAATCTACCGCTGCTTTTACTTTAGGTACTTGATAGCGTTGTTTTTGGTATAACAAATATACGCCGAAATTCGGATTTTGAGTAATACTGAGGGCTGGCTTTATGTTTAGTTCAATAAGCTCGCCCGATTCAAGGTGTTCGGATAAAACCCATCGAGGCATCATTAAAATACCCTGCCCGGCAAGGGTTTTGTTAACCAGCCATTTGCCATTATTGGAGACCAGTACTTGCACTGCTGATACGTCTTGCCACTGGCCGTCTATTTCACAAATCCAGGGCGTAGGCCCGCCAGGGGTTTTGAAGTACAAACCCTGATGCTCTTTTAGCTCCAAAGCGTTGACCGGAACACCATACTTTTCCAAATAGCTGGGCGCCGCCACCGGAATAAAATGGTTAGCCATTAGTTTTATAGCTAACACGCGCTCATCGGGCGCGTAACCGCCACGAATGGCAACATCTACCTCATCTCGGCCCAAAGTCGAGAGCTCATCACTGAGGCTTACATTTAAGGTGACTTGTGGATACAGCTCGCTGAACTCATCTAATAAGGGCAACAAAATACGCTCACCAAAACCAACCATGGAGCTGATATTTAACACGCCCATGGGTGTGGTCTGATAAGAGCGCACCGCTTCATCACTGTGTTCCAGTTGAGCCAATATTTCACTGACCTGCTTGTAATAGACCTGGCCTATTTCGGTTAGATTTACTGCTCGAGTGGTGCGTTTAAGCAGCGTTGCCCCAAGACTCTGTTCTAAATCCGCAACCCGCCGTGAAAGCGATGACGGCGGCACTGAAAACAAGGTGGCTGCTTTGGTAAAACTGCCGGTCTCCACCACTTTTATGAAGTACTTTAGTGCTCTTAATTGGTCCATCTGCGCCTCAATTGGCTATTGTTGTCTTTATAACAATAAACATTCGCTAATTAAGCCATATATCTCACCTATAAAACTAGTAATAATGGCGTCACTCAACATAAACAACCCGATAAAACTTCGATCACAGGAAAAATGCTCATGACGACGTATACCGCGATTAACCTTGTTAAGCGCCCTAGTGGTGGCCCCATCAGCTCTGAGTTATTTGACGTCGTACAGAAAGATATGCCCAATGTCGGTCCAGGAGAGCTTTTGGTTAAACAAAATCAAATGTCACTGGATCCTGCCATGTTTGGTTGGATGAGCCCGGATACCAATAGCTACATTCCGCCAGTTGTCTTGGGCGACGTCATGCGTAGCTCGGGCATTGGTGAAATAGTCGAAAGCAACCACCCAGACTTTAAGGCGGGCGACCGCGTAATGGGGATGATGGGCTGGCAGGAATATTTTCTAAGTAGCGGCCAAGGCCTGAACAAAGTGGATGCCCCTCTACCAGATGAGGCGATATTATCTGTTTTTGCTCTGCCTGGCCTAACCGCTACGCAAGGTTATTTTAATGTTGGCAATCCCAAAAAAGGCGAAACCATCATTGTGACAGGCGCTGCTGGTTCAGTCGGTTCTATTGTTGGCCAACTGGCAAAAGCGGATGGCTTGCACGTCATTGGCGTGGTGGGCAATGAGGAAAAAGCCAACTGGATTGTCAACGAGTTAGGTTTTGACAGCGCCATTAACTACAAGAGTGCAGATTTAGAGAGTCAACTGGACAAGCTAGCGCCCAATGGCATCGATCTGTTTTTTGAGAATACTGCCGGCCCGATTCAAAGCTTAATAGTCGAGCGCATGAATGCTCACGGTCGAGTAATGGTATGCGGACTCATTGCCGATTACTCAAAGGAAGTACCGTCACCAGGGCCTAGCTGGGTAAGCGTGCTTAAACGCCGCCTGACCGTTCAGGGTTTCACCATGCCTGATCACTTCCATGAAGTGCCTGCACTGTTGGCTAAACTTGCGCCCTACGTATTGGCCGGCAAGATTAAGCACCGCTCACATATTTTGGAAGGACTTGAGTCGGCCATCGATGGTTTGAATTTATTCTTTACTGGCGAGAACAAGGGCAAGTTGATAGTGAAACTTTAGTCGCCTAATTCAAAGTCCACGATATACAGTATTAATTAACGGAGCATCCCATGCCGCAATCAGCAATGAAGACCCAAGCTATATCAAACGAAATTGGTTCATCGTACACCCTTAAAAATGGTCAAGTCATTAAGAACCGTCTTTATAAATCGGCGATGAGTGAGCAGCTAGGCACCCGAGATCACAACCCGACTGAGGGGTTGGCGACACTTTATGGTCGTTGGGCAGAGGGTGGTATCGGTTTGTCTGTTACCGGTAATATTATGATTGATCGTACCGCACTCGGCGAGCCAAAAAATGTTGTTCTGGATGAAAAGTCGGATCTGGAGCCATTCAAAAAATGGGCTAGCGCAGGTAAAAAAAATAACTCTCAAATTTGGACTCAGCTAAATCACCCGGGCAAACAAATTCCAAATTTCATTTGTGAAGAGCCAGTATCACCTTCCGCGATTAGCTTAGAAGGTGGTTTGGAGAAAGGGTTTAATAAGCCACGCGCTTTAACCGAGCCTGAGATTTTTAAGATCATTAATAAGTTTGCGCTAAGCGCCAAGTTGGCAAAGCAGGTGGGTTTTAGCGGAGTGCAAATTCATGGTGCCCATGGTTATTTGGTGAGCCAATTCTTATCACCTCGCCACAATCAGCGTAGCGATCAGTGGGGTGGTTCTTTGGAAAATCGCATGCGATTTGCATTGGCGGTTTACAATGCCATACGTGCAGAAGTGGGTGATGATTTTCCTATTGGAATCAAGCTGAACTCAGCCGATTTCATGAAGGGCGGGTTTACCGAAGCCGATTCAATGGAAGTGGTAAAAGCGTTGGCTGCTGCCGGAATTGATTTAATTGAGATTTCCGGTGGTACTTATGAAAGCCCGTCAATGGTAGGTCACAAAGTAAAAGATTCGACGCTTAAGCGTGAAGCGTATTTCTTGGACTATATTGAAAAAGTACGTAGTTTAGTGGACTCCCCTTTGGTGTTAACCGGTGGATTTCGTTCATCTGCCGCTATGCAGTCCGCTCTGAATAGTGGTGCGACCGACCTGATAGGCGTAGCGCGAACTACCGCAGTGGATCCGGACTTTCCTAACAAGCTGATTGCTGATGGTTCACATAAGCAGGAGTTACGCATACTTACGACGGGTGTGAAAGTCCTAGATAAAATCGCCATGCTCGATATCGTTTGGTATGAATTTCAATTAGCGCGTATGGCCAAAGGTCTGATTCCTAAGCCTGGCCTGAGTGAGTGGGGTGTATTCTTCAAAAACCTAGTTGCTGCAGGTGCCTATGCCTTTAGAAAGCGCAGAGCGAGTTAGGCCTTTGGAAAAGGTGCCGCTAGGTTTGTGTGTATACGGTTCCGTCAACAATAAGGGGTAAAAACGAGGCACCTAAGTTTAATTTCTAAACTCGGTGCCTGATTGTTTTCGATTGTTAATTGTAACGGTTACTTATGTGTTTACTTATGTGCTTACGCTAGACTTGCTGTTGTTTGAAAACCAGATAACCCACTACGTTTATTCGCTTCTTCTGCCAAGATTAATTCACCCTCACTCGCGTATTTACGATCCCATTCAAGTACTTTAGGAATCATAATAGCATTCCAAATTGGAGGGATAAGCGTTAAGAAAATGGTTGTTAGGTACCCATTTACCATCATTGGTGCATCCTTATAAGGTTTTAACTTATGAAATGGCACGTCACCTTCAGCGTGGTGATGAGAGTGGCGAGTGAGGTTGAAGGTTGCCCAACTACTGACGCGTTTATTTGTGTTCCAACTATGGTAGGGCTGAACTGGAGTTTTGGGGTCACGAACAATACCGTAGTGTTCCATAAAGTTTACTATCTCCAAAAATGCTTTGGCGATAAGTGCCGATGCGGTAAAGATTAGAACACCCTCCCATCCTGCCAATATATAGGCTGCCACTTCTAAACTGACTGACATTAATAGTCCGCGGATGTACCGATTGTTATAGCTAAGTAAGTGTTGACGCTTTTTAGCTAAGCGTTCAGCTTCTAGTTTCGCTGCACTGATATTGCCTTTAATCGTTGAAGCAATAATATGGTAGTAAACATTACGGCCTCGCGGTGCGGTAGCAGGGTCGTCAATAGAGCCGACATAAGCATGGTGGCCATAAACGTGTTCTATCGCAAAACCTGCGTCCCAGCTAAATGCTAATAACCAGCGTCCAATCACCATTGCAACCGGATCCCAAGTTCTGTGAGTTAGTTCATGGCCAACAATGGTTCCTACAACCGAGGTAAGTAAACCGCAACCTAAGGTTCCTATGATTAGGCCTGCAATGGTATTGGTTTCTCGTGCCGCTAACGCATCATAACCGGTAAGAGAGTGAATCATTGTGCCAAAGCCTAGTGGGTCTGAGCTGGATATGCTCCATACAAGAACAAAGTTAATTGCAACAATAAAAATAAGTGAGGAGTAAAGTTGTAAGCTAAGAATCCAGTCGTTTTTGTACTGAGGAATGGAATCATCATCGCCAAGTAGTAGGTCGCCAATGACAATGGTGCCGACGGCAAATACAAACCCTAAATAAAGCCAGTCGCCTCCCAGTATAAAGCCCAGTATTTGGGGGATTATTAATATATGAAATAGAACATATTTGATGTAATGGAACATAGTTTCTCTCCAATGCTTTTTGTTGGATATTATGGTTAGGCTGCGGTGTTGGTTTTGTTGGTATGACGTTTGTCCAAAAATTTGTCATAGTAAATTTGTGTTGAACGTATGCTGAAGGTTTGCAAGGTGTCTTCCACAGCGTCAATCATCGGCGGTGGTCCACACATGTAGACTTTTTCATTACCGGAGCTGTTAATCGATAAATGATTTTCGATAGCTTCTGTGACAAAACCTCGAAGCCCATTCCAGCCAGAATCTATGGGTTCATTAGAAAGAACAGGAATAAAATGAAATTCATTTACCCAGTCTTTTGCAATTTGTGAAATTTCTTCAATGCAATAGAGGTCTTCTTGAGTGCGAGCACCGAATAAGAAGGTGACTGGACGGGATACGTTGTTTTTTATTGCTTCCTCTAAAAGGGATTTTAATGGGGCTAGTCCGCTTCCCCCTGCAATACATAACATGGGATCGTCGGAGTCACGTAGGTAAAAATCACCATAAGGCCCTTCTACTTCAATGGTGCTTCCAATAACGGATGCTTGTTGCATATGGTTCGACATCTCACCACCGGGCACTGCTCTGATAAAAAAGCTTACCGTTTGGTTGTTGTGTGCATCAGAGGCTGCTGCAGCAAAAGAGTATGCTCTTGATTGCTCGATAACACCGGGGATAGAAAGTTGAGCATACTGCCCACTCTCATAGCTTAGTGGCTCAGGTAGCGAGACTTGTATTTCTACGGTGTCATGAGTGAGCTGTTGATGGCGGGTCACTTTACCGATGAGTTTTTTTACTTCATAGTTTGGGCCGTTGTTTTCTAAGCGTTCTATTTCAATTGAAATGTCAGTTTTAGGTACACTTTGACAGGTAAGAATATAACCTTGATCAAGCTCATCTGCAGATAGGATGTAGGCGCTTTCGGTAAGTTCTTTTACTTTGCCACTGACCAATTTACACTTACACTCACCACACCCTCCAACCCTACAATTGTGGGGCATGCGGATTCCCTGGCGCGTTCCGGCTTGCAGAATGGTTTCCCCTGGTGTGGCAATGAGTTGCTGGGTATCATTAATGCTGACCTCGCGATCTTTCTTTTTAAACATTGAAAACATAGAGAGCCCTCCGTACTTATGTTTTTGCGTAAGTT
>CAJXXT010000247.1 GCA_913063495.1 uncultured Gammaproteobacteria bacterium | reverse complement strand
GCCTCAGATAACATTGTTCCTCCAGTGACATTAAAAAATGTTAATACGGACATGATCATAATAAATTGCATAATTTTTACCTTATTGATTAGTTGTAGAAAGAACGTAAATTAGGTTTAAACTTCGAGTACACCAGAGTCTTTATTTTCTTCTTTAGGTGCTTCGATTTCAAAACGGTGGCGTAATTCTGCTATTACCACGGTGCTAGCAATCAATCCAATTAAAAATAAAATATTCATAGTTGTATACCTCGGTTTAGGTGGCGTTTATCGCCGGAACTTCAGATAAGTATTCTATGAAAAGCTAGTAACTTGCAGTTCACAAGTAACACTTTATGTTAGTAACTTTTGTTTTGCAAGTGACTGTATGGAAATAATGCCTCTATTGGGTGAAACAAACTGTTTCACCCCTAGTCCTTTAGGCAGTATTTCCCCTTGTACCAAGGGGTAGGGTTGTGGTTTTATTGGCGGAGGGGTTTATAACGTATTGATGTTAAAGAGTAAAATTGATGCATTACTAGACGGCACTGTCCTTTTTGCTACATCACAGGGCACGTTGCTGTCCAAATCTCATGATTCTACTGGTCAGCTTCTTAGCCTTGTCAGGAGTTTCTGCTCCCAGTACTAGCAAACAAGGAGTCAGCAGTAACGTTAACACAGTAGCAAAACTCAAGCCGCCAGCAATGGCTGTTGAAAGTTGAGTCCACATTTGAGTGGAAGGGGCACCAAAGGTGATGTCTCGATGAATCAAATCAATATTTACAGCTAGTACCATAGGGATGAGTCCAAGAACAGTGGTTCCGGCAGTAAGTAAAACTGGCCGTAGGCGTAGGGCCCCTGTTTTTATCGCTGCGTCAGTAGGAGTGTATCCTTCTCGAATAAGTGCGTTATAGGTATCAATTAATACGATATTATTGTTAACGACGATACCCGCTAGCGCAATAACTCCTAGCCCAACCATCACAACACCAAAGGGTTGCGCGGTGACGAGTAACCCCAGTAATACTCCGGCAGTAGAAAAAATAATAGCACTCAATACTAGTAGTCCTTGGTAATAGCTATTGAATTGGATGACAAGAATTAGCAGCATCACTACAACGGCAATTGAAAAGGCGCTGGAAAGAAATTCTAGCGTCTCTTTCTGATCTTCATCCTCACCCTTAAATTCAATCTTGATTCCTTCTAAGGGGATGGTCTTTTCTATTTCGTTTCGTAATGCTTGTAATCGCTCACTGGCAAGCTCACCGGGCAGGACATCAGCTTTTAATGCAATGACGCGTTTGGAATTGGATCGTTGAATAGCACCTGTTTTTGGTGTCGGTGATATTTTTACGAAATTGCTCAATGGGATCATGCCCCTTGATGTGTTTACATTGAAGTGATTAAAGGTCTCTAATGTACGCTGCTCTGGAGGAAAGCGAATTGTAATATCTATTTCTTCATCACTGTCGCTCGGTCTGAATTCTGAGACGCGATAGCCACCAGTCATCATCTGAATAGCACTGCCTATCATGCTAACATCCGCCCCGAACCTAGCCGCGCTTTCTTTGTCGACTTCTAATTGCCATTCTACGCCAGGTAACGGTAGGCTATCTTCTATGTCTTTATAGCCTCCTAATCTCCCCATTGTCTTTTGAAGGTTTTGTACTGTTTTTACAATGTTGGATTGATTTAGGCCGCTAATTTGCAACTCTATCGGTTTGCCTCCTGATGGACCGCTATCCTCCTTTCTAAACTCTAGCTTCATGCCCGCTATATCCTGAGTGATGTTACTCATTTCGAGAAGAATCTCAGAGGCTTCTCTCCGTTGACGCCAGTTGATGAATTGAAATTGTAAAATACCAACGACATCTTCTGTATAATTTTGGCTAGCTTGATTATAAGAGCGTGCATAAACAGACTTTAATTCGTGCATTCCCAAGAATCGCTGCTCAACGGTTTGTAGTAAGGCATCTTTTTCGTATACCGACAAATCGCCCCGGGCATGTACCAATACTTGAGCTGATTCGGGTTCACCATCAGGGAAAAGCTCCATACCCTTTCCCCAGATGCCATATGCAGCGTAAGTTAGAGAAACGCTGATTAAAGCGAATGTTAGGGTCTTTCCTGGGTGCTTTAGAAGGAAGCGTAGAATGTTGAGGTATCGTGCAGTGAAAGTTTTACCTGTAATGCTTGGCTCTTGCTTATTACTATTCTTTGGTGCTCCACCTCCTATCCAAGAGCCAAGCACTGGCAAGAACACTAAAGCGACAACTAACGACACTGATAGACAGATCGCTACTGTCATGGGTAAGTATTTGATAAATTCCCCTAATGTACCGGGCCAAGCTGTTAGAGGAAAGAATACCGCTAGTGTTGTTGCTGTTGATGCTATCACAGGCATAGACATTCGCTTTGCTGCATTTGAGTAAGCTTTTTCCAGGGGCATACCTTCTTCAATGTTTCTTTTTGCTAGCTCCGTGACGACGATAGCTCCGTCAACGAGCATACCAACAACTAATATAAGGCTGAACAGCACAACGATGTTTAAAGTGAAACCTAGCTGTTTAATAATTAAGATGCTGATTAGAAATGAGATTGGAATAGCCAGGCCAACAAGAATGGAGCTTCGAATGCCAAGGGCTGCGATGATTACCAGCATCACCATGACAATGGCACTACTGATATTATTCTGAAGATCACCTAACATATCAGTTACGCGATTAGACTTATCCAGAATGTAGGAGTGTGCCACAGAAGGGGGCCAAAACTCTTGGTGAGCATTTACCAGTTGTTTTATCTGGTTGATGGTATCAATAATGTTCGAGCCAACGCGTTTTGACACATCAAGAGTGATAGAGGCTTGTCCGTTCACTCGAACAAAACCTTCTGGCGACTTAAAAGTACGTCTAACCGTGGCAATATCTCTAAAAGTAACAACTTTATTACCAACAACTTTCACAGGAAGCGCTAACATATCGTCAGCATTCTTAATAACGCCTGGCACCTTTATGACTTGGCGCCCGCCACCGTTATCGATGGCGCCGGCAGCCACAAGCTGGTTGTTTCTTTGTATGCTATTGAGAACTGTTTCAAAGTCAAGGCTGTAGGTTTCAAGAACCAACGGGTCAATAATGATCTCTAGAGTCTCTTCCCGTTCGCCTCCTATATCTGCTTCTAAAACGCCAGACAATGCCTCGATATCATCTTTTAGTTTTCTCGCTATCCGAAGAAGTTGACGTTCTGATATGTTGCCGGATAAATTAAGTGAAAGTACAGGAAAAAGGGCGACGTTGACTTCGTTAACTTCCGGCTCTTCGCCACCTGCAGGCAGTTTTGTTTTTGCAATATCTACCTTTGCACGAACATCGTCCAATGCAGCATCGCTGTCAAATCCGGCATCAAATTCAAGGGTGACGGTACCGTATCCTTGGTTTGCTACTGAGGTTATTGACTTGAGACCTTCAATAGAACGCAATTCTTTTTCCATCGGTTTTAATAGCAGGCGTTCAGCATCTTCAGAAGTGATCCCATCGTATACCATAGACACATTAATCATCGGAATGGCGACATCGGGTTCTGATTCTTTCGGGATAGAAAGATAAGCAGCTGCGCCTCCAAGTGTTAGAAAAATGAGCAACAATAAAATGGCTTTGCGTTGTTTGATTGACCAGTCGATTATTGTGTCCATAGATTTACCCTTACCCTTTTTGGTTGAATACGGGTTTAACTATTTGCCCTGGCGAAACAAATCCATGGCCAATAGTAATTAACCTAACGCTTTCAGGCATGCCGCTTATCCATAGTGTCTTTAATTGACTTTTAACTATTTTGACGGGGTATACGGTAACTTTGTTTTCTTTATTTAACGCTTTAACTTGCAGGTCACCTTCAGTGTCTAACTCAAGAAGGGATGGTGATATCCTGTGAGCTAACACTTGTTCAAAAGGAACAGTGATGGCTGCGCTTTGGCCAAAGATTTTTAACGTATTGTCATTCGTGAGTTTTGCTTCAAGGCGATAAGTCCGGGTTTGTGGGTCGGCTTCATTGGAAAGGTAGCTAATGCGGCCCTTTATTTGTTTTCCATCTAATAATGATGCAACTACCGGCATATCAAGGTTAAGTTTATCTCTATATTGCTGAGGGACATCAGCAGTGATTAATGCCGCACTATCGTCTACTAAATTACCAAACGTTTCGCCCGCATTTAGATAAGCACCTACCTCGACATTGAGAGCGTTAATGATGCCGGCGAAAGGAGCGTTCATTTGAGTGTTGTTAAGAGCTACCTCCATTTCTTTAACAGATGCTTTTGCCATTGCTAACTCTGCTTGAGATTTCAGGAATGTTGTTTGAGAGATAAGGCCTTGTTTCTTTAATGTTTTATTTGCCCTGTATTCAGCTTGGCGCAGGTCTAACTCAGCTCGTGCTCGAAGAAGGCTGGCGCTTTTTCCGTTGATGCTGAGTTGCAGTAGAGAGGATCCTTTATCGACCCGTTGCCCACGGTATGATGTAAGGGCTAGCACCCGTCCTTCGATTTCCACCTTAAGGTCAATTTCGCGAATCGCTTGAATCTGCCCTTGCAAGTGCAATTCCTTAATTACGGACTTTGCCACCAAGTCTTCCGCTTGAACGCGAAATAAAGTGGGGGGCTTTTGCCCTATTGTATTTTTATCTGGTTTTACCCAGTCATCTTGTTTTCCTATGGCTCCTGACATTAACCAGAGAGCAGTAACTGTAGTGAGTACAATTGAGGTAAGTATTGATCGATTCATAAATCCTCCGCACGGGGGGGGTTAATAACTGTATGGAATAGAGTGTCTTTGTTTTATGACTTTAGGTCTATAAATGACTCGCGGTCACAGATTGGCAAATTTTTTACTTTGTTTTTGATGGATTTGAGAGTGAAGGGGATAGGCCAATCACTCCAGCAACCATATAATCACCAATAATGGTCACCATCTCTTCCAGTTCCATGCCCTCACTTTCAATAACATCGCCGCTCCAAATTAGGGTCATAGCACCATTAAATGTTGCTTTCATACCAACCATGAGGTGAGCGATGGGGCGGCGAGGAATGGAGCCCTCCTCGATGCCACGCTCAAGAATACCGCTAATGAAAACGTCGAATTTCTCTTCATAGTCAGAGAATTCTTTTTGTAGAGATGGGGATAAATTGGCAATAAAATCTAACCGACTACAACAAAGCTCTACTCTTGCCTGTGCGTGATTACTGAGAAATAGGTCGAAGGAGACATGGATCATTTCCCTGAGAACAGCGTCTACAGGCTGGTTTAGATCAAGGTTTTTAAATATATCTAATAACTGAGCATTAAACTCTATAGCGACCTTAGCGTGAATTTCTTCTTTTGACGAAAAGTGCTTATAAACAGTCCCTTTACCGATTTCAGCTTGCTTTGCAATTTGTTCAACTGTGACTTGTTCCCAATCAGGGCCGCTAAATAGGCTGATGGCAGCATCAAGAATTTCACTTTCCCGGCGAGCAAACTCTCTTTCTTTCCGTGTTGGTTTAGGCATGAAGGGCTCAATTTAGAGTAGGGAATCATAGTGACCAAGAATAGAGGTCATTTTATGACTGCTGGTCACAGTATATATATTTACTAACATTAAGTGAATTCGTTACTTACATCTTTTTCGTCTAAAAAAAGGGAGATCAATTTCGAATGTTAATGAAGGGTAGGTATAGTTTCAGGCTTCCTGGGTGTACCGCTGTAGATAGAACTATTGGGATAACGTCTTAATGAGGCGTACTGCGCTTCGCTTAGAGCGGGCTCGGAATTTCCCCATATCGCCTAAGACTTCAAGTGAATCAACGTTAAAGTAAACCCCTAATACACCAGCGGCAACATCCTGCAAGTTATCATTTGGCTCGTTCTCATAGGCCTTCTTGAGCACGTCAGCAATACCATTCTCTATATCTTGCACCCAAATTCGCAATAAATTGGCGATATCAAGGTGACTACCTGAATAGATAATCAAAGCGCTAGCCACTGCAGTTTGTGTCGTGTTCATGTAGCTGGTGTCGAACAGCATTTCAATCATCGTCAGTGCCTGATCATCATTCAACGATTCCAAGTAGTTGAATAGTTCTCCAAAGGTAACACTCGATTGCGTTAAAAAGCGGTTTACCAGGGCAATGATCAAATCATTCCGATTCCCCATGTAGTGTCGAACGAGGCTTCTTTGCAGTCCTGATTGGCTTGCTAACCTCTCTAGCGTTGCCCCCTCAACCCCGTAGAGTGCAACACAATGTTCAAATGCGACGAGAATTTCTTCTGTTCGTTCAGCTTTTACACTAGGCCTGGCCACTGGTAACTCCGAATATGGTTAATTATCATTGTTGACAATCTATCACTTGGGCGATAAAGTGTAAATTATCAAATATGACAATAAACGTATTTAGGCGAACACCCCCCCGAGTTCTATACTGTTTGGGCTTACCAATACTTTTCTGAGATGACAATGATGAAAAATAATCTCTCGATTCAACTCGTAGTAACTACTTTTATTATTGGCGCTATTGTTATTTCTGTGTGGTTTACGCCGGTAATCGATAGAGCTGAGCAGGCTGAAATTGCTCAGCCAGTTCAGCCTGCTCAGCGTGTGGAAAGGGAAGTTTTAAAAAAGGAGAGTAAGCCAGTTGATGCCGCTATTGAGAGAGAACGAATTGTTAAAGTAAATCATGTAACTCAACCTGCGACTTTTTCCGAAGTGTTAGCAGGGATCACAATAGTTGGTGTAGAGGCGTCTATTAACATGCAATCAACTGCCGACATGGAACGAGAAGTTAATGCGCTTTGGCAACAGTTTAAGGACAAAGAGGCGCTACATCAAAATGTTAATTGGGCGAGTAAGCCAAAGATATACGCTCATTATCATAATTTTAATAAAACGGTTACAGAGGCTGTTTTATCTATTGGTTATTCATTGGATGTACTTCTGCTATCCAGCTTTGAAAATAAACATTCAGTATCTTCGAATGAATATCAGATTAAACGCAATGTAAGTCAGCCCGAACTTATATTGCAGTGGCAATCAATTAAATACCCTGTAAGCGATGTCGTTGAACGGTATGCGCTAGATAGCAGCGGTGACATTACACAGATTGATTTCCTTTACGCACAATAACTCTAGTTCTTGTGCTCGTTTTTTGCACTCGTTTTTGTACTACAGGTGACTTATGGTTGAATATCTCAGCACATTACTCTCAGAAGAATACGTACAGTATTTAGATACATGGTTAAATGATTGGGGGTTTACTGTTTCGTTAGCGGTACTAGCGATTGAACTTATACGCCAAATGATTTTGCGTACTTTGACGTGGAATACCATAGGAGATGCAGTTACTAATTACATTACGCTAGCGATGTTTTTTGGGTTGAATTATCTAATGATAATCACCTTCTATATCGCTGGTTTTTATTTGGTGTACGAATATTTTAGCGTAATGCATCTTCCGATAAATGGTTGGACGATATTGGCCGCGATTGTTATTGCAGACTTGATATATTATTGGGAGCACCGGTTTATGCACCGATGCGGTATAGGATGGGCAACCCATACGGTTCATCACAGCTCTCCCTATTTTAATATCTCTGTGGCTTATCGTTTTGGGCCTCTAGACGGGGTAATGCCTTTCTTTTTTCATATCCCTATGGCGATGCTTGGATTTAATCCGATTGTTATTTTTTTAGCTGAAGCCTTTGTGCAGCTGTTTCAAGCTTTGCTTCATACTGAAGTAGTAAAGAAGTTACCGCGACCTTTTGAGGCGATATTTAATACACCATCACATCACCGTGTTCATCATGGTTCAAATCCTGAATATATCGATAAAAATTATGCCGGTATATTTATTATTTGGGACAGAATGTTCGGGACATTTGCCGAAGAGAAGGAAAAGGTCATATATGGGATCACAACACCTCTCGAGTCGATAAATCCATGGACGGTATTTACACATGGATTAAAGAAGTTGGCGATTCAAGTGTGGAAGGCTGAAGGGGTAATAAATAAAGTCAATTACATTATCAAACCGCCGGGATGGGAGCCAAAAGAAAAGGTGGGCTAGATACTGTTGTAGGACATCCAGCAGCCAATATTGCACGACCCAACATTACAGAACTCAACATCAATGCTATCGGCTAGCGTTTCTATCAATTGGTGTTTCTATGATGAGCTGATTCTTATTCTCTCTTAGAAATAATTAAATAAATTATTATAAAAATCCAATAATCCGGAGGGTATACCTATGCCTTGTATTTGCATAAAACCATCTAAAATG
>CAJXXT010000246.1 GCA_913063495.1 uncultured Gammaproteobacteria bacterium | reverse complement strand
AACGGCATCAGCGCAACAACACCTATCGACGTGAACGGTGACAGTATTGTTGATTATATTTACGCTGGAGACTTATTCGGTAATGTCTGGAAATTCGACGTTTCATCCGCCAACATCCTCAATTGGAAAAGCGCATTTTTGTCAGGAGCAACCCCAACCCCCTTTTTCGTCGCAACCGATGCGCCAGGAAAGACACAACCTATAACAACAAAAGTTCAAGTAAGCACTCACCCAAAATTCAAGACAAGCAATGACTTTATGGTTTACTTTGGCACTGGAAAATACCTAGAAGCCGAAGACTCCAACGCGAACAATGAAGTTACCCAAACGTTTTATGGTCTATGGGATAACGGTTCAACCCTTCTCAACCGAAACTCTCTCGTATTACAATCTATTCTGGAAGAGCGCTCCCTCGGCTCAGTAGGGTCATTTCGTTTAGTATCCGACAATGAAGTCAATTGGAGCTCACCAGCAACGGATAGAGGCTGGCGAATAGACCTGGTCAGCGCTCAAAACAACAATAACAAAGGAGAACGCCAAGTAAGTAACGCTATTATTCACAATGGACGTATTATTTTCACTACGCTTATTCCTAGTGGCGATATATGCAAGGCAGGTGGCTCTGGCTGGCTAATGGAGC
Source organism: uncultured Gammaproteobacteria bacterium (assembly GCA_913063495.1). Classification (GTDB taxonomy): domain Bacteria; phylum Pseudomonadota; class Gammaproteobacteria; order Pseudomonadales; family Ketobacteraceae; genus 42-54-T18. Next base: position 7,676 of record CAJXXT010000246.1, on the reverse strand, counting down.
TTGATGTCAATAATGGAGGTGCGCTAGACAGCAGCCCTATTGATACTAACGGTGACGGAGTTATCGATGCAGCCGATCTGTTGTTAATCGATGGCCAGCTTGTAGCACCCGCTGGATTTAAATCCAACTCTGATGTTGGCATGCTCTCAACCCCTGCAATTGTAACAAACTCTAGCTCTAGCAATACGGAAAACAAATTCCTCAGTACGTCTAGCGGCAGCATTGTGAACGTGTTGGAAAGCGGATCCAGCAGGGCTCGTGGTCGCCAAAGCTGGCGTGAAGTTCATTAGCCAAAAGACTTGAATTACTCAGCTCCATAACCAGAAGCCACCAGGACAAAAAACAATGCGTAAACACAACGGATTCACGCTAGTAGAACTTATGGTAGTTATTGCCATTGTTGGCATACTGGCAAGCATCGCATACCCGTCTTACCAAAACAGTGTGATGAAAAGCCACCGAAGTGACGCACAAACAGGCCTTTCTCAATTGGCTCAAGCAATGGAGCGATTTTATGGGGTTCGATATACCTATATTGGCACCGGTGACAGCGGCGGAGGCAAAACAGGGGCTCCAATCAATAATGTTTTTTCTCATACGTCGACCCCTTTCGAAGGCTCTCAAGTCCACTACGACTTGACCTTAACCGCCTCAGAAACAGACTACACCGTTACCGCTACTCCCGCAGGGAATCAGGCAAGCGACACCTGCGGCATACTAACATTAGCAAGATCTGGTGCCAAAACCCCGGCCAATTGCTGGTAACTACATATAGCAACGACATATAAGCGCTGACAATATATCGAAGTATTTAAAGTGCCTCGGTAATTGTCAGCTTACAAATTGCTACTGCTACTGTATGATTTAGCCAAGCCCTTTCATTTTGTAGTAAGCCTTATTTTGACCGCCTCTCCCCAAACAATTCTACGTGTCGCACTTCCCACACCTCTTAGGCGTTTCTTTGATTATTTACCCCCTAAAGATGCATCACTACAATCATATGAACCTGGAATGCGAGTACTCGTACCTTTTGGCAAACGCTCGCTTGTTGGCATTATCACCGAAACAGTTTCACACTCAACAATTGATAACAGCAAGCTAAAACCTATAAAACGATTGTTAGATACAGAACCAACGATTACTCGCAACATCTTATCCTTATGCTTATGGGCAATTCAGTATTATCACCACAGTCCTGGAGATGTTTTTCAAAACGCACTTCCCTTAGCGCTCCGAAATGAAGACACCAATGCACTGGAGTTTGTTACTACATGGCAAGCCACAACCAAAGGCCAACTCATCTGCCTCACACAGCTATCTCGCGCCCCAAAACAGGTTGAAGCATTAAATGTACTTCGTGATCACCCAAACGGCCTAACTCAAACCGTTCTCTCGGGACTAAACATTAAACCTACGGCATTAACTGCACTTAAGGGCAAAGGGCTGGCAAATACGCATAAACAACTGAACGACTATCCAAGCTGGGCCAAAGAATCCCCATTAAAAGAATCCCCTCTACCGCTAAATAACGAGCAACAACAAGCCACAGATTCCATTATAAAAAAGGTAAACTGTGTACTCACACCTTTTTTATTAGAAGGTGTCACTGGCAGCGGAAAAACAGAAGTTTATTTACAAGCTATTGAGCAATGCCTACGAGAAGGAAAACAAGCTCTCATATTAGTACCTGAGATTGGCCTAACACCCCAAACCATGCACCGATTTCAACAACGTTTTAACGCACCCGTTTTAGCGATACATTCAAATCTCACTGCAAACCAACGGCTCAATGCCTGGCGCCAAGGCAAGGCCGGCAGCGCAGCGATCATCATTGGAACTCGATCAGCGTTATTCACCCCGATGTTGAACCCCGGCATTATTATTGTTGATGAAGAGCACGACCTATCCTACAAACAGCAAGATGGCTTTCGTTATTCTGCTCGTGATATGGCCATTGTAAGGGCAAAAATTGAAAATATACCGATTGTTCTTGGTACCGCCACACCATCCTTCGAAAGCTTACACAACGCTCATAACGGACGCTATCAACACCTAAAACTAACCCGTCGCGCGGGAGGTGCAAAACTTCCCACTTTCCAAATCGCAGACCTACGTAAAGCAAAGCTAAATAACGGGCTCTGTGAAACACTCATAGACTCAATAGAACATGAATTAAAGCACGACAATCAAATACTGTTTTTCATCAATCGCCGCGGATATTCTCCCGTTTTGATGTGCCATGATTGTGGCTGGAATGCAAGCTGCGTCATGTGTGATGCCCGTATGACTTACCACCGCCAACCAGCACACCTGCATTGTCACCACTGCGATTTCCAGAACCGCATCCCCCATCATTGCCCCGAATGTAACAGCTCCGACTTACGTGCCATTGGCCAAGGCACAGAACGTATTGATGAAAATTTATCTAATCTATTTCCTAAAACCCGCATTATTCGAATAGATAGAGACACCACACGAAAAAAACAAGCATTGGAAAACCAACTAAAACAAGTTAACTCAGGGCACCCCTGCATTTTAATTGGAACGCAGATGCTTGCAAAAGGGCATCACTTCCCCCATGTTACCCTCGTTGTCATTGCTGACATCGATAGCGGTCTTTTTGCATCTGATTTTCGAGCAACAGAGCACACCGCTCAGCTTATACTACAAGTTGCAGGCCGAGCAGGAAGGGAAGAAAAAAAAGGAAAAGTGGTTTTGCAAAGCCACAACCCAGAGCACCCGGTTCTTCAGTCATTAGTGCACCAAAATTACAATACATTTTGCCAATACGCTATGCCAGAGCGAAAGCTCACTGGCCTCCCCCCCTTCGGCCACATTGCTATATTCCGAGCCGAGGCAACCCATGCGAACATCGCCCTCCAATTCCTAGAGTCATTAGTTGAACAATTTAACCTAAACAATACCTCATCCGCCGAAGCGTGGGGGCCAGTCCCTGCTTTAATGCTTCGCAAAGCAGGGCGTTTTCGATACCAAGTTATGCTTCGCAGCAATGAAAGAGCAGCCCTTCATCAAGCCATTACTGCTCTGATACCACAGATTGAAATGCATCCTAATAACAGAAAAGTTCGCTGGCATCTAGATATAGACCCAGTCCATATCGACTAATCTGCCGCACAACAAAACCTTGAGCATTTCCCTTCTAGCATTCCCCCGCTATAACAGCGATAATGTGCGGCTATTTTATTGCTATCCCTTTATTCGTTTTACTTTTGCAGGTTTACCAACACCCATGAAACAGGTTCTTGAGTCATTACTACAGTCCACTTTTTCCTCTTTAATAGAACAAGGTATTGTGCCAGAAGGTACAACACCTCGTATCCAAATAGAGCGAACCCGTGACAAGTCTCATGGCGATTTTGCGAGCAATTTAGCAATGATGCTGGCAAAACCCGCGAAAAAGAACCCTCGTGAGCTAGCGCAGCTGATTGTTGACAATTTACCTGCCAATACCGATATTGAAAAAGTTGAAATTGCAGGCCCTGGCTTTATCAATTTTTACATGAATGCCGCATCTCAACATGCCGTTATTAATCAAATTATCGAGAAAAAACAAGCATTTGGACTTAGCCACGTCGGCGAAGGCAAAAAGGTACAAGTAGAATTTGTTTCTGCGAACCCTACCGGCCCTTTGCATGTAGGACACGGCCGAGGGGCTGCGTACGGGGCTACCGTGTCAAACCTATTGGCAGCGGTAGGGTACGACGTACATCGTGAATACTATGTGAACGATGCCGGCCGACAAATGAACATCCTCGCCACCAGCGTATGGCTTCGTTATCTAGAAGCGCTCGGTGAGCCTATCACCTTCCCAAGCAATGGGTACAAGGGTGGATATATAAAAGATATTGCTTCAACCGTACAGTCTTCATGTGGAGACCAGTACCGGTTTGATGCTGCAACCATCTTTGACGGAATCCCAGACGACGAACCTGCTGGCGGTGATAAAGAAGCCCATATTGATGGCCTTATTGATAAAGCACATGAGTTAATGCCTGAGGGGTATGACATCTTTTTTAATGCCGCACTCGACTCAATACTTGCGGATATTAAAGAAGACCTTGAAGCCTTTGGTGTTTCCTACCAAGAATGGTTCTCCGAGCGATCCCTCACCAGCAACGGTCACATCGACAAAGCCGTCGCCATGCTTAAAGAAAAAGGCAAGCTGTATGAAAAAGACGGTGCCCTATGGTTTAAATCAACAGAGTATGGTGACGATAAAGACCGCGTTGTTATCCGAGATAATGGTCAAAGCACCTACTTCGCCTCCGACATTGCTTACCATCTAAACAAGTTTGAAAGGGGCTTTGATCAAGTAATTAACATCTGGGGTGCAGATCATCACGGATATATCGCTCGTGTTATGGCTTCGCTAAATGCACTTGGACTCGATGAAACAAAACTCGACGTTTTACTGGTTCAGTTTGCCAACCTCTATCGAGGCACTGAAAAGCTACAAATGTCCACGCGTTCAGGTTCATTTGTGACATTAAGGGAGCTGCGAGAAGAAGTTGGCGCCGATGCAGCACGCTTCTTCTACGTGACAAGAAAGTCCGAGCAACATATGGACTTTGACCTTGAACTAGCTAAGTCAGAAAGCAAAGACAACCCTGTCTATTACATACAATATGCTCACGCTCGCTCGTGCAGCGTTAAGAAGAAGTTGGCCGACAAAGGTTGGGCCCACGATCTAGACTTGGGACAGAATCAGCTTGAACTGCTGGATACGGAGCACGAACTTAGCCTAACGGCAAAGCTAGGGGCCTATCCCGATGTATTGCTAAGAGCAGCAACACATCACGAGCCCCATCAATTGGCAACATACCTACGAGAACTCGCTCAAGAGTTTCACACATGGTACAACGCCCATAAAATGATTATTGACGATAAAAACCTTCGTAATGCACGACTCACGCTTAACGAAGCCGTTCAACAGGTCATTCAAAACGGATTATTGCTACTGGGTGTGTCTGCACCAGAAAGCATGTAATCTGAAATTAAACCAAACCTGAAACCCCGCCAAAAAATAACTAGAGATAAAGCCTTTGAGCGACTCACCATCACATTCAGTACCCAGTTGGGTATGGTTATTTACTGGCGTCGCTACAGGGCTATTTTTAGCATTTCTTTACTATTTAGCAGGCATTCAAACACCGGCAGAAGACAACAAAGAGAAAAACAGCATTTCTCAACGTCACTCTTCAACACAGAACACAGCCAAAACTCCAACTTTTGACTTCTACAACGTATTACCTGATGCTGAAGTGGACACAAGACAAGGTAAAGGCCAAATCTCCAGCAAAACCATAGATGACAAAACTGCCATTGAAATTCTGCTCCAAGCTGGCGCCTTCACACTACCAAAAGATGCCGATAAACGCCGTGCAGAGTTATTATTACTTGGGCTCAACGTCAACATAGAAACCGTTGATATTAAAGGTAAAACCTTCCATCGCGTACAAATTGGCCCGTTCAATTCAGACAATGCGCTGGATAACGCCAAACACTTACTAAAACAAAACGGCATTGAGCACATCCAACGGCAACTCCCAAAAAAATAAATCCCACCTCTTCAGGTTGAATTCAACAAACCTCACCCCATATATCTCCGATCAGCGTTAAAAACATAGAGCTATTTAACGCAACCATCACGTAGACATACGTATAGACATTTTTTAGAGGTAGACCGTGGAACAATACCGAGGCACCACCATACTTTCAGCCCGCCGCAACGGAAAAGTTGTTATTGGTGGTGACGGACAAGTCAGCCTAGGCAACACCATCATGAAAGGTAATGCCCGTAAAGTAAGACGTATTTACAACGGTAAAATCATCGCTGGGTTTGCTGGCGGTACTGCCGATGCGTTCACCCTCTTTGAGCGTTTTGAAGCCAAATTAGAGAAACACCAAGGTAACCTGACACGGGCTGCCGTCGAACTTGCCAAAGACTGGCGCAGCGACAGGGCTCTAAGAAAGCTTGAAGCGCTACTCGCAGTCGCTGATGAAACAGCATCCCTAATCATTACCGGAAACGGGGATGTCATACAGCCAGAAGATGATCTTATTGCTATTGGCTCTGGCGGCCCGTTTGCACAATCCGCAGCTCGCGCCTTACTTGATAACACCGACCTTAGCGCAAGAGAAATCGTTGAAAAAGGCCTCGCCATTGCCGGAGATATCTGCATTTACACCAATCACAATCATGTGATTGAAGAACTAGATTGCGAAACAGATAACTAACCCAGAAATCAACAGCGACAGATACATTTTACTGCGTTTTCGAAAAACACATACCCAACACGAAAGAATAGAGTAGTTAACTATGTCAGATATGACTCCAAGAGAAATTGTTCACGAACTCGATCGACACATCATTGGGCAAGCAGGAGCTAAACGCGCCGTCGCCTTAGCGCTTCGAAGCCGCTGGCGTCGCATGCAACTAGACGAGCAACTGCGCAACGAAATCTCTCCGAAGAACATTCTGATGATAGGGCCAACCGGTGTTGGTAAAACTGAAATCGCACGGCGCCTCGCCAAACTCGCCAACGCGCCTTTTATCAAAATAGAAGCCACTAAATTTACCGAAGTTGGTTATGTGGGGCGTGATGTCGAAAGCATTATTCGCGATCTAGCCGATATGGCTGTAAAACTGTTGCGCGAACAAGAAATCGACTTGGTTCAACACAAGGCTGAAGATGCTGCCGAAGAACGTATACTCGACGCACTACTCGCGCCCGTAAGAAATGATTGGTCATCTAAAGAAGAAGAACCTCAAAAAGAAGACTCTGCTGCGCGACAGTTATTCCGCAAACGCCTTCGTGAAGGCGATCTAAATGACAAAGAAATTGAAATTGATTTAGCCGCCCCCTCTGTTGGCGTTGAAATCATGGCCCCTCCCGGCATGGAAGAAATGACCAACCAACTGCAAAGTATGTTCTCCAATATGAGCAGCGGTAAAAAGAAAACACGCAAACTTAAAATTGAAGACGCGTACAAACAAATCAAAGAGGAAGAAGCGGCTAAACTTGTTAACGAAGACGACCTAAAAAGCAAAGCCATTGAAGCGGTAGAACAAAATGGCATTGTTTTTCTAGACGAAATCGACAAAGTTGCCAAGCGATCTGAAGGTGGCGGTACCGACGTTTCTCGCGAAGGGGTTCAACGTGACTTACTGCCACTTATCGAAGGCTGCACCGTTAGCACCAAATACGGCATGGTAAAAACAGATCACATTTTATTTATTGCCTCCGGTGCATTCCACTTAGCCAAACCTTCTGACTTGGTACCGGAACTACAAGGGCGCTTACCAATACGAGTAGAACTCGAAGCCCTCACGGCAGATGACTTCGAACGTATTTTAACCGAACCTAAGGCATCTCTATCAGAACAATACAAAGCACTCATTCAAACGGAAGGGTTAGAAATTCAGTTTGATAAAAGTGCAATTCGCCGTATCGCAGAAGTCGCCTTCCATGTTAACGAAACCACAGAAAACATTGGTGCAAGACGCCTACACACGGTCATGGAACGACTCACAGACGAAGTTTCATTTGATGCGACAGACTTGGCAAGCAAACAAGCCGGCAAACCTTTCGAAATCACCGCAGAGTATGTTGATGAGCGCCTAGGCAAGCTGGCAAAAGATGAAGATTTAAGCC
>CAJXXT010000245.1 GCA_913063495.1 uncultured Gammaproteobacteria bacterium | reverse complement strand
GCCGTTTGTAATGCCTCACCATTTCGAATCAATACCCCTACTTCTGCAGCTTTACCTACACCGACCATTACTGACATGGGTGTTGCTAGCCCTAATGCACAGGGACAAGCAATGATAAGAACCGTTGTTGCCGACACCATCGCAAATGCCATCGCAGGGTCAGGTCCAAAATTTAGCCATACCAATGCACTAACTACTGAGATAATCATTACTGTAGGTACAAAAACCGCAGCAATGACATCAGCAAGGCGGCCTATTGGGGGTTTTGAATTCTGTGCGCGTTTGACCATTCCAATAATTCGCGCTAACGCGGTGTCTTTCCCCACCCGGATAGCTTTAAAGACAATAGAGCCACTTTTATTAATCGTACCTGCGACAACATCATCGCCTTGACTTTTTTCTACCGGCATTGGTTCACCGGTCAACATGGATTCATCAATGGATGTATGACCTTCCTCAACCATACCATCAACAGGAATTTTCTCTCCTGGACGAACTCTCACCAAATCATTCAATAACACCTGTTCGATGACGACATCGATTTCCTTTTTATCGCGAATCACTCTCGCCGTTTTCGGTTGTAACCCAATGAGTCGTTTTATTGCTTCGCTGGTTCTTCCCCTTGCTTTTACTTCTAGCGCTAAACCCAAATTGATGAGGCCGATAATCATTGCCGTAGCTTCAAAATACACATGACGGGCCATTTCAGGAACTGAATAAGGAAAAAGCACCACTATCATAGAGTAGAGCCAAGCTGTCCCCGTTCCTAATGCAATCAACGTATCCATATTGGCATTATGGTTAACAAACGATTTCCAGGCTCCAATATAGAAATGCCGTCCAGAAAAATACATTACACAAGCACACAACACACCAACAAAAAGCCATGCCCCACGTTCAGTTAATGTATTTACCGTCATTGGCCCACCCATTAACCCATAGGCCATCAGAGGAACACCTAAGCCTAATCCAACCGTCATGTCTCGCATTAAACGCTTGTAATATATCCAGTCGGCATCTTCTTTCTCTTTTAGCAGCTCATCATCAGATGCTCCAGCACTGCTTCTTGCGTTATAACCCGCGACCTCAATGGTACTAATCAGCGTTTCAGTGCCCACATCGCCTTCTACCATCACGGTACGCTGAGCAAAGTTCATAACAGCATCAGTAACCCCTGGCAGTGTTTTAAGCGCTGACTCAATTTTACCAACACAACTGGCACAGCCTGCTCCTTCGATAATCAATTCTGTCTGTTGCATGCTTAACTCCTTACTTAATCAACAAGCAATAACTCATTTGTTACGTCAGGGTAAACCCTTGTCTAAGACAAGGGTCAAGCTATCGATGCCTCTAGTTTACGCTGAGTTATTGATGGTGATGTGAACCCATGTCATGGTGCTTTGTCTTTCCTTGTTTTACGTTTTCTTGCTGAGTCATTACACTCTGTTGGCCTATTGTCATTTTATGAAACATCCCAGCCTCAAAGTGCCCGGGCACATTACAAGCAAAAACCACCTCACTTAAGCCCTTAACGGTTCCACTAAAATTCCACGTTAATTTTTTCGTCTCTCCTGGTTTAACCGTAGTGGTATTACCATCCTCATGTACCATATTAGGCATTTTCTGCATCATTTTTCTGTGGGCATCCTGCTCTCGCTTATCACCAATAGAAAACTCATGAGGTATTTGGCCTTCATTGGTAACAATGAACGTCACAATATCCCCCGCTTTTATGTCTGGCACGGGCGAAAATTCATATCGCATAGAATCTTTGGTAACAACCTGAATTGTTTTTGTCGAATCAGCTTCCGCAGCCGGTTTCCCTACTGCACTTTCCTCATCTCCCACACCTCCCTCGTTATCGTGCGTATGCGAACCACTCGCTTGCACAGATACAGACACCGAACCAGCCACAACCATAGATATAAGCGTTAACGTAATTATTATTTTATTTTTCATTTCCAAAACCTCCAATTGAATATGTTTTTAAAATTTATATATGCGATTGTTTTTTCCACAGATAAAAAATCACTGGAACAACCAACAACGTCAATATGACAGCACTCACCATTCCTCCAACCATCGGGGCGGCGATACGGCTCATTACTTCTGATCCCGTTCCCGACCCATAAAGTATTGGCAAAAGTCCGGCAATGGTGGCTGTTGCGGTCATCATCACAGGTCTAACGCGCATACCCGCACCTTCTAGAACTGCAATTCTTAATACCTCCACCGTTACTCCTTTCCCTGACTGTTCACTATGTTCTATCATCTGCTTATAAGCTTGATTAAGATAAACCAACATGATGACTCCGATCTCAACCGCTACCCCTGCCAACGCGATAAAGCCAACACCCACCGCGACAGAGAAGTTATACCCTTCTAAATACATCAACCAAATACTGCCCACCATTGCTAACGGTAACGTCCCCATAATTATCGCAACTTCAACGAGATTGCCAAAATTCATAAAGAGCAATATCACAATGATGGCGAGTGTTAATGGTACAACGTATGTAAGTTTTTCTTTTGCTCTCTGCATATATTCATACTGACCTGACCACGTGATTGAATAACCCGCAGGCAAATTCAATTGATTTCTAACCACCTGCTGTGCATCCTCAACGTAACTACCAACATCAACACCTTCAATATCGATAAACGACCAACCGTTTAAACGCGCATTTTCACTTTTTATTCCCGCGGGGCCATCTTCAATAAATACTTTCGCTACATCTCCCAAAGCAATACGTTGGCCGCTTGGCGTCACAACAGGTAACAATGACAACTGTTCAGGTGAGTTCCGATAATCTTGAGGGTAACGAATATTTATCGGGTATCGCTCAAGACCTTCTACTGTTCTCGCCACATTCATACCGCCAATAGCTGTTGCAACAACTTGCTGAATATCTGCAATATTGAGCCCATAGCGCGCTGCTTTCTCCCGTTGGATATCCACCTTAATGTAACGCCCACCAGCTACCCTCTCGGAATAAACCGATGCGGTTCCAGGAACATCTCTTAGAATAACTTCCAATTGCTGACCAATCTCTTGTATCGTTGCCAACTCTGGACCAGCAATTTTGATACCCACAGGCGTTTTAATACCGGTTGCCAACATATCGATACGTGTTTTAATTGGCATTACCCAAGAATTTGTCACACCAGGCAATTGCACCAATGCATCCAACTCTTTTCTCAAACTTTCCACCGTTACCCCCTCACGCCACTGATCCTGCGGAATAAACTGAATAAATGTCTCAATCATTGTTAATGGCGCAGGGTCAGTAGCGGTTTCTGCTCGCCCTACTTTTCCAAATACTGTTTTGACCTCCGGTACCGTTCGGATTAATTTATCTGTTTGTTGGAGCAATTCACGCACCTTACCTATAGAAATACCAGGATAGGTAATTGGCATATACATTAGATCACCTTCATCTAATGCGGGTATAAACTCACTACCAATTTTATCCAAAGGCCAGACACCAATAGCCAGCACGACTACCGCCGCAGACAGTGTGATTTTTGGAAACCGGAGTACCTGTTTTAACACTGGAATATAACTAGCGGTTAAAATTCGATTAATGGGATTTTTTTGTTCCGAAAGCACTTTCCCTCGAATAAAGTAGCCCATCAATACCGGTACCAAAGTGATCGCCAATATCGCTGCTGCTGCCATTGCATATGTTTTGGTAAATGCCAAAGGCGAGAACATTCTCCCCTCCTGTGCCTCTAATGTAAAAACTGGCACAAAACTCACGGTAATAATAAGTAAACTAAAAAACAACGCGGGCCCCACCTCTGTTGCAGAAGCAACGACAACCTGCCAACGATTCTCCTTTGTTAATGGAGTCTTCTCCATATGTTTGTGCATATTCTCAATCATAACAATGGCACCATCAATCATCACACCTATCGCAATCGCAATACCTCCCAGAGACATAATATTGGCATTTAAACCCTGTGCATACATAACAATAAATGCCATTAAGATGCCCACTGGCAAACTAAAAATGGCGACAAGAGACGAACGAACATGAAGCAAAAATGCGATACACACCAATGCCACAACTCCTAGTTCTTCTAAAAGCTTAAATCCCAAGTTACTTACAGCACGTTCTATCAATCCGCTGCGATCATATACAGTGACAACCTCTACACCGTCAGGTAAACCTTTTTTCAATTCCTCAAGTTTTGCCTTTACACCTTCAATAGTTTTCTTGGCATTCTCACCAAACCGCATAACAATAATGCCTCCAACGGTCTCACCCTCTCCGTTAAGTTCAGCAATTCCCCTTCGCATCTGAGGGCCAACACCAATTTCAGCAACATTCTTTAACAACAATGGAGTGCCATTTTCATTGACACCCAAAGGTATATTTCCGAGATCATCTGCATTCTTTATGTAGCCAGTAGCACGCACCATGTATTCCGCTTCGGCCATTTCCACAACAGATGCGCCAATTTCTTGGTTACCTCTTTTTATCGCCGTTTGGATATGAGAAAGGGGTATACCAAAGGCTCGCAATTTGTCTGGATTCACTTTCACTTGATACTGCTTCACCATGCCACCCAGAGCTGCCACCTCGGACACACCAGGAACGGTTTGCAATTCATACTTCAAAAACCAATCTTGCAAACTACGTAGCTGGCTAATATCATTCTGACCTGTTTTATCAATCAGCGCATAGAGATAAATCCAACCAACACCTGTTGCATCAGGCCCAAGTTGAGGCCTCGCATTTTCAGGTAATGAGGGAGCTACCTGACTTAAGTATTCCAGCACGCGGCTACGAGCCCAATACAAGTCCGTATCTTCATCAAAAATCACGTATACATAGGAGTCCCCGAAAAAAGAATAGCCTCTTACCGTTACAGCGCCTGGCACCGACAACATTGCCGTTGTTAATGGGTAAGTTACCTGATCTTGCACTACTTGCGGCGCCTGCCCTGGATAACTTGTTTTAATAATCACCTGCACATCAGATAAGTCCGGTATCGCATCTAACGGCGTATTTTTTAGTGAAAACAAACCGACGCCAACAATCATTGCTGTTGCTAGCAATACAAAAAAACGATTTCCAACAGACCATCGAATAATGGATTCAATCATATCGCTACCCCTATTCGTCATGACCACTCATCTGATCATCAGATAAGCGTATATTAGTAATTAGGTACTGAAAATCTTCAGCCTTTTGTATTTCAATTTGTAGATTCAAACCTTGCTTCAATTTTGCATAGTCAACCGATTCGACTACAGTAAAATCCATTGTCATATCGGCCCAACCCCATTCATCAATGGCTTTATGATCCAAATTAACCATTCGATGAGCTGGCATAAGGCTATTGATGGTGGCATCAACCCATACTCGCTCTGGTGTAGTGGATTTATCATCATGATTCATTCGTTTAAAATCAGAGGTTTTACTGGATTCAGAATCCAATAAAAATTGTGCCGAAGTCACCACACGCTCTCCTTCTTTAAGTCCATAGGCTATCTCAGCAAACTTTTCATCAAAACGACCAACATTTACTTCAATAGATTTAAAACGCCCTTCTCCCAATGCAAGCACTACTCTATCAACACTGCCTGTCCGAATAATTGCCTCTCTTGGAACCAGCAATACATCACCATCACTTTTAGTGTGTATGGCAATTTCAGCAAACATATTAGGTTTGAGTTCTTGGCTCTTATTGTCAAAGCGTAAGCGCAGTTTAACTGTTCGTGTTTTTGCATTTAACGTGGGGTATACGTAATCCACTTTACCGAGCCAGCTTTTTCCTGGAAGAAAATCTAACGTCATTGTTACCGGCAGCCCTGCTGACACTTGAAACACCTGACGTTCAAATACTTCCGCTTCAACCCATACCTGTTCCAGCGAACCAATAGACATCACCGTATTCCCCGGTTTAACAAAAACACCCTCTCGTATATTCAAATTATCAACCACACCACTTTGAGGCGCGACAACGGTGATTGTTTGTTTTACTTTTTTGGTTTTCTTTAATTGCTTAATTACCGATTTTGGTAATTGTAGTGCCATCAAACGATCTTCCGCCGCACGAATAAGCCGTCTATTTTTTCGACTTAATGCAAGTACAAATTCTTCTTGTGCATTAACCAGTGCCGGTGAATAAATATCGTATAGCGGCTGCCCTTCTTCAACAGGATCCCCCGCAGCTTTTACATAAAGGGTTTCTATCCATCCTTCTACACGAGGGTGAATATGCAGCAGCTTGTCCTCGTCATATTTAACGTAACCCACCGTTTTAATTTCAGAATGCATGCTCCGGCGTTCCGCAATAGCCGTTCTTACACCGAGATTATTCACAACATCAGGGGATATTCTTATCGTACCAGGAGCATCACTTGATGCACCGGCATTACCATAAAAAGGGATCAAATCCATTCCCATTGGAGACTTACCAGGCTTGTCTCGTTGATAATCTGCATCCATTGGCGCCACCCAATACAGCGGATTTTTCTCTTGCGCCACACTTGCGGGGTCAGCCATACCTAAAATATTCGCTGTTGACTTCATAAAGAATTGATTTGCAATAACAACGAGACCAACACCAACAGCTAGCCCGATAACCAGACCTGTCACTGTTGAACCTGTAAGTTTTCGATTACTTTTCGTCGTATTATTCATAAGGTTTGCCTATTTCTTTGCTGCTTGGATGTTGTATTGATTGCTGTTTAATTTGACGAATCATTTGCAACAACAAAGTAATTCAATCGAGCAATGATTTTTTGTCGATCCACATTAATATTCAGCGCATCAATTGATGCATTTAACTCTGCGATTCTCGCCCGTACCACTTCAGAGAAATCACCATCATCGTTGGTATAAGCCGTAAGAGAGGCTTCAGCTTGCTCTTGTACTTGTGGTAGAAGTTTCATTTGATAAAGGTTTTTTCGCTCATTCAACCGCATCAACTGCACTTTTGCTGTTTCAAAGGATGCTTTTAATCGCCTAATTAACAATCCTTTCTCGGTTTTCACTGCTTCAGATTTTGAGATAGCAGTCTTTACTTGCTGATCTTGTCGTTGATCGGTAAAAATTGGCAAATCGAAGCTCACTCCAACTGAGAAAAAATCAGCTCGATCATTCCCCATGGCGTCATCATCACGATAGGCATAACTCGCATTTACGCCCCAAGCTGGCTTATATTTCTGCCTTGCCAATTCGACACCAGTGCGGCTTGCATTAACTTTTTTCTCCAGTGCTTTTATTGCTGGATGTTGTGATAGAACATCCAGCAATGCAGGGATGTTCACACCCACTTCAGGGCGATACAGCTCTGGTCTCTGTAAAGTAATACTTGGTAATACCGAAGACAGTTGAGTGTCATTGGAGATTGCTGTCTTTTCCTTAACATTCTCAATCAACCATTCATTCAACTTCTGTCGAAACATTTCTTTTTTCTGTCGCAACATCGTTAAACGATCTTCTAATCGGGTCATTTCCAATTGAGCTCTAATGATGTCATGTTGCCGGGTTTTGCCGACTGCCGAGGAATAACTCGCCGCTGCTACGTCAGCAAGCTGTTCAAACAAGGCTCTGTCCTTTTCTATCAATGCAATACTTTCTTGAGCTTTATAAATATCCAACCAAAGCTGACTAACCATCACAGCAACTTTTGCTTTTCGATCTTCCCGCTGATAAGGAAATTGCTGACCTTTAATAGCCAGTTGCCGTTGTTTAATCGCGAGGCTTTCTCCCCTAGGAAACATTTGGGACATACCCACTTTAAATTGAGTCATTGGCTCTTGCCCAAAATCAAAGGTATCCGTAGGCATGTTGGCAAACGCAATGGATATTTTTGGATCTGGTAGCGTTCCTGCTGACACGCTGGCAGCGTCTATTGCATCCTGTGAATGCTTGTTGCCTATCAGCCAAAGATCATGTTTTTGCGCCACTGAAACCGCTGTAGTGAGAGTAAGACGAGACTGAGCAAGGCCATACTCAACAGACTGCGCGTGAACAATTGAGGCGTTTAATACACCAACAAGAATAAGCGTGCTAATTCCGAATGCATTAAATCTAAGTTGTTGCAACCGCATTGAAACGGGAATAGACATGATTTTATCACTCATATAACGAATAAAAAGCGGCATCAAATAACCTGATGCATGTAGTCATAAAAAAACAGTAGTAGACAAGGAAATCACAACAATCCTAACTCAGACACAACCAGATATGCTCTGGACGTAAAGTAGGAATAACTACAGACAGATTTACCCTGTGATCAGAGTGATATAGGAGGACGGTAAAGGGAGGATAGTGACTGACTAACAATCCATTGAGAAGG
>CAJXXT010000244.1 GCA_913063495.1 uncultured Gammaproteobacteria bacterium | reverse complement strand
CAGTATCGCCGATGGTAGTGTGGGGCTTCCCCATGTGAGAGTAGGTCATTGTTGGGCATTTATTCCAAAAAACCCCGGACAGCAATGTTCGGGGTTTTTTATTGCCTGCGATTTAGGGAGCTATAACTAGAGTGGATTGGTAGAGGCGGTAGATTAATAAGGCTGCGCCTGATGGGAGTTTTGAATAGCTCTGCTATAAGAGTATCGCTATTTGTCAGAAGCTAGAAATATATACTGCTTCGAGACCTTCGGAGGATGAATTTCTTCGAAGCGTTTAGTCTCAATGTTCCAGTCTAATAACATTACATTAGAATCTTCAAGAGAGTTTTGAAACGTCAATAAAATTTCTGTTGGATGGCCTAATGAGGATACCTTTACTATTTCGATAATAATGCCGTTAAGGGGAACTTTATCTCCCACCCTGACGGGTTTTGATTGTAAGTTTCGGGTGGCTTGTTCTGGCCCCGTAATAAACCCGGAGGGTTTGCTTGCTAACAGTTGGTTATCTGAGATGCGAGTAACCATCGTATCCGTATTGGTTGTTGATATCACCCAAAGCTTATCGGGTAATGGAAGGTTTCGAACAACGCGGGTTGTTGTTATTGCGAGTGCAGACCCTATAGGGACGTTAAATAGGATGATTTGTTTGTTTTCAATATTACCTTCGCTTGTGTTTATTCCCGTAAGCAGTGCAGGAGTTAAATCTAACTGGGCACCCCATATTTTTGTGCTGTAAGACATTAGCGGCATTAATAGTGGGGCAAGTACTAGGTGGGTTATAGCAAACGGGTAAGCCATTAACTTCGCCGCCAGGGCTAAGTTCCCATACACTTCTTGAGTATGTTTTAATGCCGCGATGATTATGGCTGCTGCGCAATAGCTGCCTCCTAATCCGATGAACAGTAGCACCCTGTCATGGGGGGCGGCTGAGCAGACAGGTAGAGCCGCAAATAACATTCCAAAAAACCAAAATCGTATGTGAGCATATTGTTTTAGCAGCGGAGTTAACAATAGTAATGTCAGGGATATGAATACTGCCCCTACGATAAGTGAGACATTAGCAACAACCTGATTACCTGGACCTATAAAGCCGAAGACTTCTGCTGGAATTAACCCCCACTGAGAGCCAATCAGAGCAACCAGTCTTTCTCCTAGGGTAGATAAGAACAATAAGGGGGAGGCGATAGGGTCTAGATAATAAGCATCGGCGTTTGCTGCACCAAAGTTCCCCACCTTATAGGTTAACCACCATAGCCCAGTGAGAGCAGCATGAGGGACAATGTAAGTTAAACCTTTAACCGGGCCATTTTTGTCCATAAAGATGGCAAAGGCCCCTAAATATGCGCATGTCGAAATGCCAAATTCAGCGGATAACAGTGACAGGCTTAGAAACACTAATGAGAGAATGTAGGTAGTGTGGAGGCCTTTGTTATGCCAACGTATATAAAAAATCAGTGAACTTACGCCAAATGTCGCCGCTATTAGACTATTTCGGTTTGCAATCCAGGAAACGGTAAATCCATGGCTACTATCTAGGCCATAGATGAACATGGCTAGAATAGGGATACCTGTCGATAATGCGGATGACGTATTTGGTAATGACGTTTTAAATAGGACGTAAACTAAATAGATAAGGAGGAGGTACCAAAGAATATTCTGAACGTGCATTAGCTCCGGGCTAGAAGGCCAAAGCCGATGGTCAATCCAGTGAGTTATTTCAGAAATAGGGCGCCAAAAAGCATATTTTAGATCTGGATTTGTCCACCAGGGCAACAACCCTAAGTCCATTAGCTCTCGAGTGCGTGTCTCATCTCCATTTACGAAAGAAAAGAGGCCGAATAACGAAAGGTCGTGAGGTTTTTGTATTGGGGTGCTCTCTTGTAGTAATGCGTGATGCATGTAGTCATCGCCGAAGTACCCTGTGAAGAGAGCCGGCAAACATAGTGCAAAAGCAAATGTGATGATTGATAGCGGGGAGAGTAGCCACTTTTTTAACATAGAGTTGTTATTATTATTGTTGTTAGAGTTATAGTTATTGATTTATCAAATTTGGTTAAGAGTTTAAGGTTAAAAAATAGACGCATCAAGTGCGTCATTCACAGTTAACAAAACTATAACAATAATCATTAGGGCAATTGCCAATTTATCAGTAAATTCTTGGTTAAACGCGTTGTATATGTTTTTTGATTGCGTAGAATATTGCTAATACTATATATAGACCATTCATTATGTATAGCAGGTAGTCTGCATCACAACATGTTGGATGAATCTATAAATGCTAACAGAGGCTTACGATGGAAGATGTAACACCAAGCTCAGAACCCAATGTTATCGATAAAGATCATGATGATACTCATTTTATGGATGCTTTGTTAAAAGAAACTGAGCGTGAGCGTGGGGATAATACAACACAACTGAACTTCCCTTTGCCAGGCCAAGGTGCAAAGTCGGATGTATTGTTTAATGCTATCGGCGTATTTGCACGCAAGGGTATTACAGAGACGACGGTTCAAGATTTGCTAGAAGCCGCCAACATATCTCGGCGTACATTTTACAAGTATTTTAAAAACAAAGTTGATGTGCTAGAAAGCATCTATCAACTTGCGGCAGAGTTGTTAACGGCTCGTTTTAAGTCTGAACGTCAAAATGCCAGCTCGCTGACGGACTTTGTTATGAATTGTGTCGATCTATATTTTGATTATCACGCAAGTTTGGGGCCTTTGGTTCGAATGATGACTGAAGAGGCGCGTCGTACTGACTCACCTTTGGCTCAGCATAGAGAAGCGCTTATTAGACAGGTTGTTGAGTTATTTGATGATAAATACCATGAAGTAGAAGGGCGGCATTTGGATCCACTAGTGCACTACGCATTGATATGGTCAATGGAAAGCGCGTCAATTAACTTGTTGACGAACACCAACTGTACTCAGGGTGAAGTGGATCGTTATAAAGGTGTGATGAGGGCTGTAGCTGCCAGAGTTATATCCTCAGGTCTTGCTGAGGACTGCCCAGACTTGCCTTCCAAGTAATTCTTTACTGTAAAATAGCTTTCTTAATCTTGTTGGTCTGATGTTTTGCTTCTACGCTAATAATACTCCTTTACGATATTCGTGAAAGTGGAGGCCAGACAGGAGGTCATTTATTGTGGCAGGAGCAAAACGTAGACTATTGTTGGTGTGTATCGATGAGTTGCCCGTCGCGGTGGCGCTAGAAAATGATTTTATTATAACCTGCGTTGATACCGCGGATGGAGTGGCGACACTGCCTGCATTGGATGTGCTGGATATTCTATTCCTTGTTGCTTCAAAAAAAGGTGATGTTACCTCTCAGTGTGAAATGCTACGAGATATTTCCGATTTAGAGTCAGCGTCACTTATTATCTATTGCCCTGATGGTGTACAGGTTGATCCAATGACTGCGTTTAATGCAGGGGTGGATGATATTGTTGACGCCTCGATGGCGGAGACGGAGTTAAGAGCCCGTTTGCAAAAGGAAATTTTCCATAAAATTGCCAATGAACAGCTGAAAAGCCGTTTGCGCCAAGCCAACGACATGGCTTTTTCTGCGATGTCAGATACGAGTGATTTAGGGGCGAACGTTCAGTTTCTTTTACATTGTCATGAATGCTGCAACTTGGATGAACTTGCTCAATTGTTGTTTCGCTCCTTAGTTAATTACCAAATTCATTGTAGCCTTCAAATTCGCAGTAATTTTGAGCTGAAAAATATTGAAGAGAATGGGCTGGCAAAAGACCTGGAATCGCGATTGTTATGGGAACTCAAAGATGATGGCCGGTATATTGATTTTGGCCGACGTTGTATTATCAATTATGGTTGTGTATCACTTTTAGTGAAAAACATGCCAGAAGATGAAAAACGTTATAGTGCAGTAAAAGATAATGTAGTTTCAATGGTACAAGGTATGGATGCGAGAGTGCATTCTATTGATGGCGGTAAAATGCTGGAGATGGAAAAGGAAGTGATGCAAGGGCTTGGGCGAAAGATGCAACATGTGGTCGAACAGGTGGATGAAGGTTATCAAAAAGTGATGGCAAGCTGCGCTGAATTGGTAGAATCAATGTCTGCTCGCGTTGATGAGGCAACGATGTTTCTGGATTTAACGGAGCAACAGGAGGACGTGTTCACTTCCATTATGACCGATGGTGTAACTAATATTAATGCCCTATTTAACCAAGGGGTAAAAATTGATGAGAGCTTCCGGCGTTTGATTGAGCGGCTAAATAATGTTTTTGATACAGAGGGTCATATGACCCCCGCGGAATTACAGAATATTATTGCTAAATTATAGCAGGGGTAATCGTTAGTAATATCCAGTGTTATTCGGTTGAATCTCGCGTCCATCGAAAACGGGGTACTTCTTGGTTATCGATGGTGATAGATTCAGTGAACATATCAAGAGGTCTTACCCACAAGTCATAATTACCGTATAGCGTTTTATAAACGACAAGTTGCTCTTCTGTTTCGCTGTGAGTAGCAATGTCAATAACGAGGTATTCATTGCCCTTGTAATGGGTGTATATACCGGGTTTTATTTTCATTTTGTAGTAATCCTGTATGTTTTTGGAAGAATAGCGGTGGTTGTGCTATTTTTTGCTTGAATGTGGTTAAATGCGTAGGTTTTAAGCGTCTTATTAATAACAACGGATTTTATAGTGTGATGGTATATAGTGATACTCATCGGAATAAATAAAAAGAGTGGATGTAATCACTCTTTATTTTTAAATACCATTTCAAATATCCTGCTGAGTTATATTCTCTTGTTGGGGGTCGTCGTACCTACGATGGCGGAGGATTCTGATCCAAAGGTTTTGTTGACGGATGCATCTACGCGAGAAGAAGTAAGCCCATATTTGCAGTTTTACGAGGATAAGCAAGGGCAGTTAGGTTTTTCTGATATTTATGAAGACCGATTGGCAATACCTTGGCAGGACGTACCTAATGGAATGCCTAGTTTTGGCTACTCACGCTCAGCTTATTGGTTTTACGTGGAGATAGGTTCGCAAACAGATGCTTACCAATGGTATCTCAATGTTAATAATACGCAAATCAGAGCTTTGGATTTGTACGTTGTCGAAAATGGG
Source organism: uncultured Gammaproteobacteria bacterium (assembly GCA_913063495.1). GTDB lineage: Bacteria > Pseudomonadota > Gammaproteobacteria > Pseudomonadales > Ketobacteraceae > 42-54-T18. The sequence goes on along the minus strand of CAJXXT010000244.1, from coordinate 3,268 downwards.
GGTATTCAAAAAGTCTATCAAACGGGGGATCGGTTTGAATTTTCCGGGCGCCCTCTTACATATAGATCCTTCCTTTTTCCTTTGCCTCTGGAGAAAGGTCATTCATTGGAGGTGTTGATAAGAGTTCAAACACCATATCCGGTAAGAGTGCCTATCTCGCTTATTGAACAAATAGAACTGTTACAGCACTCGGTTCAAACAGAACTGGTCTATGGGTTATTTTTTGGCTTTCTCGTGGTTATGGCGGTGTACAATTTTTTTATATTCCTTGCAACGCGAGAGTTTGGCTATTTATTTTATGTATTATTCACCCTGTCTAGTGCAATGTTTATTTCCTCTGAACAAGGGTTCGCATTCCAGTACTTGTGGCCAACGTCGATTTATTGGCAGCATCAAGCCGTAGGGGTTTTTGCCTGTGTAACGATGTTCTTTGCAGGCTTGTTTGTCGTTGAGTTTTTGCGGTTAAAAGAGCTTCAACGTACGTTATATTATCTAGTAATGGCAGTAGTGTTATATTCGGCTGTGATGATGTTTGTTGGTGGATTTGTCGAAGCTTATTACTTACAACAAAGTAACTCCGTTATTGTACTGATTGCCTCTGTTCTTATATTGGTTTCTGGGTTGTTGGCGTGGCGGAGAGGACAAAAGGAGGCGGGGTATTTTGTGGTTGCCTGGTTTGCTTATATTGTCGGTGTTAGTGGAATGCTTTTCTATCGTTTAGGCTTGGTGCCGGCTATTTTTGTGACGGAATATAGTATGGAGATTGGTGCTGCACTTGAGCTAAGTCTTCTTTCATTTGCACTTGCGGATAAACTTAATCGCAAACGAAATATACAATCAGTTGCTGCTCAACAAGCCAAACATACCGAGGCAAAGGTTCTTGCAGATCAGGCCTTTGCATTGGAGCGAGAGCGAATTAGTAACGAGCGTTTAGCCAAAAATGTCAAAAAACGGACGGAACGATTGCATCAAGCGTTAGCTGAGTTGTCGCAGATGAATCACAAGTTGGAAGAGATCAATACCATTGATTCCGTTACAGGGCTAAAAAACCAAGTGAGCTTTACGCAGCGATTACAAGAGGAATGGGAGCGAGCTTATCGTGATCAAACCCCTGTCGCCTTATTGCTAATTTCGATTGAGCGGTTTGATGCAATTGGTGATTGTTATGGTTACGTGGCCGCTGATGAGTCATTAAAAATGATCGGCCAGGTACTGAGGTCATTAGTCACTCGCCCTGCAGATTTATTAGCTAGGCTTGAGGTGGCACAGTTTGCAGCGGTGCTGCCAAACACAGATAAAGATGGCGTTGAGCACTTGGTAAGGAGAATCAATTCACGCTTAAAGGCTGAGCCGATTAATCTTGGTGTCTGTTGTATTTCTGTTTCTGTTGCTTGTGGTGCGTCTGTAGTTATCCCTCAGCAAAGCGGGGAAAGTAAATGGTTGTTAGCGGATGCTCGTGAGCAGTTGTAGTGTTAATGATTGAAGGGTATTAACACTTTATAGGGTATTAATTTTGTACTCTTCTGCGCCAAACCCAAAATAACCCAGGAATAAAACCTACAACAGCCCCGTATAAGTGACTGTCGATAGCAACTTCTCCACCTATCAAGGCCGCCGTTGCACGGTCGGGTTCTGCAAAAAATTGTTCGTAGATGATTTTAGTAATGACAAAAAACAAAAAGAAGGCAGATAAGTAAGGCGTTTTTTTTGTTCCTATCATAGCGTTACTCACCAGCAGTCCATATATTGCACCAGACAGACCTGCGTACCATGCCATTTCAGGATTGAACCAATAAATACCCAAACCAACACCGATGGCCGCAATGAATAACGTGATCATTTCCTCTGTGGCAGTGACCTCCTTTCGGAATCCAAAGCAAAGAATAATGTAGCCCGTAGCGTTCAATAAGGTGTGGTTTGTTGTTAAATGAACAAATTGGCCAGTGATGATTCTCCACCACTCTCCTTGGTTAATCATTTCGCGTTTTAGTGACAGCGCTTGGGTAAGAGAATCACCGAAGGAGGCCGTAGTGAATATGACGACAAGCACCAAAAGAGAAAACCACCATTCAGAAAAAAACTGTTGGGCAGAAAACTCATCGGTTGCTAGGGGGGTGTCTGTTTCGGTAGGAGTATTAGTCATAATAAAAAAAGGAGGGTAAACCCTCCTTTTGCTTTGTTGGTTTATTGTTTGGGGTTAAAGCTCGCTGATCTTTTTCGCTTGCTCTGCCAAAGTGGCAAGAGCGGCTTTTGCATCAGCAACCTTTTGCTTCTCTTTATCAACTACCTCAGCAGGCGCCTTATCAACAAATTTAGGGTTTGTTAATTTCTTCTCTGCTCGGTCAATGTCGATTTTGAGCTTATCTAATTCTTTATTAAGGCGAGTGAGCTCCGCACTCTTGTCTATTAAGCCTGCCATTGGAACAAGCACTTCCATATCCCCAACAAGCTGGATGGCTGACATAGGAGCCTCTTCCCCTGGATTTAGCCATGTAAGGCTATCTAACTTGGCAAGAGAGATAAGGAATTGAGCATTGCTGTTAAAGCGCTGCTTATCATTGTCATCACCATGACTTAATAACACAGGAATCTGTTTGGCAGGAGAAATATTCATTTCGCCACGAATATTTCGGATACCTACAATAACGCCCTTAACCCATTCAATATCACTTTCAGCTTGTGGGTCTATGCTTTCTTCAGCAGGTGCTGGGAGTTCAGCCAACATGACACTATCGCCGTTTTTGCCAACCATTGGAGCGATTTGTTGCCAAATCTCTTCAGTGATATAGGGCATCATTGGATGGGCAACACGTAGTGTTGTTTCCAATACTTGAAGTAGTGTACGTCGTGTTCCTCGCTTCGCTTCTGCGCTGAACTCATTGCTGGTTAAAATAGGCTTTGATAACTCCAGGTACCAATCACAATACTCATTCCAGATGAATTCATAAAGCGCTTGTGATGCATGGTCGAAACGGAATTCTTCAACGGCGTTGTTAACACTTTTTATCGTTTGCTGTAAGCGAGAGATAATCCAACGATCCGCAAGACTGAGTTCAACGTTTTCACCATTGATGCCGTTATCTTGGTCTTCTGTATTCATTAACACGTAACGTGTTGCATTCCAGATTTTGTTACAAAAGTTGCGATAACCTTCCAAACGGCTGGTATCAAACTTAATATCACGACCAGTTGATGCTAACGATAAGAAGGTAAACCGTAGAGCGTCGGTTCCGTATGACGAAATGCCTTCAGGGAAATGCTTGCGGGT
>CAJXXT010000243.1 GCA_913063495.1 uncultured Gammaproteobacteria bacterium | reverse complement strand
CCATATTCTAACGACTTTTCTGCACTGATCGGTTCCCCCGTCATAATGAGTTCGTTTGCTATGTCTTGGCGAAGCGTGCTTCTAACGGTTTGCAGGCCCGCCATATCAGGTAGCATTCCCCACTTAGCTTCCATAATTGCGAGTTCTGCATCGGGCCGTGCATAACGCATATCTGCACCCAGCGCGAGCGTGGTAGCCATGCCATAACAATAACCATGCATCACGCAGATTATTGGTACGGGAATCGAGTGCCAGCCGATGCAAAACCGCTGGGCCATATTCGTACCAAAAGGGTTAAGCTTCCAGCCAATTTTGAAGAACTGTGATGGTTTACCCATCATGCTTTTGACGTCGATGCCCGAGCTGAAATGTTCGCCGTTACCAGAGATGATCACCACACGAACATTGCGATCCTTTCGAATCACCTTTTGTACTCGAACGATGTCGCTCATTAAATCGAAGTTGAAGGCATTGTACTTTTCGGGCCGGTTCAGAATAACATGCGCGATGCCACTCTCAACGTTGTAAATTAGATGCTTAAAGCTCATGGATTGATCCTTTCAAATCTCATTCTTAAAGTGCGGCAGCTAATACTGCGCCTTGTTTGATGGCACGCTTCGCATCCAGTTCACCTGCGAACTGAGCACCGCCAATAAGGTGGGATTTAGGTGATTTTGAGTTCTCATTTTATAAATCTTTGCGCGATCCCTGTCCAGCACTTCATGCTCACGCAGAGCCAAAATCATTAGGTGGAACAGTAACAACCCATTTTACCCAAGGCGGCTTAAATCTATTTACCATGATCGGTAAAAAATCAGGGTAGCTCTCTAATAATAGTACTGTTTTTTAAAGCGTTGCCAGCTTAAGTATTTATTTCGCTAACCATTGTGCGCTAGTACACAGACGCTTAGGGAGAGTTTTTCTATCATTCGCTGACAAATCCATAAGGATCAGGAAAGTGTGACTATGTACAACATAAAAGAAAAATTTGGGTCAACCGCATTAATTACCGGTGCTTCTTCTGGTATTGGTAAAGCCTACGCTGAGGCACTGGCGGCTGAAGGAGTTAATCTCATTATTGTCGCTCGCAGAGGAAAAGTTTTGAATGAAATCGCGGAAGACCTCCGATCACGATATAGCATTCAAATACAAGTGATTGCCCAAGACTTAATATCCCATGATGCTGCAGATATCATTTTCGATCTTGCGGATAGTGAAGTGGATATTTTGGTTAATAATGCGGGTTACGGCAGTTATGGTCACTTTGACGATTTAGATATTGTCAGTGAAACCGACATGGTAGACCTTAACTGTCGGCAGGTTATTTCACTCACTCATCGTTTTCTTCCTGCGATGAAAAACAATAAGCGCGGTGCAATCATTTGCCTATCCAGTGTGGTGGGCTCCATGCCAACACCTTATATGGCAACCTATTCGGCCACGAAAGCCTTTAATCGATATTTTGCGGAAAGTCTAAGTGGAGAGCTGCGCAGCCAAGGTGTTAGTGTTCAAGCAGTATGTCCTGGTGATACACATAGCGATTTTAGGGCTAGCGCAAGTTTTAATAAGAAAATGCCAATACCACAACGAACGCCTCAAGATGTTGTGCGTTCCAGTCTCAGTACATTAGGTGGCCGTGCCACTGTTACCGACGGCATCGTTAATAAGATCGCCACTAAGCAACCGCGTTTTATCCCTACCAGATGGTTAATTTCAATTAATGAGAAGATTTGGCGCCCTAAAAGTACTGGATAATTAAGATAAGGTTTTGAGATATCGAATCTAGGAGCTTCGAGGCTCCTAGAAAACTGTGAACTGGCTAGAAAGCAACTATTATGTAGTATTCCAATCCGCTTTTTAATGGGGACAGCCATGCATCTGAACATTGCGCAAAAGATCTTTGGAATTGCAGTAGTAGTTCTAACCCTAATGGTGGCTGTTGCTGTATTTTCCATCCATTTGACTGCAAAAATTAGTGATGAACTCGAAACGGTAGTGAGCAAACACCTCCCCCTCAGCGATACTATTGGTCATATTAATGTCAAAATGCTGGAACAGGGCCTATTGCTTCAAAGACTGTTTGTCCTCCCCAAAGAAAGCCCTCAGGCTATCTCTAGAATCAATGCCTTGAAAGGTGCCGTAAATAAGGAATTTATTAAAGCCCATGAACTTTTCAAAGCTGAAGAACAATTATCTCATTCACCAGTAGAAATTATTTCCTTGGAGCGTTCTTTGTCAATGGTCGAGCGTGAATACCGATCATTTGAAAAACATGCTCTTGAATTGATGGTTCTCCATAAATCGGGGAATTCAGTCGCCTTCGAAGTTTTGTTACCTGAGCTCAACAAGCAGCAGGACTCAATAGATACAGAGATCGCCAATTTACGTCGCCATGTAGAATCTGTGGCTGAATTATCCGTCAAACGGGCAAACGGTGACGAGAAATTTTTACTCGCGGTTAATGCCGGTCTGACAACTATTGCGACAGTATTGGGACTAGGTCTAGCTGCGATAATTACTTTTGCCTTGGTACGAAATGTCCGCAATTTGCTCCATGGTGCGGAAGCGGTTGAGGAGGGGGACTTGGATACGGTGGTACCCATAATGACTCATGATGAAGTCGGTAGACTAACGGCCTCTTTCAACAAAATGGTGGGAGGCCTAAAAACGAAGGAGCTGATCAAGGACACATTTGGAAAATACATGGATCCTCGCATCGTAACCAAACTTCTCGAGGACCCAGATTTCACTCATATCGGAGGGGAGAGGGTGGAAATGACCGTTATGTTTATCGATCTAAAGGGATTCACATCTATTTCGGAAAAATTACCACCAGATGATCTAGTTCGCATGATCAACGGTTTTTTCAGCCATATGACCGACGCTATATCATCCAACAGTGGAGTGGTCGACAAATTCATGGGAGATGCGGTGATGGCATACTGGGGCCCTCCTTTTACATCACCAAACGAACATGCCAAGTTGGCTTGTAACGCAGCGCTTACGGCTTTGGATAACTTGAACCTATTCCGCGTTGATGCCGCAGAAAATTTAGGTCTCCAATCAGATAGCCTGGATATCGATTTGCGTATTGGTATATCTACAGGCGACATGATACTAGGCACCATTGGCTCAAAGGCATCGAGAAGCTTCACAGTGATGGGAGACCCAGTCAATCTGGGTTCACGATTGGAGGGCGTCAACAAAACATACGGCACCCGAATAATTTTATCTGAGCGCACAAGGGAGCTTGCGGGAAAAGCTATTTATGCCCGCGAGCTTGATCTTATTCGTGTCCAGGGAAAAATGGAACCGACGCGTATCTTTGAGTTACTTGATGCAGAACCAGAGGCTGGTCGTTTCAAGGCAGGCCTATTGGCCTACAGAAATCAAGATTGGGAAACAGCGAAACATGCGTTTAAATCTTGCACCAACGAGACTTCCACTGATTCAATTGCAGAGGTTTATCTTAACCGAATCGCATACCTAGAGGCGAATCCTCCGGTTGCGGGCTGGGATGGGGGCTGGGATTTTCGAGCGAAATAGAGGGCAAACTCCGCTGGGTACCGGTGCATGGTCGTGATCAAATTATTTGTTATTGAAGGGAGAAAAATAATGTTGGGTAAAATTCGTTGGACAATTGCTATGAAGGTAGGAAGTACCATTGCAATGTTGATCATTTTTATTCTTGGTCTTTTGATCCATTCGATTTTTGCTATAGGGGATATTCAATCGGATTTACAAGAAATTGCTGACTTGGATGTTCCTTTAACAATAATATCAAATGAAATAGAAATCACCCAACTTGAGCTGCATATCGAAATGGATAAAATCCTGAGAAAAAGCAGCCTAAAAATCGTTAGTGGTGATCTTAATCAAACCAGAATCGAGGGGCTTGGCCGAAAGGTATTCAAGTTGATGGACAAGGGAATATCTTTTGCAGAAAAAGGGGTAAAAACAGGAAAGGGCGGGAGTGTAGAAAGCTTCTACCGGATATCCAACACGCTGTATGAATTGAAAGAGGAGTTCTCGACGATCCATGAGGCTCTAATTCAGTTGATAAAAGGCCCGTCATTTGAAAAACATTTTAATGCTGAATTGGTCTCATCCATTCTCAAGAAAGATGAACAATTTGATAAAAAGGCCATCAGCCTTATAAAGGCAATTGAAGCACTTACAGTGCGGAAGGCTCACCTTGCCGTAAAACACCAGCAGATGTTTAAGGTTGTGAACATATCTCTGGGCATCATTGGCGTAAGTCTGGGTATCTTGCTGGGAACACTAATTGTTGCCGGTATCAAAGCCAATATTTTGCGATTATCAAAACGTATGGAAGAAGTTACATCTGCAATTATAGAGAATCGTCAGATCCCTCCGGAAGAAGTCCGTTATACAAACAGCTCAGATGAACTAGGGATGCTGTCAAACGGTCTATCTAGGTTAATTGACAGCTTGTCCGCAGACATGTCAAAACGAGACAAATTGTCCAAGCGATTGTATGAGTTGGCTACAATTGACCATTTAACAAAAAGTTTTAACCGCTTTAAGTGGGATAAGGATTACAGGTCTGAAATTGAGCGTTCAAAAAGAACCAGTTCCTATTTATCCCTGATTTTTTTTGACATCGACCATTTTAAACGGGTAAACGATACGTTTGGCCATGACGTTGGGGACACCACGCTGATTGATGTGGTGAGGGTGGCCTCTGATGTCATTCGTAATGTTGATTCCCTTTATCGTATTGGAGGAGAGGAGTTTGCGGTACTACTACCGGATACCAAAATTGATGATGGAGTTGTTCTTGCTGAAAGAATCCGGGTCGCCGTTGAAAGTCACGAATTTGATAAGATCAGTAAGTTGACCATCAGCATTGGTGTTACCTGGTTCCAAGGGGAATCAGACAGTGCTGAACAGTTTGTAAAAAGGGCTGACCAAGGGCTGTACAAATCAAAAGAAAACGGAAGGAACAATGTGACTTCTGTGTAAGGTCATCAGCCCTTTTGGTTCCGTCGCAAATTGTCCATTACTCGTAGTTACTCTTGGTTGGTTATCCAATCAGGAGGCGATAGCACCGCACAGACTTTATATGCCATTTAACATAATATATATTATGCGCATATAAGTTTATACCAAGGGAAGGGCTGTAGGCCCCGTATTATCTATGCTAACGCAGCTATTACGGGGCCTATTACGCATTATCTTACACACACATAACTATTATTCGATGTGGAATGATTTATCAAACCGAGCCATTATTAGTATCTTTCTGACCTTAGAGTTGCAATGCGTTATCGAAATGTCCGTATCAGTAGCTATGGTGTCTTTGAGCAATAACAAAAGACCTAAAGCGGAACGATCAATATCTAAAGTCAATCCCATGTCTAAAATACAGCGCCCGATTTCCTTGTCAGCATATGCTTTCATAAAATCCTTTTGGTCGGTAAAGCTAAAAGCTCCGGTAATCACTATGGTTAGGTTTTTATCGATATTTGAAAAAAACGAGACTACTGGCATGACAACTATCCTTGTGTTATATGCGGGAATACTTCAAATGGTAGCTTGGATTAGCCGGTTAGCAGCCATGGCGTTAAAAATATAACGAGTTAGTTTAGATAAGAAAATGCGCAGATTATTTACCAAAATGTCCTATATGCGCATAAGCATATAGGGGTGCTAGCCACTTCTTATCAGATTATTCCGTGAAACACTGACGTGAAACGTTGATTCCGTAAGTTTTTGGTTGTTTCTGTATATTGGGTGATTTCGGATATTTGATTGTTTTTCACTAAAAAAAAAGGTAACCAACTGTTTTTATTGGAAATTAACAAGGTGCTTTCCCAGTATGTAGTTTTAAAGTTTGTAGTAATCCATTCCAGAATTGGGTGTGTTAATGGGCTAAAACCTACGCGCTATTTTGGGTTTATTCCAACAGATCGGTGTTTTTGCTTGTAGTAAATGACGTGCTAAAGTGAAATTATGAGCTATTACGACTTGATCGAAAAACATGAAAAGCAAAAGAAGGCACAGCGTGAAGCGGATGATGAACTGATCCGCAGCGGAAAAGCCCTTCCAATTGATATCGCACGCAAAAATTCTATTTTTGTAGGTGTTGACCTGCACAGAAAAAAGAATGGAAAAGGCTTTGATTTATTTTGAATCCTGCCCTTATGCCTTATGAGAGCGGCCTAAATCTACTGTTTTCTCGCTATCGTTCTACGCCCTAATATAACGAAAACCTGATGCCATAGGTGTTTCCTGTTTCTGATCTGGAAACACTACTCTCTCGCTTTAGTGTTATTGTCAAATGCAGATTCACTAGTTTTCTAGGTATATTATTTGCGTATCCTTTGACACTGTTTGTTTCATTACGATAAAGAATTCGGATTGACGACTATATCAGCAAGATTTCAACTTCCTTACATTCCGCATTGTAGTTAAAATGATTAGGATTGTTTTAGGTTAGAATTGTGCACGCTTACCTTTTAGGGAATCAGATACGACGATGGCAGATGATGAATGCTTAGAACATGACATTCTAGCAGAGGCGATTGAAATCCTATCCTCGTGGGGTATAGACAATGATCGATGCCATAAAATACTAGAAATATCTAACCAATCAGAGCCTGTACATAGGGAACGAGAAGCGAAAGCCTATTTATTAACAGAGGTCGATAAAGTGCTAAAACTGATCTTCGATAACCCTGAAAACCAAAATGTATTTATGACTTTACCCAATCATAATGATTTCTTTGATGGTCGTACTCCGATTGAAATTATTGAAGAAGGAGGCATGTTAGATGCACAAGATGTACTCACCAGAATCAAAGCGCTCATTTCACCTTGGTAAAGTCAGTCGTATCTGAATATATTTACCTGAGTTTCGTTAAAAATTTACAGATATCGGTACTATTGGTACCTGAATTTTAAAGTATATATCGAGTATTGGTTTGAATTGGTTCACGCTATCATTCAAGAAACAATCACATAAATTAGAGCATTTGCATAATTACGCGTAACGCAGGTAATTGTGCGTAATTTGAATATTTGCAAGGCGACGATGGTGATTATGCAATCGGCATCGACCCTAAGGATTATTTTACTTTGCGGGCCTTGCCGCTATCAGCTCTCTTTTTATGCTCTGTCTGTACGTAAATCGTATCTGTGGTAGACATACTTGCATGGCCAAGATCCTCAGAAAGATCTTTCAAAGCACGTCCTCTTTCAATCTCCATACTTGCGCCTGTATGGCGAAGCCAATGAGTCGACGCCTCCTTTAGTTTCTGAGCTTTTTTTGGGCCAACTGATGATTTCATTCTAATGTACGCTTTCTCGAACACCTCCTGAATTAGCCGAGATAGATGTCTAGAGGACATGCTTCCTTGCCCTCGAAGTTTCTCTATTAATGGAGACTGCTCATTTGACGTTGGTAGAAAGGAAAGGTTTCGATAAGTTCGGTACCTCTCTAGATATGGTAGAAAGTCTTGTGGTACGGTTATATCTCGAATCTTTCTTCCTTTGCCAAATATTTTTAACCACCAGTTATCAGACTCATCTTGCCAAAAGTGTCCCATTGTTGGGGACCATGACTCTCGCTCAGATAGCTCCGAAATACGTAGGAAAAGTGTTTTCAGTATGGCTACAAGGAATAGATTACGTTCGTAGTTAGAATTACTATTTGCCATCTCAGATGCAGTATCCAATAGAAATTGCCATTGCTCTTCGCTTAACCGCTTAACTTCGTTTACTTGTGAATCTGCTAGTAGATGACGGCAATCCTTTTTTGCTAGCTGTGCCGGATTGCCGGGAGTTATGTCTTCATCCATCAAATATCTATAAAATGCAGTTATCGCAGTAAATGTTGCTGATAGCGTTTGTTGTGATGGTCGGTATTTTTTCTTATCTACAGCTTTATCTTGCTGAGCTTTCGGCGCCTGCATTTTGAATGGTCGCCATTTCTTGTTTGATTTGATGAATCCATTTTCATTGATGATAAACCTATCTTCATTTGCGGTTCCAATCCAAGATACTGGAGGTTTCCAACAGAAATCTGCATATTCAAGTACATCGCCTTTTTTGAAGGTATCTATTGGCATTTCCTTGACTAAAAATGCCCACAGGAGGAACCTTTCTACTTCGTTACGGAATCGCACATAAGTATGCTCCGATTTGTTTCTTCCGATGTAACGAAGAAACTGATCTCCCCAATCCCAATGGGACTGTGCCCAGTGCTCCTGAGTGCTCAGATAGCCTGAAAGTTGAGGGTAATCGGTTAATGACATATCTATCAACTCTGCGCGAGTTGGATATAAAGGCTGAGGTTTTGACATAAATAGCTCATATTCAATGTATATAGCTATTATAAGCAATATATTTACTATGACCAATACTAAACGGTATTGGTCATTGGCGGCATGCTTCTCTTTCCACTGTGGGCTTACTGTCTGGGCAACA
>CAJXXT010000242.1 GCA_913063495.1 uncultured Gammaproteobacteria bacterium | reverse complement strand
GAGTTAATCAAGACTACTTTGCCAAAGGCGAAGGAGTTACGCGGTATCGCGGAGCCCTTGATCACTCTTGCAAAAACTGATTCAGTAGCAAATCGTCGATTAGCGTTTTCTCGCACGCGAAGCAAAGCAGCAGTTGGCAAATTGTTTACAGATCTTGGTCCTCGTTACCAGGAACGCCCTGGAGGTTACATCCGTATCCTTAAGTGTGGCCTACGAGCTGGTGACCAAGCGCCTATGGCGTATGTTGAGTTAGTAGATCGTCCTTTGCCAGAGGTAGAGGATGATAGCGAAGATTAATACTTCTTTGCTTTCGTAAAATAAAAATGCCGGGTATAGCCCGGCATTTTTGTTTCTGAAATTTGAGTTTTTGCAGTTAGTATTTTATAACCATAGTTTTGGCTGATTACTAGTTTGGGAAATTATTAGGTGGATAACATTATGTCATTTCAATCTTTCAACCCCGTACCTCGCACTTTAATGGGCCCTGGCCCTTCCGACATTAACCCACGAGTACTTGCTGCGCTATCACGGCCGATAATTGGTCATTTGGATCCGCAATTCGTTGGCATGATGGATGAGATTAAGGTTTTGCTTCAGTATGCCTTTCAAACCAAAAATGAGTTAACGATACCTGTGTCAGCACCGGGGTCAGCAGGTATGGAAACCTGTTTTACTAATCTGGTTGAGCCTGGTGATACGGTTGTGGTTTGTCAAAATGGCGTGTTTGGTATGAGGATGGCAGAGAACGTCACCCGTTGTGGCGGGAAACTTGTGCTAGTTGAAGATGAGTGGGGTACTGCAGTTGACCCACAGAAGCTTGAAGATGCGCTAATTAAACACCCTGAAGCCAAGCTTGTTGCATTTGTACACGCTGAGACGTCAACGGGTGTTGAGTCTGATGTAAAAACGTTATGCGCCATTGCCCATAAATACGATTGTTTGACGATTGTAGATGCCGTTACATCATTAGGTGGTATTGAGCTTGATGTGGATGGTTGGGGTGTTGACGCCATTTATTCCGGTACACAGAAGTGTTTGTCCGCACCTCCGGGGATATCACCGGTAAGCTTTAATGAAAAAGCGGTTGAAGTGATTAAGTCTCGAAAAACTCCTGTTCAGAGCTGGTTTTTGGATCTAAACCTCGTTATGGGGTATTGGGGCAAGGGGGAAAAGCGAGCCTACCATCATACTGCGCCTATTAATGCTTTATATGCGCTTCATGAATCACTGTTACTGCTTAAGAAAGAAGGTCTCGAGAACGCCTGGGCTCGTCATAAGCATCATCACAATGCGTTAAAAGCAGGCCTGGAAGCTATGGGACTTACGTTGGTTGTGGACGAAGCTATTCGGTTGCCACAGTTGAATGCAGTCGCTATGCCTGAGGGCGTGGATGAAGCCAAAATCAGAACTGAGCTTCTTTCCAAGCATAATTTGGAAATTGGCGCTGGTTTAGGCAAGTTTGCGGGAAAATTGTGGCGTATTGGGCTTATGGGATATGCTGCGAATGAGGCAAATGTTCGGTTGTGTGTGTCTTCATTAGGTGCTGAATTAGGTGGGCAATCTTGTCTAGCCGGAATAGGCTGTGTGGATTCATATTACTCTTCGTAATTTGAGGGCATAAAATTTGACGGTTGGAAGGGATAGGCGATTGAATAGTCGCCTTTCAAGTAAGTGTTGGCGTGTTTGTAGCAAAATTAATGCTGATTGGCCGTAGGTGGTGCTTTTTCACATAAATTATCAAAAAACTAACCTATACTTTGCATAGATATTAGGTTATTGCCAATCTATCAGGGTGCGTTTTGAAGATATGAATAAAATAATTGGTTTAATTGTATTGTTAGTTCTAAGCTCGGTTTATTCCCATTCCGTGATGGCTTTGATAATAGGTAACACTGTGCAAGGAAGCATGTTTTATGCGATAGATGACGATACAGATCAATATTTTTTACATCAATATGATATGGATACAGGTGAAAAAGGGCAGTCTCTGTTGCTTGCTGAGCCACCTACCGCAATAGCCTCAGATAGCACTAACTTATATATTGCATACCATCAGAAACTTTATATGGTTTCTGTCTCTGATAATTCCGTAACACAGGTTCTGTTACGGAATTTTGTGGGTGAGATTAAACAAATTGTTGTTGCGGGGAACTATTTGTTAGTGCTAAGTGGGGAACCTAGTCAAATTGTTTCCAGCATAAGTAAGTCTGATGGAACGTTGGTGAGTAGGACTCCGTTATCCGATGATTTGTTTGGCGTCATAGATAAAATTTATTTTGATTCCGGTGATTCCTATCTATATGCCGTCTATACCGCATTAGTAAGTGAATCTCGTGTGATAGCTAGCGTGTATAATTCGGCTACTGGAGTGTTTGATGTGTCCAATGAAAATGTTCAGGATGCACTGAACATAACAGATTTGGGCGAAGCCATGTTCGCCGAAGAACACAATCTAATTGTAGATTCTGCAGGAAGGGTGATTCAGCTCGGTGCAGGGACATTGTTTGAAACTAGAAGTGATGAGAATCCTATCGCTCATGTCGACTTTATAATTACAGATGAGGTTATTCAGGCTGTTGCTGGAACAGATTCAATTATTTATGTGTCCGCCACAATCGATAATTCTTGCCATGCATATAATGGCGGATCAAGAATTCGGCGCTGGAATGATATTGATTTGAATGCTGATGGGATAGCTGAAGACTTTTCTTCTGACGGAGCGGGAGTTGTTGTTGATGTGCCAGAGCAAGTTCACACTCTTGCATTGAACGGTTCTGATTTGTTTGCATTTTGGGGAGAAGGTAGCAGTTTTGATGGGGGGAACACTGCCAACATTACACAACCAGTTGTGGACAACTCTATATACGAACCACTCTCAAATAGTTTTGATATTTCATATGATAAAAGTGCCGTATTAGATAACGGCACTGATATTGTTATGCATATAGATGAAGGTTGTGAACATCACCTAGTGCGCTGGGATACGCAAGAGAATAAGTACCTCGATAGTGTAGAAACATCTTGGGAACCAACGGATTTCAGCTATAGCAAGAACCAAAACAGAGTCTATTTGGCTGCGGAATTTACAGGTGAATTTTATATATATTACGTAGATTTTGATGACTTACCGCTTGAGCGAACTCCACTTGGTGTTTACAAAGGGACTCTAGGGAAACTCTTGGCAACAGATAATCAAGTCATTTTCCAAAAAAACTTTGACGGCTTAGATACGTTGCACGTTGTTGGCGATAATGCAGGCACATTTACAGATGGAGCTCTCCCAGATTGCTGTAGTAAATGGACAAACGCGGCATGGGATCCGGAATTAAGGCGGATAATTTTCACGACTGCAAGCTCAATGTACGAAATGATAATGACGGAACCAGCGGATACTTCGGTCACAGTCTCTTTTGATGCGCCTGATGTATCAATTGATTACGGTGTTACTCAGGTGGCTGCTGATGTAGGGGCTATGGTGTTCAATTCCACTGGTACTCTGTTGTATTATCGTGGGGCGGTATATGACACATCAACACTCAATATTGTCGATTCAATACTATCAAGTCCTGAAATGGCTACATGGGCGGAAGGTGATTTGTACACAATGGCTGTGGACGGGGCGATAATGGAAAAATGGATTTTTCTATTAGGAGAGGATAGTCATACTGGTACTCCTGTAGAGTTTGAGCTTGTTGACACAAGTGCGTCGCTTTTGGCAATTGAAGATGGAGCTGATGTTATCCCATTTTCAATTGTACTTTCTTCGGATAAAACAATCACATACAGGGAGCATGTTTCTGAATCTCAAACTAATACTACCGTTGTTGGAGGGGGTGGAGACGGAGGAACAGGAGGAGATGGAGGAGATGGAGGAACAGGAGGAGATACTGGTGGTGGATCGGCGGCACCCCTTGGCGGTACCGGTGGCGGCAGTATTGGATTTGCGTATTTACTGTTACTCACTTTTGCCTTCGCAGCTAAGCGACGAAAGCTAAGCTAGTCTTCGCGTTATTAAAAAAGGCGCGTTTACCGCGCCTTTTTTAATAATGGTTTTAAAAACTTCCCTGTATAAGACCCCTTCTTTTTAGCAACATCCTCTGGCGTCCCCGTTGCAATAATTAACCCTCCACCACTTCCACCTTCAGGTCCCAAATCTACAATCCAATCCGCTGTTTTAACAACATCTAAATTATGTTCGATAATAACAACGGTATTCCCTTTGTCTCGCAATCGATGTAAGACAATAAGCAGCTGCTGAATGTCATGAAAATGTAATCCCGTAGTAGGCTCATCCAATATATAAAGTGTATGGCCAGTATCGCGTTTTGATAACTCTTTCGCCAATTTAACCCGCTGTGCCTCTCCGCCAGATAATGTTGTCGCCGCTTGTCCAAGGCCAATATAAGATAACCCAACATCAACCAGCGTCTGAAGTTTTCGGGCGATGGCAGGAATATTATCAAAAAACCCCCGTGCATCTTCAACCGTCATATTTAGGGTTTCATGGATGTTCAGGCCTTTATATTTTATGTCCAACGTTTCACGGTTGTAGCGTTTTCCTTTGCAGACATCACATGGCACATAGATATCGGGTAAAAAGTGCATTTCAACTTTAATAAGTCCATCACCCTGGCATGCCTCGCAGCGTCCCCCTTTAACGTTAAAACTAAAACGTCCTGGTTTGTAACCTCGCGCACGGGCTTCGGGGGTGGCAGCAAAGAATTCCCGTATCGGAGTAAAAATCCCCGTATAGGTTGCTGGGTTTGAGCGAGGGGTTCGCCCAATGGGGCTTTGATCTATATCGACGACTTTGTCTAGTAAGTCTAAGCCGCTGATTGAGGCGTGGGCCTCAGCTTTTAATGTCGTCGCTCCATTTAATGCGGTGGCCGCAAGAGGGTAAAGTGTGCTGTTGATTAACGTTGATTTACCTGAGCCAGAAACCCCGGTTACACAGGTCATTAGGCCAAGCGGAATATGTAGATTAACATCCTGCAAATTGTTTCCGCTGGCGCCTGTTATCGATAGTTGTTTATCCGGGTTGTAGCTTATCCGCTTTTGAGGGATGGCAATGGATTTGGTTCCTTTTAAATACTGCCCCGTAAGTGACTTGCGACATTTCATAATATCTTCAACGGTTCCGGATCTTAGGATTTCGCCACCATGAACTCCTGCTCCTGGGCCGATATCAATAACAAAGTCTGCTTGGCGAATAGCATCCTCGTCATGTTCGACTACGATAACGGTATTACCCATATCTCGCAGTCTTGTTAGGGTTTTTAATAAGCGCGCGTTATCTCTTTGATGTAAACCAATGGATGGTTCGTCGAGCACATACATTACCCCCATCAGCCCAGCGCCAATTTGACTGGCTAAACGAATGCGTTGAGCCTCCCCCCCAGAAAGGGTTTCTGCTTTTCGATTGAGTGTTAGATATTCAAGCCCAACGTTGGTCAAAAATTGAAGACGTTCACGAATCTCTTTTAGGATTTTTTCTGCTATATCACCCCTTTTTCCCGTGAGGTGTATATTTGAGAAATAGGTTAATGCTTCCCCAACAGGAAGTTGTACAACGTAAGGTAAGTTATGGTTGTCGATAAAGACATTGCGAGCGGGTTTGTTTAAGCGAGAACCATCGCAATCATGGCATGATGACGTCGTTAGATATTTCGCAAGCTCTTCTCTCACAGCATTCGAGTCGGTATCTCGATAGCGCCGTTGCATGTTTGGGATGATGCCTTCAAAAGGGTGGTTTCGTGTTGTGGCATCACCTCTATCGTTTAAGTAATAAAACGCAATGGACTCTTTTCCGCTACCGTTGAGGATGGCGTTTTTTACTTTTTTCGATAATTTCTTAAAAGGTTTGTCTATATCAAACGAATAATGCTCGGCGAGTGATGTCAGCATTTGATAGTAATATATGTTGCGCTTTTCCCAGCCTCTAATGGCACCTTCAGATAAGCTCAGGTCAGGAGATGTGACCACGGCATCTTCATTAAAAAATTGTGTGGCACCGATGCCGTCGCAGGTGGTACAGGCGCCGGCTGGGTTGTTAAAGGAAAAAATTCTAGGTTCCAATTCACTTAAACTGTAGTTACAAATTGGACAAGCAAACTTTGCAGAAAAAAGTTGAGAGTCATCTTCGTTATCCATGTTCGTGACCAACACAGAGCCATCAGCTAACGCAAGTGCGGATTCGATAGATTCAGCCAGTCGAATTTCAATGCCTTCTTTTAGCTTAATGCGGTCAACAACAACATCGATGGTATGTTTTTTGTTCTTATCCAAGGCAGGTGCTTGCTCGAGTTCAACAATAATTCCGTTGATTCTTGCTCGAATAAACCCTTCGCTTTTTAATTCTTCAATAAGGTGTAAGTGCTCCCCTTTTTTTTCTTTCACCACGGGGGCAAGTATCATCAGCTTTGTTGCGCTCGGACGCTCAAGTACGGCATCAACCATCTGGCTGACCGTTTGGGCTTCTAGTGGCTCCCCGTGCTCTGGGCAGGTTGGTGTGCCAACGCGGGCAAACAATAAACGTAGGTAGTCGTAAATTTCGGTAATGGTACCTACCGTAGAGCGTGGGTTATGGGACGTACTTTTTTGTTCAATAGATATAGCGGGTGATAAACCTTCAATATGATCAATGTCGGGTTTTTCCATCAAGGATAAAAATTGTCGAGCGTATGTTGATAATGATTCTACATAGCGACGTTGTCCTTCTGCATATAAGGTGTCGAACGCCAGTGATGACTTGCCAGAACCCGATAAACCGGTGATAACAATGAACTTGTCTCTCGGTATATCGATATCGATATTCTTAAGGTTGTGGGTGCGAGCGCCGCGAACAATGATTTTATCCATGAATAAGAGCCATCAGTATAAAAAGAAAAGAGTATATATTTATACAGGGGTTTGATGCTACCGTTAGTTTTCGGATAGAACTGACCGGTACTCAAAACGTTCAGTTGAATGAGTACTTTCATTGGACTAATGGTGTTAAAATCGCCGCTGCAAATTTTTTGTCTCTTACTGTTACTGAGGTTGCTCTGCATGAGCCCCATTGAAATACGGGCAACGCTGTCACTGGCTGGGTTGTTTTCTCTAAGAATGCTTGGCTTGTTTATGATATTGCCAGTATTTGCAATTTACGGTGCTGATTTTGATGGGTCAACTGCACTGCTCGCAGGCATCGCAATAGGCGCTTATGGCTTAACGCAAGCTGTGTTGCAGATTCCCTTTGGGCTTTTGTCAGATAGGGTGGGTCGCAAACCTATTATTGTTGCAGGGTTGATTCTGTTTTGTATTGGCAGTGTCGTTGCTGCTACGTCAGAGTCAATTTACGGTGTGATTGCCGGTCGAGCGCTCCAGGGAGCGGGAGCCATAGGTAGTACAGTGATGGCTTTGCTGTCCGATTTGACGACAGATGAAAATAGAACAAAGGCCATGGCGAGTGTTGGGGCTAGCATTGGTGTTTCGTTTTCAATAGCGCTAATTGTGGGCCCTATTTTGGCGGCTTTTGCCGGTTTATCAGGCATTTTTTGGCTCACCGCAAGTTTGGCTATTCTGGGCGTGTTTGTCGCTATCTTTGTAGTGCCTACCCCTTCCGCCACGCAGGTACATAGGGATAGCCGCCCAGTTTTAGGGCAGTTTTGGGAAGTCGCGAGAAGCAAAGAATTGTTTCGTCTCAATATAGGTGTGTTTCTGTTGCATCTATTTATGACGGCATGTTTTGTGGTTGTGCCTTTGTTATTGTTGAATACGATTGAATTGCCTCACGGCAAGCATTGGATGGTGTATTTTCCCATCTTGGTTGTATCGTTTATTGCAATGGTACCCTTGATGATTGTTGCTGAAAGTCGACGAAAAATCAGAGAAGTATTTTTGTTAGCGATAGCAATGTTAGCAGTATCGTTGGTAATGCTGTCTTTTTGGCACAGTACGCTAACAGGTTTGTGTGCAGGACTATTTGTGTTTTTCTGGTCGTTTAACTTATTGGAAGCAATGTTGCCTTCCATGGTGAGTAAGATCTCACCTGCTGGAAGCAAGGGAACCTCCATGGGGGCCTACTCAAGTAGCCAGTTTTTAGGTGCATTCTTTGGTGGAATGGGAGGCGGTTTTGTTTATGGCCAGATTGGGCTAAGTAGTGTTTTCTTGATTTGCAGTGTGTTAGCCTTGCTATGGTTTGTGATTGCTTTTGGGATGAAGCAACCTCGGTTTTTGCACAGTTACCGTGTTGAGTTAAGTGACTCCTGGCCCAATGATGATGAGCTTATTCAGCGCCTCTTGGGTGTAGAGGGTGTTGAAGAGGCTATCATTGCTGCCGATGAAAATGCCGCATATTTAAAGGTAGATAAAAATTGCTTAGATGACGGGCACTTGCGTCGTATTTCTGATGCTGCGTGCTAACACTAATACAAATAGCCATAAGAATTGATTAATATAGGCGGTATTGACCGCATTAAAATAGAGGAATAAAGCATGGCCAGAAAAGGCATCAATAAAGTTATTGTCCTTGGTAACTTAGGGCAAGATCCAGAAACAC
>CAJXXT010000241.1 GCA_913063495.1 uncultured Gammaproteobacteria bacterium | reverse complement strand
TTATCAATTCCTCCAGAAATTAAACGTTATTGTGCTCAAATGTCACTGTCATTACCGAATGATCAGCAGTTAATGCACTTGGTACGCGAAGAGGCTGGCCACTGGTCACGACAAAACCGGGGGCGAAAGGTGGCCACTGATAGCAAAGCATTGAACCAACTGGTGAACAATTTGAAGGGGTTAACCTACGCAGACGCTAGGCGCTTGGCTCGTGGGGCGATAATGGATGATGGCGCTATTACCTTGGATGACATTCCTGTTCTCAATAAAGCGAAGTTTGAGCTAATGGGAATGAATGGTGTATTGCAGTTTGAATATGATACTGCGAGTTTTTCTGATGTGGGTGGATTGGCGAATCTTAAGCATTGGTTGGAGCATCGAAGAGAGCAGTTTTTATCCGTAGATGAGCAAGACGGAGTTGATCGTCCAAAAGGGTTAATGTTGCTGGGTATCCAAGGAGGGGGGAAAAGCTTGGCTGCGAAAGCCGTTGCTGGTACCTGGGGAGTGCCGCTGCTGCGCTTGGATATGGGGGCACTGTATAATAAGTTTATTGGTGAAACAGAGAAGAATTTACGTGAAGCATTAGCGTTGGCGGATACGTTGTCTCCCTGTGTGTTATGGCTGGATGAGGTTGAAAAAGGGCTGGGGGGCGATAATAGTGATAATGGAACCTCAAAACGGATACTAGGTACGTTGTTAACGTGGATGGCAGAAAGGACAACGTCTGTTTTTATGGTAGCAACGTCCAACGATATTAGTCAGCTGCCTCCGGAGCTTATTCGCAAAGGGCGTTTAGATGAGATTTTCTTTGTTGATTTACCCGATAGCCAAATTAGAAAAATCATCATTAATATTCATTTAAAAAAACGCCAACAAGACCCCGATAAATTTAATATGGAGCAGTTAGCTGAAGCGTCTGAGGGTTTTTCGGGGGCTGAAATTGAGCAGGCGATAGTTGCAGGGTTATATGCCTGTGCTGCACAAGATGTGCTGTTAGATACATTGCATATATTGCATGAAATATCTAACACCAGTCCCTTATCTGTGGTTATGAGTGAAAAGATAGCTGAGTTACGGCACTGGGCGGAGGATCGAACGGTTGCAGCCAACTGATTCTAAGGACTCCACCTCTTTGGCGGGACAGATGCCAGCATCTGCATTAATGTCTACGGACGTATCTGCGGCCAGCTTGTCAGCGGCCTATTTAAATTCCATATTACCGGCAATTTCGTCAGCTTATGACTTGGATGTGTGGCCTTTATTAGCTCAGAGCGGGATTAGTAAAGAACAGCTTGCCCAGTCAGATTATTTGATTCCATTCTATCAAGTGGGAGCTTTTTTCCTCTCTGTGTTCCAGGAATGTATGGATGAAGGGGTTGGCCTCGTTGTTGGTGGTGCTGTGCAGGCTAAGTCATATCAGGTGTTGGGCTATGCGATTTTGAGTAGCCAGAATTTAGATGAAGCTATTGATCGATTGATCCGTTATGAAAAATTGGTGGGTCAGTTAGGTAGTACGGTGTTTGTGCCAGCGGGGGAAGGAGGGAATTCTGCTGATATTTGCAAGTTGGTATGGCAATGCCCTTTTGATGCCGTGTGGGTGCGTTTTATAAAAGAGGCTGCCATCGCGGGTTGGGTGACCTATTCGTTGTCACAGGTTCAGGTGGAGAGCGCTGAATTTACCGTGCATTTTGATCACCCCGCATCTTCCATACCGTTAGAGCGTTATCAAAAAGTATTTGGCGATCGAATTGTTTTTGATAGTGATTGGTGTGGCGTGTCATTTGATAAAGCGTTACTGACGTTGCCTTTTACTCAAGCTGATCCCGGTTTAAATGCCATGATGGATCGGCAGGCGGCAGTATTGCTTAAAATGTTTGATAGTAAACTCAACTTAGTGAACAGTGCTCGAGAGCAGATTGCGAGTCGACTGCCAAGCGGTGATCCTGTATTGGATGAGGTGGCTGAAGCCTTGTCGTTGACGGCAAGGGCATTGCAAAATCGACTAAAAGAAAGTGGCACAACATTTAAGGGCGTGGTTGATGACGTGCGTAAACAGTTGTCGCTATCGTATTTAAGTGAAGGCGATGTGCCATTAATTGATGTTGCCTTTTTGTTGGGTTTTTCAGAGCAAAGTTCGTTTAGTCGAGCATTTAAACGTTGGATGGGAAAAAGCCCAATGGAATATCGGAAAATGTTATAAGTTTACAATAATAATATAAGGCACTATCTAAAAAATGTAAGGTACTAGCTATGAAGTTGTCACACTTTCGTCCGCAAGCATTTTGGGCTGTGTTGGATAAGATCGACCAAGAATCTATGTCTAAAACCTGGGATGCTCGTCAGCGAAACAAGTTGCTTGTGGCATTGCTGATCGCTGCTTTCTGTTTGTTGTTTGTAAATTATGTGAAAAATGGCAGTTTCTTTTTTGCGATGATAAAGCAGATCTCTTTGTGGAGTGGAGTTTCCCCAAGAACCATTTTTCAGGAGATGAAAGGACAGCAATTTCACTCACTTTATCCGCAAGCTTGGTGGGGATTGGTGAATGTTATTGGTTACCTGCTGGTGCCAATGGTATGTGTAAAGTGGGTGATGAAAGAACGGTTGGGTGACTATGGTTTGCAATGGGGGGATGTGAGTAGGCATAAGTGGTGGTATGTTTTATTGGCATCGCCCATTATGGTATTTGCTATTTTGGTGAGTTTTCGTCAAGATTTTTCAACACATTACCCATTTTACCCATTGGCCTATCGTAGCTGGGCAGACTTATTGTTATGGGAATGCATTTATATTAGCCAATTTATAGCGATTGAATTTTTCTTTCGAGGTTTTTTAATTAATGTACTTAAACCTCGATTAGGCTCGCTAAGTATTTTGGTGATGTGTTTGCCTTATGTGATGATCCACTTTCCTAAACCCTGGCTTGAATCAACGGGCGCTATTTTATTTGGATTGTTTTTAGGTATGTTGGCGTTGCGTTCTCGCTCTATTTGGGGAGGCGTTTTGGTGCACGTGATTATTGCATTAACAATGGATATCGCTGCGTTACTGCAAGGGCGGGGTTTGCCTGGTGCCTTTTTGCCCTGATCCGATAGCACTTTCGGGGCTAAATATTACGCTCGTTGTTCTGAGCTAAGGCTAAGTATTTGCTGGTGTGAGTCCTTGGTCCATTCAACAAGAGTATCGCGAAGCTCTGATAGCTCGATGGGTTTGGATAGGTGAGCGTTCATGCCACAGGCAAGGCTTTTCTCTTTATGTTCGTCCATAATGTGAGCGGTCAGTGCAATGATCGGTATGGCAACTTTATCGTTATCTTGTTCCCATTGACGAATATTTCTTGTCGCGTCAAAGCCGTTCATTTCAGGCATATCGCAATCCATTAGAATTAAGTCGTAGCGCCCGTTCTTAGCCGCATCCACGACTTCTACGCCGTTATTTACTGTTGTGGCTTCGAGCCCTAATCGGGCGAGCATGCCTTTGATGACCTTTTGACTCAGGTGGTGATCTTCGGCAACCAGGATTTTGATAGAGCGCTTTATCTCGACTTCGTCATCTTTAGGGTGACTGTGGGCCCCTTGTATTTGTTTTAAGTGGCCGAGCTCTTCAGCTAAGGTGACCTTTAATAAGCGCCCGGTCACCGGTTTGGTGATGACTCTTCTGATACCGGCATTACGCGCTGCGGTTGATGTTGGGGCGATGCCGAGGCCCGTGAGCATCACCACCAATAATTCATTATTGATAAGTCGGTCTTCTTTAATTCTTGCTGCGAGCTCTAATCCATTCATGCCAGGCATTTCATGATCGAGAATGACAATGTCAACCGGCTCTTGCAGGTTGGCTTGGGTTCGCAGCATGGCTAATGCTTGCTTGCCATTAACCGCGGTTGAAACTTGCATGCCCCAACTAATGGCTTGCTGTTGTATAACAAGGCGACAGGATGCATTGTCGTCAACAACCAATAGGCGCAAACCCTGTAAATTCTCACCGTGAATCGGCGTGGTTTCTGCCTGTGAAAGTGGCTCTAAGGGTACGCTAAACCAAAATGTACTACCTTTGCCGAGCTGACTATCAACGCCAATCTGTCCATTCATCATGCTGACAAGTTGCTTAGCAATGGCAAGACCTAAACCTTTACTTTGAAATACTTCATGTTGCTCTTGGGGAGTGAACAATGTTTTACGTAATTCTTTGGTGATGCCAACACCGGTGTCTTTTACTTCGAAGCGGATGTGTTGGTGTCCAAACTCTTCGTTTAATGCAATGGTGATAAGAATGTCGCCATGGTCGGTGAATTTTACTGCATTAGAGATAAGGTTGGATAATATTTGACGAACACGTGCGGGGTCACCTTTTACTTGAGGGGGGACGTCGTGTTGAATGTGGCTAACGAGTTCGAGCTGCTTTTCTTCTGTTTTAACACGAAATAATTCCAAGCAATCTGTCAGCATCGATGATATATCAAAACCAGTGATGTCCAGGGTAAGGCTGTTGGTTTCTAATTTTGAGTAATCGAGGATATCGTCAAGTATTTTGAGTAGGCTGTTGCCGGATGCGGTAATAGTTCGGATGTAATCTTTTTGAGTGTGACTGAGAGAGGTTTCGTCGAGCAGTTCAGACATGCCTAATATGCCGTTCATAGGGGTGCGAATTTCATGACTGAGTTGTGCTAAAAAATCACTTTTTGCTTGCGTTACTGCATCATCAATCATGTTGTGGCGAGCTTTTGATTGGCGAGCGTCTTGGCGAGTGTCTTTTTTGCTGGACAGGGCAAGGGCGAGCAGAAGAGTTTCAAAAATAAATGAGGACAAAATAACCCAGGTAATAGCAAAATCTATGGGGAAATCTCCCCATATGAGAGGTACGGAAAGGGCGGCGATAACGAGAATTGCGAGCTTTGCGACAACAAGGTAGCGAGCAGCGTAAAAGCCGTTAAAGGTTTGGTATGTTGCAACAAATAGTACTATTGGGGTTGTACAGATTACGATAAACAATGATGCTTGCATTGCATACTGTGCGGGTAATATGGATAACGTCAAGATAGCAACGCCGCTGATAATTTCTATTGCTTGCAAGATACGGTCAAGTCGTGGCGCTGTGTTTTTAAGATCGAGAAAATATTGAACGAATAACGTGTTAGTTAACGCAATAAGGATTAGGAAAAGCCCTTCCAACTTTAAATATAAGAGGGGGATAGGGAACCAAAAAACACCAAGATAACCGGTGTCCGTTAGAAAAAATAATAACGTTGCCGCAACAAATAATGCGTGTAGCAAATAAGATTTATCTCGGTTTCTAACGTATTGTACGAGACTGTAAATAAATAAAATGAGCAACACTCCAATGCCAAGGCCAATGAAGGTCTGTGTGTTGTTGCTGTTTTCGGCAAAGGCAGAAGGAGAGGCAAGAATGATTGCTGCGTTTAGGTATTGTTGAGAGCGTAATTTGATAAAGTAATTGGCGGTGCTGTTTGCTGGAATTTTAATCTTAAACACGGAGGTGCGATAATGAAGGTCACCGTGTATTCTGGCAGTGCCATGCCCCCCCTGGGAAATTAGGGTGACCTGTTTGTTGTCGTGTTCATAGAGTGTAATGTCACCGATATTGGGTAGTATAAAGTAGATGTAAGCAATGTTACTTTCGGGTAGGGTATTTTTGACGGAGAAACGGGTCCAGATTGTTGAATCTGTAAAACCAAACTGTAAAAGTTGGCTGCGTGAATGAGCGAACTGTTGGCTGACTTGAGGGCTAAGCAAATCTGCGGGAGATAGTTCGCTATGGGGGTCTTCGATATAATCGAGGGATTGGCTAAGAGGTAAGTAAAAGTAGTCGGAGTCAATGGTAAGAAGGCTGGCGTAACTGTTTTGGGTGAATAGGGTTAAAGATAAAAATGTTAGAAAGGCGAGGTTTAGTAGTGCTCGGGGCATGAATGCGTAAGGCGCAGAATGAGGACGCATCTTTTTCACAAGTGTTGCAGCTTGAGTTTGAGGCGCATGTGACCTTCTATCGAATGCGTTTAAATTGGTAAAAATGCCCGTTCCATGTGTCTTGCGCAAAGCGATAACCTTGAATGATCTGTGCCCTTTTGTTGATTGCTAAGTATACCTTACTTCTTAGATTACTCATAAAATGTGACTAATCTACTCAGAATCGTTCCATTAATGGGAGTTATTCGTGGTTTTGTTGAGGATTTTTGTCGTAAACCCTGCTTCTGTGAGTAAATAGGCACCGAGTTCACGGCGTCGGCCGCCATCACACAGAACTATGTAGGTAGCATTTGGGTCGAATGCAGGAAGGCGCTCCCGAAGCCGGTTAAGAGGGATGTTGATACTATCGTCTAGTTTATCGAACTTATACTCTCCTGGTAGTCTGACGTCAATAAGGACAACGGGCTGGGAGCTGCTGTGTAGAGTGTCCAGTTCATCTAACGTAATGAAATCTTGGACGGGTTCTTGTAACAGACGCTTAAAGTCGTCTTTGGTTAAATACATAAGGCTGCCGTTAGTTGTCATTATTATGCTGGCATTACGGGTTGTGTTGCCAACTAGGGCTTCTTCACCAAAAAAATCACCGGTATTTAATGATGCAACAATATGCGGCCCATCGTCAGTTTGTTTGGTGACATTGGCTTGCCCTTTTTCTAGAACATAAAAGAGGTCACCTTGTTCACCCTCAGTCAGAATAGCATCACCTTTGACTACGCTCTTTTGATGAAATGTACAAAAGAGTTGCTGGATATTGGCGGGAGGAATTTGAGAAAATAAATTGGATTCAAGTAAGCATGTCATCCAATCCCTTTCGATAGAACCCTCCTGGGATAGATCGGTAACAAGGTAGTTTCCGGCTTGATCCCATGTTAATACGATGTCCATGTGGTTTTTATCCACGATAAGGATCAGCGATTTACGGGTAGTCACGGCAGAATATTGGTGGGGTTGTTGATTATCTAATGGGTGTAGAGCGGCGTTGTTACTTGATTTTGAGGCAGATGATATGGCCGTTATCTCAAAGCTTTCATTCAAAAGGTCAACAGATCCATTGATAAGGTAATAGCAGCTCTCGGATAGTTCCCCTCGTTTGAATAGCATCTTTCCGCTTGCGAGAGATTTTAATGTGGCGTGTTTCAGGATGTCTCTAACATGAGTATCCGATAGGTCACTAAAGGGACTAAGGTTTTTAACGAGATCAATGTTAATGGGGTGCTCTGTTTCGCTCATAAAATGCTCGTCATGCAGTGATACGTCACCACAATATCCGTAATGACATCTGCAGTGAAGGAGGTCTTGCTATTATTATAGTTGTCTGCGGCGGGCTTGCCTGAGAATCTTATGTCGATTGCTGGTTATGCTTCACATTATTCAATATTCGTGAAGTGTAGGGAGGAGGGGGGGGTAGATGGAAAAAAATCACAACAAGGGATGCCCTCATTGTGATTTTTTTATTGTGTTTTATTCTTTTTTTGGAGGGTGTTTACGATTCTTCCCGCTCAACTGCGCGATAACCAATGTCGTCGCGATAGTAGGCTTTGTTCCAAGATATTTGCTTCACTAATGAATACGCTTTTTCTTGGGCTTCTTTAACGCTATTACCAAGGGCGGTTGCACATAGTACCCTGCCACCATTGGTAGTGACGTTACCGTCTATATCTTTGGTGCCAGCATGGAAAACTTTAAGCCCTTCTGATTCGGCAGGAATCCCCGTGATGATGTCGCCTTTGTTGTAGCTTTCAGGGTAACCACCAGCGGCAAGAACAACGCCTAGTGAGGCTCGTTCATCCCATTCTGCTGTTGTGCTGTCCAGCTTTTTATCTAATGCCGCTAAGCAAAGTTCGGCTAAATCGGATTTGAGGCGTAACATAATCGGTTGTGTTTCAGGGTCTCCAAAGCGGCAATTGTATTCAAGTACTTTGGGGGTGCCGTCTTCAGCAACCATAACACCTGCGTATAAAAAGCCGACGTAGGTATTGCCTTCATTCTCCATACCTTTAACGGTAGGGTAGATTACCTCGTTCATGATGCGATCATGAATTTCTGGTGTTACCACTGGAGCGGGGGAGTATGCTCCCATGCCGCCAGTGTTAGGTCCTTTGTCACCATTGTCTCGGGCTTTGTGATCCTGTGATGTGGCAAGAGGTAAAACGTTCTTGCCATCAACCATGCAGATAAAGCTGGCTTCTTCACCGACTAAAAACTCTTCGACAACAACACGGTTTCCGGCATCCCCAAACTTGTTGCCAGCAAGCATATCTTCGATAGCTTCAATTGCTTCGGCTTCGGTTTGCGCTAATATTACACCTTTGCCTGCGGCTAGACCGTCTGCCTTGATAACAATAGGCGCACCTTGCTGTTTTACATACGCAACAGCTTCTTCAATAACCGTAAAGTTGCCATATGCAGCGGTTGGGATTTTATGACGATCAAGGAAATCTTTGGTGAATGCTTTTGAGCCTTCTAATTGGGCTGCACCTTTGCTCGGCCCGAAGCATTTAAGTTCGGCGGCTTCGAAAGCGTCAACAACACCCATTACTAAAGGTACTTCTGGGCCCACAATGGTGAGCTCAACGTTATTTTCTTTAGCAAAAGC
>CAJXXT010000240.1 GCA_913063495.1 uncultured Gammaproteobacteria bacterium | reverse complement strand
GCAATACGGATTGTGGTTGCAAGAGACCGGTGGCGTGCTCGCATCTCTAAATAACGGCCAATAGATAGAAAAAGAACAAACATACAAACGGAGTCAAAATAGACTTCCGGCCCGTGAGTGAAGGTTGACCAAAGGCTCGCGAAGAATGCAGCTGTTATGGCGATGGCGACGGGAATATCCATACCAGCATGTCGACTTTTGATATTACGGGCAGCACCGGCCAAGAAAGGGTAGCCAGAGTACAAATAAACCGGAACACAAACAATTGCGCTAACCCATCGTAAAAATTGCTCATGTTCTAAGGCGATACCTTGAAATGCGCCAAGGTATAATCCCCCTGCAAACATCATGACTTGCATTGCGCCTAATGCAGCGACACCAATGCGGGCAAGCGCTTTTTTATTCTCTTTTTGGATATTGTCTTCTTGTTTTTGTGGGCTGTAAGGTTCCGACTGATACCCAATTCTGTGAATAGCAAAGAGAATGTCATTGAGGGTTGTTTGCTCGGGGTTCCATTCAACCTCAGCTAAATGACTTGATAGGTTTACCCGGCACTGCGTAATACCTGTTAGCTTTTGAAGTTGTTTTTCAATAAGCCAGATACAGGCAGCACAAGTGATGCCTGATATCATCAGTGTGATTGCTAGGTGAGAAGAGGGTAGTGGAGCTTTAGTGTCCACTTTGTTCGTGCCAGTTGTATCCTTAACCGTTCGAACAAATCTTCCCTGCAGTTCAGGCTGATTCCAAATGGCATTTTGTTTAAGAAAGTCTGGAATAATTTCCCCAGCACGACTTTCTTTGTCAGGTGGTGTGCGGTGTTTGTAATAGTTCTCCATGCCGAGCTCAATAATGTTACTGGCGATGGCTTCGCAACCGGGGCAGCACATCGGTCGTGCCACTCCAAGAATGGTGACGAAATACTGGACGTTATCGGGGTTAGGTAAAGCGCAGTGGTAACAGACACTTTTTTCGAGAAGCCCCTGGGAACGTTCTGATTGGTGACTCATTATTAACGGGGTTGAATGTGTGTATTTACCACATCATTTGAAAAATTCAGGGTTCCGGTAAGTTTCCACTCGGTATTCTTTGGATTGATGGCTATATGGTAAAATCCTGAGGGTATTACTCGAAGTTGGATTACAAATTGGCCTTGAGGAGTATAGTATGCCTGATACTCCCGATCTTTTTCGGGTTGTGTTGGGTGAGAAAGGGAGACGTTAACGCTGTTGGATCGTAACCCGTCAACATTTTTTAATGTCAGCGCTAGGTGTTTTTTGTCACGATCTAGCGTTATCAGTGCATTGATACCTAGTGCCTTCGCCTGCTTTTGTTTGTCTAATCGCTGGTTGATGGCCTTGCCATCCTTGTACCAATTATCTTTTACCAGTGAATCGCTGTATTTAAAAGCAATAGCAACGGTGATTAAGCCTGCAACTACTGCTAATGCAGGAAAAAAGATAATGAACCATGGCCAAAATTGCTTGTACCAAGCAATCGGTTTTCCAGCTTGCGTTGTTTGTGTCGATTGAGGGGTAGGGCTCATGATAGTAGTGCTCATAATGGATTATCGTTTGGGCATCGGGCCAAGGAATCGGCTTTCTTCTTCTATATTAAGGCTTGGATCGTCTAGGGCTTCAATGTAAAAGTGGATGTTGGTGTTAGGGCCTTTTAATGCACTAGGGTCTATGTGTGCGGTTGTTGGTACCACGACAAGCTCGCCAGCTAGCGTTGCAATGGATTCAGGTGTTTCGAGAATAAGCCCTTCTGGCCCAGAAACGGTCACTTTGTACCGGTGAGGTTGTTGCGTTTTGTTTATTATTTTGAGCGTGTAGACATTTTCGATATGACCCTCAACATTGATTCTGTAAAGTTGATTTCGGTCGCGGATAATATCCACTTCTAGCGGTACACGGCTAAATAAAACAGCAATAAATCCAATAACCATGACACAAAGGACAATGGCGTATCCCACCATGCGGGGACGGAAGAGGTGGGAAGGTTTTCCTTCAATAGCATTTTCAGTTGAATAACGCACAAGGCCCCGATCATAGCCCATTTGATCCATGATGGAGTCGCATGCATCAATACAGGCGGCACAGCCGATGCATTCGTATTGCAGGCCGTTTCGGATGTCGATGCCGGTAGGACATACCTGTACGCATAATTTACAGTCAATGCAATCACCAAGGCCTTGCTCTTGGTAGTTTGATTTTTTCTTGCGTTTTCCTCTGGGGTCTCCTCGTTGCGTATCGTAGGTGACAACCAGAGTGTCTGAGTCAAACATAACGCCTTGGAATCGGGCATATGGACACATATATATACAGACTTGTTCACGTAACCAACCAGCGTTCATGTAGGTGGCAACGGTGAAAAAGATTAACCAAAATATTGCCCATGCATCTAAGTTAAAGTACGCCGTATCTAGCAGTAACTCTACGACGGGAACAAAATAACCCACAAAGGTAAAGGCGGTGAATAAGGACAAAAGAATCCAAAAGAAATGTTTGGTGCCTTTTTTAGTGATTTTTTTCAGTGACCAGGGTTGAGCATCGAGTCGAATGCGTTGGTGTCGATCACCTTCTGTGACGTGCTCAATCCACATGAAAAAAGTTGTCCATACGGTTTGTGGACAGGTGTAACCACACCAAAGGCGACCAGCAAGTACGGTAAAAAAGAATAGGGCGAAGGCGGCAATGATGAGAAGCCATGATAATAAAATAAAATCTTGAGGCCAAAATGTCATGCCAAAGATATAGAATTTACGTTCGGGCAGATCAAATAATATTGCTTGTCGCCCGTTCCAGGTTAGCCAAGGCCCAAGAAAGTATACGCCAAGGGTTACCCAAATTGTAATAACCCGCAAGGTTTGAAAAAATCCCGTTGGATTCCGTTGATAAATTTTTTCTCGTTTTTGGTATAACTCAGCTGTGCTTGGCGTTGTATCAGTAACAGGGATTTTGCTTGAATTAGACATCAGCTAAAAACTCGCGTGACGATACGCATTTATCACCATACGAAAGATGGCGTGAAACTTAATAGTAAATGCGTATAAGTAAAATAGGTTTACCAATAGCTCTTT
This sequence comes from uncultured Gammaproteobacteria bacterium, assembly GCA_913063495.1. Taxonomy (GTDB): domain Bacteria; phylum Pseudomonadota; class Gammaproteobacteria; order Pseudomonadales; family Ketobacteraceae; genus 42-54-T18. Next base: position 5,554 of record CAJXXT010000240.1, on the reverse strand, counting down.
TAAAAAACGTTTGGTAAACATATTTTGTTAGTGTGCTTTATCAGTGTAGTTTGGTATTTAACAAAAAAGGGGTAGTGTGTTGAGTTGTTTGAATTATACGCGGCCATTATATATCAAAATGCCTGTTCGCAGTGTGACTAGATCACATTGATCTGCGTCGTTGCTAACAGGCATTTTGATACACCGTGTTACTGCTTAAACGGCTTACTTAAACTGCTTTCTCTAGTTACTTTCTCTAGTTACTTTATCTAGTTACTTGCTCAAGCTATAGACATAAGCCGTAAGAACATGGATTTTCTCTTCACTTAGCTGGGCTTTGAAGGCAGGCATTGCACCAGAGCGACCTTTATTAATGGTTTCGATAATTGTTGCTTCATCACCACCATATAACCACACGTTATCCGTGAGGTTTGGGGCGCCTAGCATTTGATTACCTTTACCCTCTTTTCCATGGCATGCGGCACATAAAGCAAATTTTTCTTTACCTGTAGCTGCATCCCCAGAGCCTGTGCGTCCGCTGAGGCTTAGCACGTGTGCTGCTACATCCTTGATGGCTGCTGCATCCCCAACCGCTGCAGCCATTGTTGGCATGTTGCCGTTGCGTCCATTGGTTATGGTTGTTTTGATAGTGTCTACTTTTCCACCGTAGAGCCAGTCAGTATCCGTTAGATTAGGGAATCCGACAGCGCCGTGTGCGTCAGAGCCGTGGCACAGCGCACAGTTGTTACCAAATAACCTTTGACCAACTTTTATGGCTTCTGGATCTTTCGCAAGATCTTCAATAGATATTGAGGCATAGTCTTCAAAGATACGGTCAAAGCGATTGTCTGCTTTTTCCATCTCATGTTCCCATTGGTTGACAGACGTCCAGCCTAGCGCTCCTTTGTAGCTACCAAGGCCTGGGTATAGAGCCAAATATATGAAGGCGAAAACAATGGTGCCGTAGAACATCATTAGCCACCATTGAGGGAGTGGGTTGTTGTATTCTACGATGCCATCAAAGCTGTGGTGTAACTCTTCTCCCTCTGCTACATCGTCGTCATGTCTACGGCGGGTCCACCATAGTATCCACAAGCAGCCAAAAATATTTAAGAGCGCGATAAATGTAATCCAACCGCTCCAGAAATTACTCATTTCATTCATGATTCTTTATCTCCAGCCCCAGTAGATTGGGCGTGATTTTGCTGTGGTTCATCGGCAAAAGGTAAATTCGCGGCATCATTAAAAGCGTCTTTTTGCTTTTTGCTATAGGCCCACCAGGTGATCCAAAAAAAGGAGATCACGAAAAGTACCGTAACGATGCTGCGTAAGGTGTTTATATCCATGATGATTTACCTCTTGAACGATAAAACCGTTCCCAAGTTTTGCAGGTAGTGGATTAGGGCATCCATTTCAGTCTTACCTTCAACGGCAGCCTTTGCTCCAGCAATATCGTCGTCTGTATAAGGAACACCGACCATTCGTAACGCTTCCATTTTGGTACCGGTATTTTCACCCGTAAGAACATTGTCTGCTAACCAAGGGAAGCCAGGCATGTTGGATTCAGGCACTACATCACGAGGGTTCATCAGATGAACGCGATGCCATTCATCACTATAACGTTTTCCAACGCGAGCCAAGTCTGGCCCGGTGCGTTTGGAGCCCCATAGAAACGGGTGTTCATATACAGATTCGCCTGCAACGCTGTAGTGGCCGTAACGTTCGGTTTCTGCTCGGAATGGTCGAATCATTTGTGAGTGACATACATGACAGCCGTCGCGGATGTAGACATCTCTGCCTTCAAGAGCAAGGGCGTCATGTGGCTCTAACCCGTCTACAGGTTTTGTTGTTTCGTCTTGAAAAAACAAAGGAACAATTTCAACTAAACCGGCAAAACTAATGGCAATGACGATAAAAACCATCATTAAACCAATATTTTTTTCTACTATCTCATGGGTTTTAGCCATTTTCTATCTCCTTACGCCGGTTGCGCGGCAGCGTCAGTGGATGTTTGGCCTGCGCCACGAATTGTTTTCCATGCGTTATATGCCATAACAAACATACCGCCTAAGAACATTAAACCACCGACCCAACGAATGATGTAGTAAGGGTATGTTGCTTTGAGTGCTTCAACGAAGGTATATGTTAGGGTGCCGTCGTCATTGATAGCTCTCCACATAAGTCCCTGTGTAATACCTGCCACCCACATTGACGCGATATATAGTACGGTGCCAATGGTTGCCATCCAGAAATGCATGTTAATAAGTTTAACGCTGTACATTTCTTTCGTGTGCCATAACCAAGGGATTAGACAATAGACACAGCCGATTGTAATCATGGCCACCCAACCTAGCGCGCCGGAATGTACGTGGCCAACAGTCCAGTCAGTGTAATGTGACAAGGCGTTAACGGTTTTGATTGCCATCATTGGGCCTTCGAATGTAGACATGCCGTAAAAAGATAAGGCAACGACCATAAAGCGAAGAACAGGGTCATCCCGTAACTTTTCCCACGCACCAGAAAGAGTCATAACACCGTTGATCATGCCGCCCCAGGATGGTGCTAACAATATCAATGAAAAGGCCATGCCGAGTGATTGAGTCCAGTCGGGCAGCGCGGTGTAATGAAGGTGGTGAGGGCCAGCCCACATATAAAGAGAAATTAATGCCCAAAAGTGAACAATGGATAAACGATACGAATAAACAGGGCGCTCTGCGCGCTTAGGGATGAAGTAATACATCATTCCTAGGAATCCTGCGGTGAGGAAGAAGCCTACTGCATTGTGGCCGTACCACCATTGGATCATTGCATCCGTTGCACCGGAATAGGCAGAGTAGGATTTCCATAAAGTGACCGGTACTTCCATGCTGTTAACAACATGAAGCAAGGCAATACAGATAATAAATGCCCCGAAAAACCAATTTGCTACATAGATGTGTGATGTGGTTCGTTTAACAATGGTGCCAAAGAATACGACAGCGTAGGAAACCCAGACAATGGTGATCAGAATATCAATTGGCCACTCTAGTTCGGCATACTCTTTAGCAGAAGTGAAGCCTAAAGGTAGCGTGACAACGGCACCAACAATAACGAGTTGCCAACCCCAAAATACAAAAGCTGCAAGTTTGGGTGCAAAGAGAGTCGTTTGACAGGTACGTTGAACAACATAAAGTGAGCAGGCAAATAACGCTGAACCACCAAATGCAAAAATTACCGCATTAGTATGCAGTGGACGTAAGCGGCCATAAGTCAGCCAAGGCAGGTCAAAATTAAGCGCTGGCCATGCAAGTTGTGCTGCAATGATTACACCGACTAACATGCCAACAATACCCCACACGATCGTCATTACAGTAAACTGTTTGACGACCGCAAAGTCGTATTGAGGCGTTGTAAGGTCACTATTACTCATGGAGTGATATTCCTATAGTTTTCTATTATTACACCTGTCGTAAGCTCACGAATACACACTGTTTTGCGTAAATATCGAGGCAGCCGAAGTATAGTCCAAAAAAAGTTTCCATTCTTGATATTAGTCATAGAAAGGCGTCCTTGAAGGGTGCGCTGCGGTGATCAAGGAAGTTCATTTTCGCACTGTTTTGGCTTGCTTTGCTCGGTATCGACACCAAAATGGTGCGAAACGTAGCCATTCTTAGCTACTAAATTCATTAACATGTTGAAAAATAACGAGTTTAATAGTTGGCCCAAATGGTGCATGCCCCATGGCGGTGCAAGGGCACCAATATTGATCATGAGATAGGCTGTCCATGTTTTCGGGGGGCGCATTATGAGAATGATTTTGTAAATCATCAAGCATTTTATGATCAACAATAAATAGAATGATGAGTCAGCCCCTAGGGTTTGCGAATTAATTATTTATTTGAAAAATAAACGGTTTTTATTGTCAAGGTAACTGCTAAGGGCTTAAAAGTATGTTGAATACAAAAGTATGTAACGTGTTGTTGGGGGGCGTTGCATTAATGTTGCCGTCACTAGGTTGGGCGGCTGATGAATTGAATCAGGCAAATACTGCGTGGATTTTGACATCTACCGCATTGGTACTGTTTATGACGATCCCTGGATTGTCATTGTTCTATGCTGGTTTGGTTAGATCTAAAAACGTACTGTCTGTGTTAATGCAGTGTTTTGCGTTAACCAGCCTTATGTCCATCTTATGGTTTGTTATCGGGTATTCATTGGCATTTACTGATGGCGGTGGTGCGAATAATTGGATTGGCGGCTTCTCAAACGTATTGTTTGCCTCTATGAGCAAGGAATCTATGGCAGGTGATATACCAGAAACGTTGTTCGCAATGTTTCAAATGACGTTTGCCATTATCACCCCTGCGTTAATAGTGGGTGGTTTTGCGGAGCGTATGAAATTCTCGGCGATGCTTATTTTTAGTGTTATTTGGAGTTTAGTTGTTTATTCACCGATCACTCACTGGGTATGGGGTGGTGGCTGGTTGGGTCAGATGGGGTTGCTTGATTTTGCGGGTGGTACAGTGGTTCATATCACTGCTGCCGTTGCGGCGTTGGTAACGGCTTTGGTAATGGGTAATCGAAAAGGGTTCGGTAAAACACCAATGCCTCCTCATAACATGACCATGACAGTGACTGGAGCGGGTATGTTGTGGGTTGGCTGGTTTGGGTTTAATGGTGGGAGTGCCTTGGCTGCGAATGGTGATGCAGCAATGGCAATGTTAGTGACGCATATATCCGCGGCTGGTGGTTGTTTTGCATGGATGATGTGTGAGTGGATTCGTCACGGGAAGCCTTCTGTATTGGGCATTGTTACTGGTATGGTGGCTGGTCTGGGAACGATTACCCCTGCATCTGGTTCGGTTGGCCCTGCAGCCGCGCTGGTGATTGGCCTTAGTGCCGGTATTGTTTGTTTCTATGCGACTATGTATATCAAGCAAGTACTAAAAATTGATGATTCACTGGATGTATTCCCGGTTCACGGTGTTGGCGGTATATTAGGTACTATGCTTGTGGGTGTATTCGCGTCAACGGAATTGGGTCTGTTTAGCGGTTCTGGTTTTGGTGGTGACATTGCTTCTATCGGTGAGCAGCTAAAAGTACAAGCAATTGGCGTTGTTGCGACCTTTACTTATACCGCTGTAGCAACGTTTATTATTCTAAAAGTTGTTGATGCGCTAGTCGGGTTGCGTGTGAGTGATGATGAAGAAACGGAAGGTCTGGATTTGGTTCTTCATGATGAAAGAGGCTATGACCTTTAAATAGAGAATATTCTGGGGAGAAACGGCGTGATAGCGTCGTTTTTTTTGCCTGAAATATATCCTTTGTGAAAGATATGAGGCAAATTGTGTGAAAGTTGCCATAAAAACAGTATCTTAGGCCACTTTTTTAAGTTGACCGAAAAAACCACTGCCTTGGGGGAAAAGGCTATTGTAAATTCCAAACCGATTTTATATGGTACAAGCAACAGTCTTGAACAAACGTTTGAACGTTTTTTCATTTGCTTGGCTAGGTTTCGCGCAGTCCAACCAGGCTGTTTGCCTATTAGCGAGTACGGCCGCAAAAATTTGCACGTTACCGTCAAATTTTTATGTTA
>CAJXXT010000239.1 GCA_913063495.1 uncultured Gammaproteobacteria bacterium | reverse complement strand
TAACGATGTTGCCGTATCCTGAGCGTGGGTGTGCAATTGCTGTTGAAAGTAATGTCTTGAGTTGCTAATAGTTAAGGTCAAAATGCCCACCAAAAGCCCCGTCAACAATACCGATAGCAATATGAGTAATTGTCGCTGTAATGTCACGTTTTCTCCCCTCATCAAGCGTTTCTAACGTCTTCTTATGTGTTTTAAATTCTTATGTATTCTTACTTTTGTTTTTATGATTCAAACTATTATTAAGCACTTATTATTAGGCGATTCGCTCTATTCATGCTCTATTCGTGCCCTCAGCTCTTTCCAAAGAATGATGTCATCCGCATCACCTAACCGAGAATCATCGCCAACCAGCTTGGCCTTCCATAAACCATCACCGTTAAAGCTATATACCGGCACCAAATCAGATCGCTGAGATGCAGGTAAAATATCATTCACCAAATTATCCAACACCATTGGCTCTTCGCCTAATGAAGCATAATAGGTCAATACCATATGTGCTTGATTTAATTCCACAGCTTTAACATAGGTAAGTCGCATCTTCCCAACCGGCACCCCTAGCCATTTAAGCGAGAAATATTTAGCAATAGCAAAATCTTCACAATCTCCGCCATTGGTTGCTAGCAACTCTAGAGGCGTCGCCCAATAGTCCATCTTATTCCAATGATCGACATCCCCTAGAAAACGTACCTGATTAAAAAACTGGTTCACTTCACCCAACACAACCTCTTCCGGCTTGCCTTGCAAGTGATCTAAAAGGTACTGCCAAGATAAAATACGCTGTGCCGCAGCATCACCGTATTGACGCTGAAAATGATCCAACGTTGCCGTATCAATTGCCCACCCTTCTAGCTCCGAGGTCTGCTGAGCCGTCGCATTAACACCATACACAACCAACCACAGCATAATCACTAACATACTGCGGGGTAAAATATGTAATACTGCGGCACTAAACGGCCCGCATGATCTCATTATCATGAGTACATGATTCAATTAAACCAACTGCAAATTGTAGGGCTACATTAATAGGATCTATTCACTATAGCAGCTGTCCAAGGCATAGGCCCATATCCCTTTGCTGGATTTGTGACCTCTGATCACACTATACACAACCGATTCATCTACACTGTTTGCCTACATTACTTGCCTACATTGTTAATATAAATACATAAGGCTACCGGAGCATTTTTTGAGAACCTTAACTACAACGCTTATCTTACTGTTTTTACAGGCAATTCCCTTCAACAGCCACGCAGAATCCGGTAGTTTATTTAACCCAAATAGCGATGTTTTTAGTGGATCAAACGAACAAGAGTTTTTGCCCGCAAGCGAAGCATTTAAAGTAGATAGCACCATTGAAAGTGGCTCTCAAGGCAATGTACTAAAATTCCACTGGGTTATTGCCGATGATTACTACCTTTACCAACACCGTTTTAAATTCAAAGTACTTACCCCTGAAAACGCTGTACTGGGCGAACCCGTCATTCAACAAAAAGGCAAGGAAAAACAAGACCCTACATTTGGAAAAGTAACAGCCTATTATCATGAAGTAGACATTAGTATCCCTGTTATTTCACCAACCTCTGGCAGTATTGAAGTGCAGGTGGGGTACCAAGGTTGTGCGGATAAAGGCCTATGTTACATCCCACAAAAAACGTCAATGTACTTTCCGCTTAACGATGCCAACAGCACAAGCTATACACCGACTAACACAATACAAACTTCCCCCCCTTCAGAGTCTCCGGCACCCAAGGTGCATACATCAGCCCAACAAGACACCTCATCTGCTCTAGGGCTTGCGACGATTTTAGATGAAAGCAGCCTGCTGACAATTATAGGTATTTTCTTTGTTCTAGGCTTGGGGTTAACTTTTACCCCTTGCGTACTACCAATGATCCCAATTCTTTCAGGCATTATTGTTGGCCAGGGCGAGAATATCAGCCGAAAAAAAGCCTTTGTTCTTTCACTGGCCTACGTTCTTGGCATGGCTAGCACCTACGCGATAGCAGGTGTAATTGCTGGAAAAACAGGAAGCAAGTTGCAACTCTACATGCAGGATCCCACGGTATTATTTACCTTTGCCGGTGTGTTTATCGTTCTTTCATTATCCATGTTTGGGTTCTATGAATTACAGCTACCTTCGGCGATACAAAATCGACTCAATGACCTCAGCAACAAACAAAAAGGCGGCACGCTCGCAGGCGTTGCGGTGATGGGAGCCTTATCCGCATTAGTGGTTTCTCCCTGTGTTTCAGCCCCTCTTGCTGGAGCACTTATTTATATAGGTAATACCGGTGACGGGGTTCTCGGCGGCATATCATTAATGGCTTTAGGCTTAGGTATGGGAGCCCCCCTATTGGTCATTGGCACAACAGGTGGCAACATGCTTCCCAAAGCAGGCGGCTGGATGGACAGCATTAAAGGTTTGTTTGGTGTGGGTTTGCTCGCTGTTGCATTATGGTTAGTAAAACATCTAATGCCTGAGCCTCTTGTTCTTATTTTCTGGGGTTTATGTGCAATGATTGCAGCGGTATATCTTGGAGCATTCCAACCAGTAACTACGCCCAAATCTCAGTTATTTAAAGGTATCGGCCTTAGCTTTGCCGCATTGGCAGTGGCAATAATTCTTTCTGGAGCAAGCATATTTGCCCCTGCCTCCTCAGGATTCGGCAATCAAAATGCATCAAGCGCAGATACAGAGCAGCCCGGCTTAGCTTTTACCCGCATCCGTAGCCAAGACTCTCTTGACCAAGCATTAGCGTCAGCAAAAGATAACGGCAAACCCGTTATGATTGATTATTACGCTGACTGGTGCATTTCTTGTATTGAACTTGAACACGGTGCCTTTAAAAATAAAGATGCCCTTGCTCTTCTTAAAAACCACCAATTGCTGCAAATTGACCTGACCGATAATGATGAAGCAGAAGCCTTGCTTGATCGCTTTAACCTTCAAGGCCCCCCTTCTATTTTATTCTTTGATAAGGAAGGGCAAGAATTAACACACGCTCGAATATACGCGTACAAGGATGAAGAGACGTTTTTAAAGCACCTACGTTCTATCTTTAACTAGTTTTCTCACACTCTGTTACAAGTTGGCGCCATTTTCGCCCATCGTCCTGATACGGGCGCCAAATGTTGTAACCATTTGTAAGATTATGCTAAAACCAGAAGATCCTCTCCAACTCTCTCGCTATAATAATTTTCAACATATAAAGGCTAAAAACCAATGGCTCAAATAAACGTTCTTCACGGCCCCAACCTAAATATGCTAGGTAAGCGTGAACCGGGACATTACGGCAACGATACATTGCAAGACATTAATACCCGCTTAATTACGCTTGCCGTAACCGAGGGCTATCAGTGTGAATGCTTTCAGAGCAATGCCGAATTTGAACTCATTAACAAAATCCACCAATACGGTGAACAGCAGGTTGATTTTATTATCATTAACCCTGCAGCCTTTACTCATACCAGTATAGCCATTAGGGATGCTCTGCTTGCGGTTAACATTCCTTTTATCGAGGTACACCTTTCCAACGTGTATCAAAGAGAAACCTTTCGCCATCACTCCTACTTCTCGGATGTGGCAAAAGGAACGATTACCGGTTTAGGTGCGCAAGGTTATGAATTTGCCCTGCAATCCGCGATGACTCAACTGCAATTACAAAAAAACTAACACATTACAAAGTAGGCGCTACCCATGGATATTCGTAAAGTTAAAAAGCTCATTGAGCTGCTAGAAGAATCAGGTATTGATGAGATAGAAATAAAAGAAGGCGAAGAATCTGTTCGTATCAGCCGCACGAGTAACGCTGCAAAACAAATGTTTGCCGCAGCCCCCTATGCACAAGTTCCCGTCGCAGCGCCTGCACCCGCTGCCGCCCCAACAGCACCTGTCGCCCCAGCTGCGCCAGTGGAAGAAGGCCCTAATGGTCACAAAGTAACATCTCCAATGGTAGGTACTTTCTACCGTTCTTCATCTCCAGAATCCAAACCTTTTGCTGAAGTAGGCCAAACCGTTAAAGCTGGCGATACCATCTGCATCATCGAAGCGATGAAAATGATGAACCAGATTGAAGCGGACGTTTCAGGCGTTATTCAAGCCATCATGGTTGATAACGCTGATCCCGTTGAATTTGACCAACCACTGTTTGTGATTGCTTAACGTTCACTGCTTAACCTTCACCGAATTTATAGGTCAAAAAGATGCTGGAAAAAGTATTAATCGCTAACCGTGGTGAGATAGCCCTGCGCATATTGCGAGCCTGCCGAGAACTGGGAATAAAAACAGTAGCGGTTTACTCAAAAGCCGACGAACACCTTATGCACGTAAAGCTCGCCGATGAAGCGGTTTGTATTGGCCCCGCCGCCGCGGCTGATAGCTATTTGAATATCCCTGCAATTATCAGTGCGGCAGAAATTACCGATGCTGATGCAATCCACCCTGGTTACGGTTTTTTAGCAGAGAATGCCGATTTTGCTGAACGCGTAACCGACAGTGGCTTTATCTTTATTGGCCCCGAAGCAGACACTATTCGCCTGATGGGCAACAAAGTATCTGCTATTCAGGCAATGAAAAAATCGGGCGTACCTGTTGTCCCTGGTAGTAACGGGCCAATAACCGAAGACAATAACCGCACTTTAAAGGTAGGCCGAGAGATAGGCTTCCCTATCATGGTAAAAGCAGCCTCTGGTGGCGGTGGTCGTGGTATGCGCGTTGTTCAGAGCGAATCCGAATTGCTCAAACTAATAGCCATCACCAAAGCGGAAGCTAAAGCTGCATTTGGTGACGATACCGTTTATATGGAAAAGTTTTTAGGGACTCCTCGCCACGTAGAAATACAAATACTTTCTGACGGCCAAGGCAATGCAATCTATCTCGGTGACCGTGACTGCTCGCTACAACGCCGCCATCAAAAAGTGGTAGAAGAAGCACCTGCCCCGGGCATCCCCGACGCCTTACGCAAAGAAGTTGGCGAACGCTGCACGGATGCCTGTAAAGCCATCAACTATCGTGGGGCGGGGACATTTGAATTTCTTTATGAGAATGAGCAGTTCTTCTTTATTGAGATGAACACTCGCGTACAAGTTGAGCACCCCGTCAGTGAGATGGTCACCGGTGTCGACATCATTAAAGAACAACTACTTATTGCTTCAGGCACCCCGCTGCGTTACAAACAGGAAGACATCGTCATTAAGGGTCACTCAATTGAGTGTCGCATTAACGCAGAGCACCATGAAACCTTTATTCCTAGCCCTGGAAAAATCAAATATTGGCACATCCCCGGCGGACTTGGCGTACGAATGGACAGTCACATTTACCGAGGCTACACTGTGCCGCCTTATTACGACTCCCTTATTGGTAAGCTAATTACCTGGGGAGACGATCGCGAAACGGCGATGCAAAGAATGCGCAATGCTTTGGATGAAATGGTTGTGGATGGAATTAATACGAATATTCCCTTACACCGCGATGTCATCATGAAGGATTCCGGCTTTGCAAAAGGCTGCGTTGATATTCATTATCTGGAAAAGATCTTGGGTATTGATTAATACACCCTATATTGAAGAGATCTTATGGCCTGGCTACAACTCATTATCCAAACCAACGGTGGCGATGCCGCCCAATTTGACGACTTGTTAATTGAATTGGGCGCTGTCGCAGTCACATTAGTAGACAACGCCGACCAACCGTTGTTTGAGCCCCCGCCAGGCACAACCCCTATTTGGGAAGACACCCGTGTTATCGGTCTATTTGAAGATACGGTTGATGTCGACCTAGTTATTGCTGCGTTAAAATCTTCTGTATCCGTCACGCCCTTCCCCCAAATTAAAACTGAAGTTCTCGAGGACAAGGATTGGGTTCGAGAATGGATGGACAGTTTTAAACCGATGTGTTTTGGCAAACGCCTTTGGGTTGTTCCTAGCTGGTTAGAAGCCCCACACGCTGATGCGGTCAATATGTTGCTGGATCCAGGTTTAGCATTCGGTACTGGCACTCACCAGACAACCGCACTATGTTTACGCTGGTTAGACGAGCAAGACTTACAGAATAAAATTGTCATCGACTACGGTTGCGGTTCAGGCATTCTTGCTATTGCTGCAGCATTACTAGGAGCATCACACGTATACTGTGTCGACAACGACCCGCAAGCATTACAAGCCACACAGCTTAATGCTGAGCGAAACAATGTCACCGATAAAATTCAAGTGTTCTCTCCTCAAAACATGCCCGATGTACAAGCGGATGTATTAGTGGCCAATATACTTGCAGGGCCTCTAATGGAGCTTGCTCCACATTTAACATCACTTATTGCCTCTCACGGATCACTTGCACTGTCCGGCATCCTTGCAAAACAAGCCGACGATGTAGCGTCTCATTATCAATCTGAGTTTTCCCTGCTTCCCGCAGTACAAGATGAAGACTGGATAAGAATTAGCGGAAAAAAACGCTCGTAAGCCATACATAACGGCAACCCTAAGCGCCCTTCAAACATCGCCTAAAACCACAAATTTTTTGCCCTGTATAAACCCAGGGCAAACTCATAAAGAACAGTAAAGATCGGGTCTTTTTGTGACCGCCTGCTTGTTTTATCAATAAGTTGAAAGAGAATAGTGAAGGATTCACGCAACTTTAGTGCTATCAATCTCATAAAGAGCTACATTTAGGCATAATAGCGATGCATAACAATTATGCACAACAAAAAGCCATACAGCCTGGAAGTTTTCATCTATGTCTGAGCAATTGCTGACAAAATGCCCACACTGCGCCACAACGTTTCGCCTCAGCCAGAAGCAACTTGAAATTGCTGGTGGAGCCGTTCGATGTGGAGCTTGCTACCAAGTTTTCCATGCCAGTGAGCACATTGTTAAAACAGCCGTTGTTGAAGAGATCGCTCCCCCAGCTCAAGAAAGCCCCGACCCTTTCCAAGAATTTGAGAGCACACCTGAATCTGAACACAGCACTGAAAACGACCCTTATGCTACTAACGACTGGAGTCTAGACAACCACCCTGACGCCGATTTATTTACCGAAAACTACCAAGAGAAAACCGAAGAGTCAGAAAATGAACTAGAAAACCTTGGTTATGGTAACGACAACAAGCCAAAAGAAGCTGACGATGATGGCAATGAGGCCTGGGCGGAAAAGCTGCTTGAGGAATTGGGCGAAGACGCTGCTGATGACCAAGAAGAAGTTCCAGGGCTAATACAAGATGACCCAGAAGAAGATAATGAACACCATTCAAACACAGGCTTTAGCAGCATTAGCAGCAGTGACGGAGCCTTTGCTGATGAACTAGACGCACTTGATAGCCAATCTCAAGGTAGCGAACTCAGCAATTCCTTTAATGAGCTTGACGATTGGAGCAGTGAAGATCCATTTGCCATCAACGAAAATGAAGATGATACACCAGCATCCGGCAGCAGCGCAGTTGACGAGAGCTGGGCTCAAGCCATGCTTAATGAGTTAGAGCAAGATAACAACCCTGAGCCCAACCTCGAAAATCTAGAAATAATGGAGGATGAACCAGAAGGAGACGTCAATCCATTTGCTGCCAAAAACCTATCTAACGATATCCCAGCAGTCAAAAAGCCGAAAAACAAACCCAAAGACGACACTAAAGCTAAAAAAACAACGGCGCCCTCAGATAACGATGCAGACAAAGATGACCGTCTATTTGAATCTGAAGACTTCTTTAGCCAACTATCGCCCGAACATGACATCGATGATATTGAACTTGGAACAATGCCTGAGCTTTTGGAAGATGACGAACCTCTACCAGATAACTTAACGCCCGACTCTCAAGACATCATGGAGCATCAAATCGCTGCAAGTGCAGTACACTTTGGCATTGAAGAAGAAGCCGCCCCAAGAAGCTCCTTGGTTAAAACAGCCGCATTAATTCTCTTAAACCTGTTCGCCGCATTAGCCCTGTGTGGTCAATATGTCTATTTTCAATATGACAACTTGGCAAGAAATGAAACCTATCGCCCAATGTTCAAAATATTTTGCGAAAAAGCCGGATGTGAACTTCCACTCACCTCTGATGTTTCACAGATTAGAGGGACTAACTTGGTCGTTAGAAGCCACGCGTTAGAAAGAAATGCATTGGTAATTGATGCCATTGTCTACAATCGGGCCATATTCTCTCAACCATTCCCTGTTATCGAACTCCGATTTGATGATATTAATGGCAGTGCGGTAGCCAGCCGCCGCTTCCAGCCTTCAGAATACATTCACGATAACAATATCGATCTCAATAATATGCCCAGCGACACCCCCGTCCACCTCACCTTAGAAATTGTTGACCCTGGCCTTAAAGCGGTTAACTATCAAATGAATTTCTACTCAGCTGGCTAGACCAACACATGAATAGAATTACAAGCCACACCAATAAAATCAAAAAAACTGACAATTTACACAATGTTACTCTTTAACATTTCTTCACATAAGGTTATGATAGATCGTTCTTTGAGCAAAAACTAATATGACTAGGTAGTAGTTTCGCCATTCTGGCGCGGTTTAGGACCCAACATAGGAAAATATGCCGTCGTGAAGATTGGAGAGTACAAACTTAACAACCCAGTGATATTAGCTCCAATGGCCGGAGTCACCGATCAACCCTTCCGAAACCTTTGTCGGCACTTAGGTGCTGGGCTTGTGGTATCAGAAAT
>CAJXXT010000238.1 GCA_913063495.1 uncultured Gammaproteobacteria bacterium | reverse complement strand
CATTGTGCTTGGCATTCATGGGGGTACGCTACGGCTAAGAATGCATTGCAACACCTTACGGTTATGTTAGCGAGTGAGTTGACATCTCAGGGTATTAACGTCAACGCCATAGCCCCTGGCACGTTTGATACAAGAATGTTGGACGGGTGGCGGGATGAAAATGGAGATTTTGATATTTCGAACGCAGGGATTCCAATGGGGCGTTTTGGTGAGGCTGAGGACATGCAGGGGGTAGTAACGTTGTTGTGTGCTCGTGGCGGGGCTTTTATTTCCGGTGCAGTGATCCCTGTTGATGGTGCGAGTGCGGTAAGGCCAATGTATTAATTGTCACGCTCATCGGTTAGCTTTTTACGAACATTCATAAGTACCTGGCCGTAGATGTTTTTACCTCTGCGGTCTCTTCCACAACCCCAGTAGTAGTCGTAAAGGCTATTTTCTACCAGTCGGGTTTCATTTGTCGCAAGTAGTCTTATGGTTATGTTTGGGTGTGTGCAGCATTTTGTGTACACAGCACGAGTCATATAGAGCTGTTTTACTTTTCTCCAGTCTTTGCGTAGACGTTTGAAACGGCGCCTCCCTAGCTTTCTTGCTTTTTTTGGGGTTTCCGCGAGGCGAATTGTTTCTTGATAGCCGGGATCCTCAAACTTCATTGCCTGGTAATAGTGTTCGACGGTCGGCCAGGCTTTATTTTCCAATGTGAATGGGTGTAATGAGAATGTCCCAAATTCTTCATCGCTGTCTGCGCGAGAGAAGTATGCGGTGTTTATATCCTCCTCTGAAAATAACCTACCGCTCAAGGTTTTGTCCCCCATATTTTGGCAACAGCTCGCTCAGTACCAAGTAACCCCACAATGCCCCCTAGAAAACCTACGCCTCCAAATAGAATGACGGGAATTAGATAGACAGGGTCTTTGCCTTGCCCAACAATGAAGACAGCACTTGCTAAAAAGGTGAACAGTACGCTTAATATTAACAGAGCTACTCGGTGTGAGCGTTTGTAGGCATAAGGGGCTGTACTTGATTCCAAGGGCGTTAGAATAAAGGAAAATAGTGCTCTGAATTGTTGTTTCACTGATTGAGCGGCTCCACATTAGTTAAAAATTTTTCCATCAGACTTTCCAGACTCATGGGTTTTCCATAATAAAAACCTTGGGCAACGTCACAAGATATAGCCTCCAAAAATTGAGCTTGCTCTAGCGTTTCAACACCTTCCGCTACAACAGCAAGGTTAAGCTTGTGAGACATCGCAATGACAGCATTGGTGATCTCTGCACTATCTTTATCGTCGGGCAAATCCTTCACAAACGCTCTATCGATTTTTATGGTATCAATGGGCAGGCGCGTTAAATAACTTAACGAAGAGTAGCCGGTGCCAAAATCATCGATGGAAATCGAAAACCCCATATCTCTAAGTTCATTGAGTCGGCTGATATTGCCTAGTTGGTTATCTATGAATGCATTTTCAGTAATTTCAAATTCGAAATATTGAATGAATTCTGGAATCTTCGAGAATATTTCTCGTATTTCGACAACAAAATTACTGTCTTTAATTTGTCGGGGCGATATGTTGACGGAAATTTTAATGTGCTCGATACATAAATCTTGCAGCCGCTTAATATCGTCAATCGCTTGCATTATTACCCAGCGACCAATAGGGATGATTAGGCCTGTATCTTCAGCAACGGGAATAAAGTGATCCGGGTTTTTAACTATATTGCTAGAATACTGCCATCGAATAAGTGCTTCAGCTCCTACGATTTTCTTATCACCAAACAATACTTTGGGTTGATATAATAAAAAGAAATTATTGCTATCCAACGCGCTCCTTAGCTCTCTTTCTATCGTCGCTTTTCTGCTTACCTCAATATTCATATCTTGACAAAAGAACCGGAAATTATTGCGCCCATCCTGCTTTGCTTTATACATGGCAAGATCAGCGTTTTTTATAAGCTCGTCCATACTTGTAGAGTCATCAGGTGTGACACTAATACCTATGCTGACGGTAACAAATGTTTCTGTATTTTTGAGGCGTATAGGATTTTGAAATGACTCGATAATGCCACTGGTGACTTTGCTGGCGTCATCGTAACTATCGATATCACTTAATAGAACCGTAAATTCATCCCCGCTGATACGAGCGATAGTATCGTTTTTTCGTACGTGAGCTTTTAAACGATCTGATATCGTTTTTAAAACAGTGTCGCCTGCTTCATGCCCTGACGTATCATTAACTTCTTTAAAATTATCCACGTCAATAAAGAGTAATGCGGTTTTTACTTTATTTCTTTCAGCCCGTTGAATGGCTTTGTCCAAACGAATTCGGAATAAAACACGGCTTTCTAGGCCGGTAAGGGGATCATAAAGCGCAATTTTTTCCATCTCATCTTTGCGCTGTTTAAGGTCTGTAACGTCTTCAAAAACCATCACGAAATGAGATATATTTTTATCTTCGGCCCATAGCGGTGAAATGCTTGTTTGCAGCCAATGCTTTTTCCCCTCACGCCCCGTACATTCCAAGTCATGTTGAATCACCCCTTGTGATTCTGCTTGGAAATTTGTTTTGGATAATACAGGTAGTGATAATTTCCCTTCTAATATATTGATGGGTTGATCTGTTAGTTCACGCTCTAATAGCCCCATTAAACGTAAAAAAGCGGAACTTGCGTAACTAATGATTTGCTGACTATCGACAATTAGAACTGCGCTACTGCTATTCTCAATGGCTTTTGACAATAATTGAAGCGATAGCTCTCGCTCCTTTCTATGTTCGACCTCTTGAAATAGCTCGGAGTTTACCTTGTTCAATGACTCTGTTCTGGTGGATATACGCTGTTCTAATTCATGATTTAGCGTGTTAAGTGCCACTTCTTTTTCTGATAGTTGGTTTGCGCTTGCTAAAAGACGGTTGTTTACCTCAGTGAGGTGAACTGTTTTTTCATTAACGGCCTGTTTTAATTTCTTATTAAAGTAAGCCAGTAGCATGATGAAACCTGCACTGATAACAAATATGATAAGAATAACACGAACGAATATTCGTAGAGTATGGTCAGCCTGTTGTTTTTCTGGGGTATACATAAATCCGTCATCTAAAAACTTTCCCTGTGCCATGCCTAAATCTGAAAAGGTTTGCGCTATATGTTGCCACCGTCCAGGGTTCATATGTCCGATTTCAACAAGATCAGGAACAATCAACTTGATGGTTTCATTGGCCTCGTATTGAAGTTCACTTCTGTTTTTATCGGAATGATACTGGTTTATGATGATATCAATCGTTTCTCTGGGGTGATCAATGGCATATTTCCAACCTTTTAGTGTTGCGCTACGAAATTTGGCGACTTCTTCTGGCTTTTTGTTAACTTGGCTCTCTCGTGTAAATAATGTGTCACCATAGAAGTCAATACCATAGCTTCTTGGGTGTATCAGGTTATATTCAACGTTTCTTGCTTTCAATAAATAGGGTTGGTCGGTGACATACCCCACCATAGCGTCAACTTTTCCGTCAATGAGGTCATTAATATTGAAAGATAATGGAATTGACTCAACCTGATTTTTGTCTATACCTTCTTTGAATAGAATACCCAGGGTGTTGGCACCATAATGACCACCGGGGTACATGAGTTTCTTTTTGATGAGATCCTGGGGACTAAGAATATTGGCGCTTTTAAGGCTCATTAACACAATGGGAGAGTGCTGAATAAACGCCGCCAGTACGGTTACAGGCTCTCCGTTCATTCTGTATAACATGAGTTCGGAGTTTGCCACGCCGTAATCCGCCCTACCAGAGAGAACCTCATCGATAGGGTTAATCGTGGGGCCTGCTTCTTTGAGAGTGACGTTAAACCCTGCTTCTTGGTAAAAACCTTTTTCAACCGCGGCATAAAACCCAGCGAACTGAAACTGGTGTTTCCATTTTAATTGGACTGTAATTGGGGTAAGGGATTGCGAATTAGTCGAGCTTTCAGCTTTTAGTGATGACACCATAACAATGGAGGCAAAAATGGGTAAGAAAAGCGCAATTTGCAATAAACGTGGTATCGGCAAGATAAAGTCCCTATATTCGCAGCCTGTTAAGAGTAAACAAATACAGTTTAGTTGGTGATGACTGGGAATAAAAGCATCAAATCACAGCTAATGTGTATAGGTTTTATTGTTAGAAAGCTGCGTTCGACTATAGTTAGCCACAATAGAGAGATATTACTTAAATCTGGAGTGATCTATGGGGATTAAGCAGCTTATTTTGGTCGTTATAACATTGGTTTTGACAATGCCAAGTTATGGAAAACAACTTTGGAACGACAACTCCCTGGCTTTATGGCGGGGAACGGATTTTAAGCTGGGTGATAACAACCGTACGGTCTTGACCTTCGAACACGTAAGTGGTCATAGCTGGGGTGATATTTTTATGTTCACCGATCGTGTGGAATCAGATAACGGAGACAAGGAGACTTACTGGGAGGTATCCCCTCGGCTTAGCATAAGTAAGGTGTTTGATACTGAGCTGAAAAGTGGAATCATTAGCGATGTGCTCATAACAACGACAACAGAAATAGCGACCAATGACACAAACTATCTGTATGGGCCCGCAATTGATTTGGATATCCCTGGATTTTCCGTTTTTCAATTGAATTTTTATCGCAGGAATAATGAAAACCAAAAAAATAATTGGCAATTTACACCGGTCTGGGTCGTCCCTTTTTCTGTTGGTGAGATGGCGTTATCTTATGAAGGCTTTGCTGATTGGAGTAGTGGTACTGAGGATGGTCATGCTGTATTAAACGTCACCTCAGAATTAAAATTAGACATTGGTGCTTTTTTTGGGACACCTAAGACGTTTTACGCGGGAATTAAATATATTTTTATAGAAAGTAAATTTGGTACCGAAGATGATGCTAATAATGATACTAATGAAAGAAATCTTACGGCCTCGGTTGAGGTTCATTTCTAACGTAGCATTTTTAACATAACGACGTATAGATTAATGAAAGTCTCGGGATGATGTATCTAAATCACCGAGCAGTGGTGTTAAGTCCTCAACGTCACCAGCGATTATGTGAATAACCGAATCCTTACGCTCAACAATACCTTTTACGTAGAGCAATTTTGCTTGCACGATAATAGCTCTACGTCTTTCTACAAGATCTTTCCATACTACAATATTGCTGTTGCCAGTCTCATCTTCTAAGGTGATAAAAATCACTCCTGATGCAGAACCGGGGCGTTGTCTGCCAGTAACAATACCGGCTATTCGAACAAAACGTTTATGATTAAGGTCATATAGGTCGCGATGGGTTTTGCAGCCTTTTATAGCAGGATGGTTTCGCAATAAAAACATTGGGTGCTGGCCTAGGGTTAGGCCTGTACTGCGGTAATCCTCATGGGTGCTTTGCCCTTGTGTTGGTGGTGTTAAGGAAATGGATTTTTCTTGTTGAAGGTTGCTGGGAAGTAAAGGGGAGGCCGGCTGGATACCTTCAGACTCCCAGCGCGCTTGGAATCGATGGCCAGATAGCGAGAATAGGGCATTGCTGTTGGCCAATGCTTCCATGTCTTTTCGGTTTAACTGGCTACGCTGCTTTAAGTCGGTAAGTGATTGGAATGACGCTTTGCTCCTGGCAGCGAGTAATGCGGTAGCACCATTTCTGGATAGCCCTTTTACAATGCGTAATCCTAAGCGAATAGCGGGTTGAGTGGTTGTAGATGATGTAGTTATCGATGGCTTTTTTTTACTTGTTTCGAGCGTATGATCCCAATCACTGAGTGTTACGTCAATCGGGTGAACGAGGATATTGTGTCGACGAATATCTTGAATTAGCTGAGAAGGTGTATAAAACCCCATGGGTTGGCTATTCAGCAGAGCGCAACAAAAGGCCGCAGGTTCATGACATTTTAACCATGCCGATGCATATACCAGTAATGCAAAACTAGCGGCATGGGATTCAGGGAAACCATACTCGCCAAACCCATTGATTTGCTCAATCAACTGTTCTGCGAATTTGATGGTGTAGCCTCTGGATAATAAACCTTCACGTAATTTCTGTTGATATTGGCGTAGCTGACCTTTTTTTTTCCAACTTGCCATTGATCTGCGTAACTGATCTGCCTCACCGGCAGTAAAACCGGCAGCTACCATCGCTAGTTGAATCACTTGCTCCTGGAATATAGGAACACCCATTGTGCGCTCTAATATGTGTTTTATTTCTTCGTGAGGGTAGGTGACAGCTTCTAATCCATCGCGACGTTTTAAAAAGGGATGAACCATATTTCCCTGAATGGGGCCTGGTCGAACAATGGCGACTTCAATAACCAAATCATAGAAACATTTGGGTTTAAGGCGGGGTAACATTGCCATTTGTGCCCGTGATTCCACTTGAAATACCCCAACACTGTCACCTTGTTGTAGCAATTTATAGGTTTTTACATCGTCAGAGGGCAGGGTGGCTAGTGTCCATTGGATACCTCGAAGTGCTTTAATATAGTGAAAGCTTTTACGGATAGCCGATAACATCCCTAATGCTAATACGTCAATTTTCATTAAACCTAGCGCTTCTATGTCATCTTTATCCCATTGTACGATGCTGCGGTTTTCCATTGTGGCATTTTCTATAGGGACTAATTGATCTAGCGGGCCACTGGATATAATGAATCCACCAACATGCTGGGAAAGGTGCCTAGGAAAACCTAATATTTCGTTAACCAGATATATGAAATGGCGAATTTGTGGGTTTTTGATATCAATACCCATTTTTTTGAAGCGTTCTTTTAGGTGTTTTTGTTGATCCCACCACGCGATAGTTTTTAGAAGTTGATCAATGAGGGATTGATCAAAGTCCAGCGCTTTTGCTACATCTCGTATTGCAGACTTTAAACGATAAGATATGACGGTTGCGGTTAGCGCTGCTCGTTGCCTACCGTATTTTCGATAAATAAATTGAATAACTTCTTCGCGACGCTCATGTTCAAAATCCACATCAATATCAGGGGGCTCATCGCGTTCTTTAGATATGAATCGTTCAAAAAGTAATGTACTTTTATCAGGATCAACTTCGGTAATAAATAGGCAAAAACACACGGCAGAATTAGCGGCAGAACCTCGGCCCTGGCAAAGGATGTTTTCGCTACGGGCAAATTGCACAATGTCATAAACGGTTAAGAAGTAATATTCATATTGCAACTCTTCGATGATACGCAGTTCTTTGTCTAATAGCTGTTGTACTTTTTGGCTAGTGCCTGAGGGCCAGCGTTGTTGCGCGCCAATAGTGACTAGCTCAAGCAAGTATTGTTGAGGCGTATAATTGGGCGGAACAAGTTCTTTAGGGTATTCGTAACGTAATTCGGTTAAAGAGAAGTGACAGCGTGTTGCAATATCAATGCTGGCTTGGATTTGTTGAGAGCTATAGCACTGACTGATATCCAATAATGTTCGCAGATAACCTTCTCTATTGCTATGTAATGAAAATCCTGCGTGGTGGATTGATGTGTTTAACCGGGTTGCTGTTAATACATCATGCAGTGGCTTTCGCTGTTTGTTGTGCATGTACACGTTGCCACAGGCTACTGTGGGAAGTGAATATAAAAAAGCGATGTGCTCTCGTTGGATAGTGAGTTGATGGTCGTTGTTTCTCCAGTGGTTTTCAATGCCTACCCATAGCCGTCCTGTAGATTGCTCTATGAACTGCTTTGTTGCTTCTAGCACGTTAGGTAGAGGTTGTAGGCATTGTGTTTTGGTGGGCAGCCAGATAATAAGGCAATCATCCAGTGTGTGTTGGAAGTCGCTTAATGAAATGGAATATTCCCCTTTTTTACACCGTCTGCGAGCTTTACTTATCACGCTGGATAGTTTGCCATAGGCCAATCTGTGAGGGGCTATGGCGACTAGGTGAAAACCTTCTTGGGTGTGGAACTGGCTACCAATCAATAATGTAATATCGTGTTTTTTTGCTTCGACATAAGCGCGAACGACACCTGCCAGGGAGCATTCGTCAGTGATCGCCAGTGCTTGATAGTTCTGTTTTGCGGCCTCTTGTACCAATTCTTCTGGATGAGAGGCACCGGTTAAAAAACTAAAATTGCTAATGCAATGTAGTTCTGCGTATTTTATGTTAGCCAAAGACGCCATGCAAAAACCACTGTTTGTCTTGATACTTCGGGGTATAGGGCGGTTGGTCTGGTGTTTTTTTGTCTCTATCTACATAAACCCAGTAAATAACGCCGGTAGGATGTTGTGCAACATAATAGTCACGGTTAATGGGTTGCTGATCCCACCAACCGGTTTCGATACGTTCTGGGCCTTTTATGAGTTGCAAGCGTTCCCCGTATATTGGCACGCCTTTTTTATTGTGTAGCGGTTGAGGTTGTTGGAATAACCATAACGGACGTGTTAATTCCGGGTGTTGCGTCTGTATGGTTGCATCGATGTCTTGTTGAGGGGAGTGTTGGGTCGTTTTCTGTCGTTTTTTACGTTGATCGTTGTGAGAACTTTTTGAATTGTATTGAGCATTCTTTTCTTTAATCGTGTTTTCTTTAATCGTGTTTTTTTTGTCGATATTGTTTGGATCAACATTGTTTAAATCGATACTGCGTAAATTGATGTTGAGTGGTCGAGTTTGAGCCGCTATTTCAGGGCGATAATCGTTGTTGATAACAATTTGATGCATGGATCTTTCTCCTAGTCGATGAGTGAGTTTATCGATTAATGCATGTTTAGATTGCGCGCTTTCTTG
>CAJXXT010000237.1 GCA_913063495.1 uncultured Gammaproteobacteria bacterium | reverse complement strand
ATGTATACTGCTATCGATCAACTTTCTGATAAACTCGACCGCCAAGTGATTAAGCACAAAGAAAAGATCAAAAACCACAAACATGGTAATAGTCGCTAAGCAGGTCAAATAATCTAATGGAAGTAAGCGAGATCATCACGCCAGAGAGAACCTATATAGGTCTTGAAGGCTCTAGCAAAAAACGTGTTCTCGAACAGGCTGCTGAGTTTATCGCTCAGCAGTCTCCAGAGCTTGATCCAAACGAGCTGTTCGACAACCTTATTGTGCGAGAAAAACTGGGAAGCACAGCTATTGGAAAAGGCGTAGCGATCCCACATTGCCGCATAACCCATTGCAACAAAGTTCAAGGGGCCCTAATTCGCCTCAATCAAGCCGTTGACTTCGATGCGATTGACAACGAACCTGTCGATTTACTTTTTGTGTTACTTGTACCCGAAAACTCGACAGAGGAACACCTTCAAGCCCTCAGCCAGATTGCTAGCCGCTTTAACAATGATAGGCTAACGTCATCTTTACGATCTGCTGAAGGTCATCAATCTTTATATGACTGCTTTATCGCCAGCTAACTTCATGGACGGAACCACTAATGACGGCTCACGTTAGCGACAAATCAGGAAACACCTCGCATTCAACACGCTTAATTATTATCAGCGGTCGTTCCGGCTCAGGAAAAACCACTGCACTGCATGTGTTAGAAGACATTGGTTATTACTGCGTAGACAATCTACCCGTCACTTTACTGCCTGCCCTAGCACTACAACTAACCCTTGAAGCCAATCCTCCCGTCACTAAAATTGCCGTGGGCATTGATGCCAGAAACAACCAAAGCCAACTGCAAAAGTTCTCTGAAGCTATAGAGGCTCTTGCCCCCATGGATATTGGCATTGATGTTATTTATCTGGACGCAGATAGCAAAACCTTACTAAAGCGCTTTAGCGAAACACGACGCAAACACCCTGGTACTAGCACAAACACCTCTTTATCGGAGGCTATTGAAAAAGAACGCCAGTTGCTAGACCCCATAGCAAGAGCTGCTGATCTTAAAATTGAGACCAGCTCCCTAAACTTGCATGACCTTAGAGACCTTATTCAGCAGAGGATAAGCACTGAGCGAGAAGGTATGGCCCTGCTCTTTAAGTCATTTGGTTTTAAGTATGGCATCCCTATTGACGCAGACTTGGTGTTTGATGCACGGTGCCTACCCAACCCCTACTGGGTGCCAGAATTACGCTCTCAATCCGGCCTAGATCAAGGTGTAAAAACCTTTTTGAGCAAAGAACCTTCCGTAAAAGAAATGCAAAATGACATTGTTAGCTATTTAGAAAGCTGGCTCCCTAAATTTGCAGCAGCCAATCGAAGTTATATGACTGTCGCCATTGGTTGTACAGGCGGGCACCATCGCTCAGTCTATCTCACCGAGGCATTGCAAAAGCACTTCCAAGACGCTTTCTCCAACACACAAGCTAGACACAGGGATCTATAAGCTGGCATACTCAAAGCCCAAAAATTTCGGAAACACCATGCTAATCGAAAAAAATATAACAATAATCAATAAGTTAGGACTGCATGCAAGAGCAGCATCAAAGCTAGTCGGCACCGCTTCTCGTTACCAAAGTGAAATACTCATAGACAAGCAAGGCCAAAAAGCGGATGCAAAGAGTATCATGTCAATTCTAATGCTTGCCGCTGGCAAAGGTACAGAGCTCTCAATGAAATTTACTGGTGAAGACGCCAATGACGCCTGCAGCGCTATCGAGACACTCATCAACAATCGTTTCGACGAAGAAGAATAACACCCTATCAAAAAATACTTTCACGCCTAGAAATCCCCCTCCCAAATCGATACAATGCGCCCCGTCAATGTCCTCCCGTACCAATATATTTACCTCAGTTCCACCCGCAAGAAAATTAACGACTAAGCTTATATGACCAAACCTATATAACTAAGCCTATACAGCTAAGCCTAACCAATCTAGCACGCCAAACTATCTGCGCTAACCAGCAGTTCGACAATGGGTTACACGCATGCCAAAAAACGCCAAGCCAAACCATTTACAAGCACAAATGAAGGCTTTCAACGAAGCACTTGATAACGGTGCCTTGGCAGAAGTACGTCACATGCTTCAAGGCATGCCCGCCGCAGATATAGCGCACCTGTTAGAATCATCCCCTCCTCGTGAAAGAAATATCCTCTGGAAGTTAATCGGCAGAGAGGATGAGGGAGATGTGCTCCAGTATTTGCATGAAGAAATTGCCGCCCAATTTCTTCGCCATAGAAATGCTCAGGAAATCATCGATACCGTTGAAGATTTTGAACCCGATGACTTCGCCGATTTATTACAAGAACTACCTAGAACCGTTGCTCGACGTGTACTTGAGTCAATGGATGAGCAGCAACGACAGCGTGTAGAAACCGTTCTATCGTTTCCAGAGGATACCGCTGGCGGCTTAATGAACACGGATACCATTACCGTGCGCCCCAACATTTCACTCAACATTCTATTTCGCTACCTTCGTCGCCATAAATCA
Organism: uncultured Gammaproteobacteria bacterium; assembly: GCA_913063495.1. GTDB lineage: Bacteria > Pseudomonadota > Gammaproteobacteria > Pseudomonadales > Ketobacteraceae > 42-54-T18. Next base: position 6,196 of record CAJXXT010000237.1, on the reverse strand, counting down.
ATACCCGACATGACGGATAACATTCTAGTGGTTAACAGAGCTGACAAATTTGTTGGCATACTTCCCCTTACCAAACTACTGGTAAGTGACCCTAACATTAGTGTACGCGAAGCAATGCAGACCGATGTATTAGCCATTCATGCCAACATGCCTGATAACGAAGTTGCCGCAATATTTGAACGCCAAGATCTTGTTTCCGCGCCTGTTGTGAATGACGATGGTCGATTATTGGGCCGAATTACAATCGATGACGTGGTAGATGTTATCCGCGAAGATGCAGATCACTCTCTGATGAGCATGGCGGGTTTAGATGAAGATGAGGATACCTTTGCGCCGGTATTAAAAACCGCCCGCCGCCGATCAGTTTGGTTAGGGATCAATCTACTCACGGCGTTTTTTGCCTCTGCTGTTATAGGCCTTTTTCAAGACACCATTGATAAAGTGGTCGCACTGGCAGTATTGATGCCTATTGTTGCAAGTATGGGTGGTATTGCCGGAAACCAAACCTTAACACTGGTGATACGCGGCATGGCCTTAGGGCAAGTAGGGGCAAGTAATGCGCGCTGGTTATTATCGCGAGAAACAATTGTCGGGTTTATTAACGGTTCCATTTGGTCTGTGGTGGTTGGTGGGGTTGCATCTTATTGGTTTAATGACACAAGCCTGGGGTTTATCATCGCCAGCGCCATGATAATAAACCTTATTTTAGCTGGCGTTGCAGGAGCATCGCTACCGATGATTTTACAACGCCTCAACATAGATCCCGCGTTATCGGGAGGGGTGATTTTAACCACGCTCACCGATGTCGTAGGATTTTTTGCATTTCTGGGGCTAGCCACATTGTACTATTTATAATATTTATCACTAAAAAAACAGCCTACGCCCCCGCAACCTTCATACGTTCTACCAGAATTGAACCTACCTGCACATTCCCTCTGGTATCAGTATCCGCACCAATCGCCACGATATGCTTAAACATATCTGCAAGATTTCCCGCAATTGTCACCTCTTTCACAGGGAACTGAATCACTCCATTTTCAACCCAAAAACCTTCGGCACCACGGGAATAATCCCCTGTAACCGTATTAACACCTTGCCCCATCAAATGCGTCACCAACAACCCACTACCCATTTCTCGAAGTAATGTTTCAAAACTTTGACCTGAATGACTTGCTCGCAGATTTCTCACGCCACCCGCATTAGCGGTACTTTCCATACCTAAACGTCGCCCCGAGTATGTCCCAAGAATGTAACTTTGCAACACTCCATCCGAAACAATATCTTTTTCGTACGTCTCAAGGCCATCACCATCAAAAGCAGCACTAGCACTACCCTGTATTAAACGAGGGCGCTCAAAAACAGAAACAACCGGCGACATAACCGGAGTGTGCAAAGCATCTAACAAAAAGGTGGATTTACGGTATAAATTACCACCCGAAATAGCACCAATAAGATGTCCAATTAAACTGCCCGCGACCTCTGCACTGTAAAGGATGGGGACTTCACAGGTTTTAATTTTTTTTCCGTCAAGCCGGCTCAATGCGCGTTCAGCCGCCCTTCGTCCAACATCGATGGAACCCTCAAGCTCGGTATGCAAACGCGAACTCGAAAACCAATGAGATCGCTCCATACCATCACTACCCTCGCCGCCATTTGCAATCATGCCGCAACCAACACTATGTCGCGTACCTTTCCCTCCCGCACGAAAGCCATGGCTATTCCCATAATAACGAACACCCGCAGATGAATTAACACTAACACCATCAGATTTTTCAATACAGGCATGATAAGACAAACCTGCCTGCTCACAAGACAGCGCAATTGAGATTGCCTCATCACTCTCAATATCCCAAGGGTGATATAAATCCAAATCCGCTGGGTCAGTACACATCAACTCAGAAGGCGCCAACCCTGCATACTTATCTTCTGCAGTATAATGAGCAATATCCATCGCTGCTGCGACCGCACGACGTATCGCTTCTTTTGATAAATCTGATGTACTGGCGCTACCTTTAGCTAACCCAGGCACACCCTCCTTTGAACTCTTTTTATAAACCGTTATCGCAAAACCATGACTTTTAGTGAACTCAACCGTCTCCACATCAGCGTTACGCACGCTCACAGACAAACCTTCACCGCACGATGCCGCAACTTCCGCTTGCGTAGCACCAAGCCTATCAGCCTCCTGCAACGCAGAGTTAACACATTGGTTTAATTGCTCAAGCTCACCATCGACATTCATCTAACAAAATCCCTTACACTCATTCTTTATAACCGCCAGCACAATAAGCAACCCTACAAATGCGCTACGCTACACTGAACTATTAAAGTTTGTGCTATCATAACGCAGTTACCTCACGAGAATATAGAATAGTTCCTATGACAGACGATACACCCTCAGATGAATGGAGTAAAACCTCCCAGAAAAAAGTCATGCATGATCTACAGGATCTTGGCGTAAAACTACTTGGGTTAAACACTAAGCAGCTCGCGCAAATGCCTATTGATGATGTTCTCCGCAATGCGATTAAAGAAGCGGGGAGAATTAAAAGTCGTAATGCCCTAAAGCGTCACAAGCAATTTATTGGGAAATTAATGCGCGATGTTGATCCTACGGCTATTATCGAGCAATTTGAAATCATTGAATCTCCTCATCAAATGATGAATAAAACCTTCCACCATCTGGAAGATTTACGAGAAGAACTCATCTCTGGCGGCAATGATGTTATCGGCAATGTAATTAGCGAATACCCCGATATCGACAAACAGAAGCTGCGTCAACTCATAAAAAATGCAAAAAAAGAGAAAGAGTACAATTTGACCCACGAAACTGACACATCAAACAAACAGGGCCGAGCATTGTTTCGGGTCCTCAGAGAGCAGGCTCTAGAAAAAGCAGAAGCTAACAAGCAGCTTAACGATACCGACGATAAAGAACAGGGGTGATTTATCGTAATCCCCCCCCCCCCCCAACCTAGCTGCATTAATCCAACAGCTTTAACACGGCAATTACAGGGTACTAGTTACGCAGTACCCCCTACTGTCAATTCATCTATTTTTAATGTGGGCTGTCCAACACCAACCGGTACGGACTGCCCATTTTTCCCGCAAACACCAACACCCCGATCCAGCCCCAGGTCATGACCCACTGCCGAAATATGCTTCATAGCTTCCGGCCCATTACCTATTAACGTCGCCCCTTTTACCGGTCGTGTAATTTTTCCGTCTTCAATCAAATATGCTTCGCTTGCAGAAAACACAAACTTTCCCGATGTAATATCCACCTGTCCACCGGCAAAGTTCACCGCATACAAACCTTTTTTAACCGAAGCAATAATATCACTTGGCTCATCATCTCCCGGTAACATATACGTGTTTGTCATACGCGGCATCGGCAGACTCGCATAAGACTCCCTGCGGCCATTTCCAGTCGACCCAACACCCATTAGCCGACCATTAAGCTTATCTTGCATATACCCGACCAAAACACCGTTCTCTATTAGCATTGTGTTTTGCGTTTCAACCCCTTCATCATCGATCGACAAAGAACCTCGACGATCTATTAATGTACCGTCATCCACCACCGTACATAAAGGAGATGCTACTTGCTGTCCAATCTTTCCACTAAATGCAGAACTTCCCTTTCGATTAAAGTCCCCTTCCAACCCGTGCCCTACCGCTTCATGTAACAATACACCGGGCCAACCAGGCCCCAGCACAACAGGCATAATTCCCGCAGGGGCATCCACTGCATCCAAATTCACTTGCGCCATACGCACGGCTTCCTGTGCATAACCCAGAGCAACCTCATCAGAAAAATACCCATAAGTAGAGCGTGCTCCACCACCACAACTACCACGCTCTCGACGCCCCCCTTGCTGAAGAATAACCGAAACATTAAGACGTACCATTGGTCGAATATCGGCAGCTAACGTGCCGTCACTTGCAGCTACCAAAACTGACTGCCAGTTACCGACCAAACTTACAGTTGACTCAATAACCCGTGGATCCGCTTCTTTTACCGCTTGGTCAACTCGTGTTAGCAACGCAATTTTTTCTTGGCGAGTCATTGATTCCAATGGATTCAATTGACCATACAAAGGCGAAACAGGTGCAGATATAAACGGTTTCACACCAACTAACGAACTGCCATTTAAATGCGTTGCAATGGTTCCAGCTGCCGCTGATGCTTTTTGAATGGCCCCAAGACTAATATCATCAGAATAGGAGAAACCCGTTTTATCATCACTAATAACGCGGACACCCACACCACCAGAGATACTATAACTGCCATCTTTTACATTACCATCTTCAAGTACCCAACCTTCGCTATATACACGCTGAAAATACAAATCGACAAAATCAACACCAGGCACCATGGCTTTACTTAACTGAGTTTCAAGATCAGTTGCCGTAATACCGGAAGGCCCTAACAAATAGGATGAAGCTTCCTCAAAAATACTACTCACTGACATCACCTTTTTCAGACCTGTTTACATGATTGATAACAGAAAATGCTTTGTGTTGTTGAATAGGCATATTCGCACGCAACTGGCGTAAGTACTGAATATCAATTTCTCGCACCAACACTGACGGGCCTTGATCTAACATACCGAGAATATCCCCCCAGGGATCGACAATAATCGAGTGTCCCCAGGTTCGCCGGTTAGCAGTGTGGATCCCACCTTGGTTTGCCCCCACAACGTAACATTGATTTTCTATTGCTCTAGCTCGTAACAATATCTCCCAATGTGCCCGACCCGTTTCCCAGGTAAATGCCGATGGCACCAATAAAATTTCAGCCCCCATCGATAACAATTGAGAATATAACTCAGGAAAACGTAAATCATAGCAAACACTCAGACCCAACTTACCAAACGGCGTATCCACCACTACCACATCAGTTCCTGCATCAATGGTCTCAGACTCGCGATAACGCCCCTGATCGTCTTGCACCTGAACATCAAACAGATGGATCTTATCGTAACGGCCTGCCAACTGCCCAAAGTCATCATAAACCAATGTCGAGGTGCGAACCTTACAAGCTAAAGTATCATTCTCACTCTCCGGTGGTAACAGTGGGATAGTTCCTCCCACCAGCCATACCTTATAAATCTTCGCCATGCGACTTAAAAAGCCAGAAAAACACTGTTCACTACGCTCTTTCTCTGCCCAAACCCGCATTTCTTTGGCAGAAAAAACGGCAAAGTTCTCAGGTAACAAAACAAGGCTCGCGCCTTTTTGCGCAGCACTTGCAATCAGTTCTTCTGCCATTTTCAAGTTACAAGGGACATCGCCAGTACTGACCATTTGAATGGCTGCTATTTTATTCTTACTCACCTTCGCTTCCTCCGCCCTCGACTATTTTCTTAGCTTTTTTTTCAGAGGATTCTGTCGTAAATAATGAGGGAGGCGACTCAACCTTCTCATTTTTGCTATCTTGACTCTTGTGGCTATCACTACCTCCCGTACTCAACATCGATTCTCTTAATGGCTTGGGAATAACACTAAATGAATCTTTCACCCTTATTTCAGGATTATCAAAGGTACCTGTTACGATGTATTTAACGGTCGTTAATTTATCCAGCTGCTTTCCCAGTACTTTTTCAATAACGTAAGCAGTGGCGGCCGCAGGCAACCCCCCTACCGCCGCCGCAGGTAAGACTAAATTTCTCGTCACTGGTATAGCAACATCCAGTCTCAACGCCAGCCTTTCTTCCGCCAGCAGAACGTCGCCTTTTAACGACATACCCACAGCCGGGCTGTCAACCGTCACCTTATTTACTGTAAGCACTTTATTTTGCAAACGTAAAGAACCTTTGATTTCTTCAAAAGTTAAGTCATCACTGCTTAAATCACTAAAATTTAGTCGCAACCGTTTTAACATCGTTTGGAAGTTCAATGCCCCCCAGACTTTGTCCACTGCGCCAGAATTTACGTTAAGAAAATGTCCGTCGTTAATTTTCATAGACATTGTCGCATCGGCTTCCAACACATCAAATTCATAGGGTGCTCCGGGCCATCTAGCTTGCAATGATACCGTTGCTTTCTCACTATCTAATGATGGCTGCTTACCCCACGCCTTAAGTACATCTGCAACATCCTCAGCCTTTACCGTTCCCTGCACAGAAGTTCCACCTGATCCATTATTATCATTCAGCCAGCTTCCCTTTCCTGCAAAATCAGTTGCTTTCAG
>CAJXXT010000236.1 GCA_913063495.1 uncultured Gammaproteobacteria bacterium | reverse complement strand
TCAATACGTATTTGGTAAAACAAATGTAAAGTATCAAATTGCTGGATAAGTTTGGCCCTCTGGGATGGCAGGGCACTACGTTGATGAATTTTTCCAAGATATGAGGCTATTAATTTTGCTGTTAAAGGGTTCACATCACCATCACGTAATTGATTTTTCCAAACGGGATAATTCTCAGGCGGTAAAAAATCCATCGCAAATACGCCACGTTTTTTATCATGAGCCAATATGCAAGGAACGACATCATGTGAAAAATACTCAGCCACCGTTTGAAACCAAAGCACTTCATAAGCATTACGATCAGTGGAAACTTCCCAGGTCTGTTTTACCTTTAGCTGTGACAATGCTCTTTTTATGCACAGGGTCTTGTGCTTCTCATCTGCCACGGTACAACCACCGTCTTCAGTTGGGTAGATATCAATACGCCAAATATCTGAGGCAATACCTCCCGTTAATACTTGGTAATCAATAACCTCCCCCTCATGCATAAAGCCCATTGTTATCAATGAATCAATAATTTCACTGGGTAGTTTCTCATCCACGCCATAATCTCTCAGTTTGGTTTTTTCACTTAAGCGCAACTGATATATCAGTTGTATATTTATTATGGTATGTTAACTTTACATTTCAAGCAAACGCTTTTTGCAGGGGCGACATTTTTGATGATCACGGACAGCACACAAACACAGATAGACCGGCTTAATTCCATAGAGGCAGCGGTTGTTGCCGATGTGATGGTCGCTATGGGGTTAGAGTTGCAAGTATTGGCCCCTAGCTTTCTCTCCTTAGGCCTTAATGAACGGCTTATTGGCCCCGCAATATGTGCAAAAGGGCGCGTCGATGCCGGAGATGATGCAAAAACCACCTTTGGGCTGGATGACAGTGTTTATCCTGGGGGAATTGTTGTGATTGACTCAAATAACTGTCAAAAGGGTGCATTAATTGGTGACAACATGGCCACCAGCATGAAAAATAATGGTGCCATCGGTTTTATCGTAGATGGGGGCATTCGAGATGATGTGGAATTTCTAGCGTTAAAACTTCCAATTTATTACAAATACAAAACGCCCATTAACGCTCATAAATTTTTTAGCTTTACCGACTTTGAGGTTCCCATTTCCCTTGATGGAATATGGGGCACCGTTACCGTAAATCCGGGTGACTTGATCATTGCTGATAGCGACGGCTGCGCCATTATTCCACGACAACATGCCGAACAAATTATCACCCATAGTGAGATTCATCAACAAACAGAAAACAATATTAAATCTGCTTTAGAAAACGGGAAAACTCGCAAAAGTGCATCAGCGGAATTCCCCCGATTACAGCATGTTAAAAAATGTATTTAACGTGTTGTTAAAACATGATGTTAACATGCGCTCGGATAACACTGGACATTATGCGCAATTTTGAAGACTTACTAAGCTCTTATCGTCCAACAATGTCCCGTGCAATAATTTCTTTCATAATCTCAGACGTACCACCATAAATGCGTTGTACACGCGCATCAACAAACGCTCGCGAAATTGGGTATTCCGTCATATAACCGTAACCACCAAATAACTGCAAACACTCATCCGCCACTTTGCACTGTAACTCCGTGGTAGACAACTTTACCATCGATGCTTCAACCGCAGACAATTCAGCCCGCTGATATTTATCATTACACTGCGATACATAGGCACGGTTCACTTCAATTTGAGTTTTGACTTCTGCTAGTTTAAACCGTGTATTTTGAAAACTCGACAACGTAGTACCAAACGCATTTCGTTCAGTTACGTATTCAACCGTCCAGTCCATCATGCCATCACAGGCAGCTATTGCCCCAACCGCAAGAACTAGCCGTTCGCGGGGCAATTCCTTCATCAAACACACAAAACCTTCACCTAAACCTCCCAACACCTGATCACTGGTAACTTTCATATCTTCAAAAAACAACTCAGAAGTATCCCCAGAATGTAGCCCCATTTTTTCTAAATTACGACCTCGGTTGAAACCGTCTAAGGCACAATCAACCGTAAAAAGCGAAATACCTTTTGAGCCTTTTGTCAGATCTGTTTTTGCAGCAACAATCACCAAGTCGCAATGCTGACCATTGGTAATAAATGTTTTACTGCCATTAACGGTATATCCATCACCATTTTTAACGGCTGAAGTACGCATTGCCTGAAGATCAGAACCCGCTCCTGGCTCAGTCATTGCTATAGCACCCACCGCTTCACCGGAGACTAATTTGGGCAGCCAATATTGTTTCTGCTCTTCGGTTCCTAAATGCGTAATATAAGGGGCTACAATATCAGAGTGCACAGAAACACTGGTACATATCGCACCATAACCTGCACGAGCAAGCTCCTCTACAACAATCGCGGAGAGTTGAAAGTCAGCCCCATAACCACCATATTCTTCAGGAACATCAACACAAAGAAACCCGTTTTCTCCCATCTTATTCCATAATTCACGGGGAAATATTTCATCTTTTTCCCATTGCTCATAATAAGGAGCCACTTCGTTTTTAAGGAATTTTTTTAAGGTATCGCGAAACAATTCACGTTCGCTTGCATCGAGTATTACTACATCACTCATGATGATCTCCGAAAAGAGTTAATAAAAATGAACAAACAATACTGATCAGCAGAACGATAGATCTTACTAATTGCTCCGTATTGGGTGCACGGATGTACTTGGTACGCTCTTAAAAACACGTTAAATTGTTATAAACAAATAACTAATAACTTATCCGTAAAAGTCTATTTCATAAAACCTACATTACTCCATATTGACGTATAATGCGTCTTTACACGCCAGTAGAATGTAACAGAATACCCTCTAAATCATTCTCACACGTTCATAAAGGTAATAAAGATGTCAAACAAGGTTATTATCACAGAAGTTGGCCTAAGAGACGGCTTACAAAATCAACCTAAGCTTATCGCCACCGCCCAAAAATTAACAATGGCAAAAGCCCTAATTGACGCCGGAGTGAGCCACCTAGAAGCCACTAGTTTTGTGCACCCCAAACTCGTTCCTCAAATGGCTGATGCAGTTGACGTTCTTTCAGGCCTAAAGGATCTAACTCAATCCAGTGATAATGCCAATGTAAACGTATCCGTACTTGTCCCAAATATGAAAGGTTATGAGCGGGCAAAAGAAAATGGCGTAACTTCTATCGGTGTCGTAGTGGCCTCGACCGATACTTTTAATCTTAAAAACCTCAATATGACCACAGAAAAAGCCGCATCCGTCTGCCAGCAAATTGTGGCTCAAGCCAAACAAGACGGCATCAGCACTCGAGTCTACATATCCGGTGCCTGCGTTTGTCCTTATGATGGTAAAACCCCTGTTGATATAACCTTAGGGTTAACAGAAAAGATGATTGCTACCGGTGCCGACGAAATATCCATTTCTGATACCGTCGGAGGTGGAAATCCACAGCAAATCATTGATATTCTCACACCTTTAGTACAACAATACGGGGCAGAGCGTTTTAACCTTCATCTTCATGATACTCGAGGTCAGGCGCTAGCGATGGCTTGGGCAGGAATCACCTTAGGCGTACGCCGTTTTGATAGCTCAATCGGCGGGTTGGGTGGCTGCCCATTTGCCCCCGGCGCATCGGGCAATGTAGCAACAGAAGACTTAGTGTATATGTTAGAGGAAGCTGGTTTTGACACCGGCATTCAACTAAGCGCACTTAAAGCTGCCGTTGCTGTCTCAGCTCAAGTAACCGGGCAGAAGCTCGGTGGTAGCATCTATCAATGGATGTTATCCCAAGAGGCTTTACAAAAAGATAAAACAGCACAGGAAAACCCTTGTATTTAACGGCATAACTGGCAAATAGTTGATGAGTGTCTATTAAGCATGCTCACTGTTACGAGTACATTAAATAGTTGTACTCGTAACAGTGAGCAAAACAGGCAAGATTTGGCAACGAAAAAATAACAATCCACATTAACAATAAAATATCACATCATTATGGCTGAAAATTCATGACGTCAACGGCGATACCTATAGGAAGAACACTGGATAATTCACCTCCATTAAATATTCAGGGCAAACGAGTACAGCAGTTTGCGCTAATGTTAGCCCTTGGAATTTCACTCCTATTCATATCAAAAATAACTCATGCCGATGTCGTAGATTCACTTGTCAACAAAGCATCAAAGAACAACAGTCTTGCCAAATCATCACAACAAAGAATCGATAACCTCAGTGATGAGTCTCAACAATTATTCTCCAATTTTCAACTTGAATCAAAACGTATTGAAGACCTCAATATTTACAACCTGCAGTTAAAAAAACAAATCTACGCTCAAAATGTCAAAATCATCGAACTTAGCCAATCACTAAAAGACATTGCTCTAATTGAACGGCAAATATCCCCACTGTTACTTCGGATGATTCAGGGTTTAGAACAGTTTATTGATTTGGATTTACCCTTTCTGCTAGAAGAGCGTAGAGAACGTATTCAATTCCTTCGTAATGCCATGGAACGAGCTGATGTTTCTAGCGCAGAGAAATTTCGACAGGTACTTGAAGCCTTCAACATTGAAAATGAATACGGAAGTACCATTGAATCCTACAAAGGGTCCGTCATCTTGGGAGAAAAATCACAAGAGGTTGATTTTTTAAGAGTAGGGAGAGTTTCATTGTTATTTCAAACGTTAGATGGCAACCGCCAAGGAGTGTGGAATCAAAAGCAACAACAGTGGGAAGAGCTCGATGACCGATACCGACGAGATATTCGTGTTGGTTTAAAAATGGCAAAAAAACAAACCGCACCTAACCTTATAAAAATACCCGTACCAACGCCATCCACTGTGGAGGCAAAATTCTAATGACAATAAATACCAATACAAGCAGGCTTTTTGCTACGTTATTAAGTATTCTATTCACCGTATCATTCAGCCAGAATAGCTGGGCAATTGCCGGAAGTGTCGACGATTTACTGCAAATGGTAAAAGAAGGCCGTGTTGTCGAAGCCAAAGAACACCGAAAACGAGAGGCAAGATTCCTAAATAATAAAAATCAGCAAAAACGACTTTATAAAAATGCAATAAAAGAAAGAAAAAATCTAGAGAAGATCAGTATCAAATTAGAAAAGACCTACGATAAAAATTCTGAATCCGTTACCGTATTACAATCTCGACTAAACGACCGCCTCGGAACGCTAAAGGATTTATTCAGCCATTTACAAACTACAGCCGGATCAGCAGCCGCACAGATCGACAACTCAATCATTTCCGCAGAATACCCTGGACGCTCCTTATTCCTAACGGAGTTATCTCAGAAAGTTGCCAACAGCTCAACATTACCTTCTATCAAAGAAATGGAACAACTCTGGTATGAGCTACAACGAGAAATCATCGAAACGGGAAAAGTCTCTCGCTTTACGACTAAAATTATTAATACTGATGGTATTGAGTCTGATCAAGAAATCATTCGTATAGGAGCCTTTAACCTTGTCAGTTACGGCAACTACCTTCAATATATTCCAGAAACCAAAAAAATCATCGAATATAACAAGCAACCCTCTGGCCATTTTGGATTGTCGGCACTGTCTTTACGTTCATCTGAAGATGATTTATCCAGTTTTGGGATTGACCCCACACGAGGGGCGATTCTTGAAGCCATGGTGCAGACCCCTGAACTATCCGATCGAATAGAGCAGGGTGGAATCGTTGGTTATTTTATTCTCGGTTTAGGTGCATTGGGTTTTCTAATTATCATTGAACGTTTTGGTTATCTCACCGTTATTAGCCGTCGTATTACCTCGCAAATAAACAACGTCTCTCCAGATATAAAAAACCCCCTCGGTAGAATATTTAAAGTCTACCAAGACAACGCCTCAGTAGACACGGATACATTAGAGTTAAAACTAGGTGAGGCAATCTTAAAAGAGCGAGCACCGTTAGAGCGTTTTCTCACATTTCTAAAAATCATTTCTGTTGTCTCACCCTTACTCGGGCTTCTTGGCACAGTAACGGGAATGATCAACACCTTCCAAGCAATTACTTTGTTTGGTACGGGTGACCCAAAATTAATGGCCGGAGGTATCTCTCAAGCATTGGTCACTACGGTGATGGGGCTAAGTGTCGCTATTCCAATAGTGTTGTTTCATACCATTGTCAGTAGCCGAAGCAAACGCCTATTAATGATTTTAGAAGAACAAAGTGCGGGTATGATCGCAGAACAAGCGGAAAAGGAGCACCAGTAACATGGGTTGGCTCATTGAAGCATTACAATCGGTTCGAGAATTTCTCGAAGCCGGTGGTTATGTATTATTGAGTATAGGGTTTCTCACCTGGGTAATGTGGTTCCTAATTATTGAACGAGTGTTATATTTTAACCTTGGGGTTAAACATGAAGTACAACTGGCCTCTAATAATTGGAATGCCCGAAAAGATCATCACTCATGGTACGCCCAACAAATTCGGCAACGACTGGTTTCTCATATCTGTATTAAAACGAATTTTGCATTACCTACGATACGCACTTTAGTAATGTTATGCCCTTTATTAGGTTTGCTTGGAACAGTATCCGGTATGATTGAGGTATTCGAAGCACTAACCCAAGGCGAATCTGAGAATATCCGTTCAATCGCTTCTGGGTTTTCCAAAGCGATTATATCCACCTTGGCTGGATTAGTCAGTGCATTATCGGGGTTAATTGCTGTTAACTTTCTCAACAAAAAGGCCAATAAAATCAATCAGCACCTTACCAATATTCTTACGGATAAATAGCAACGTACACATGACAACCTACATTTAACAACCTGAACCTTACAACAGAGTAGTGGATAACAAAATACGATGAGAAAACTATTTCCACGCATTCATCAAGAAGAAGAATCCAATATTGATATCACCCCTATGATTGATGTGGTGTTTATTATGTTGATATTTTTTATTGTTACCGCCTCCTTTGTTAAAGAATCGGGAATCGATGTTAACCGGCCCGAAGCATCAACCGCGGTTACCAAAGAGCGCGCCAATATACTTATCGCCATCAGCGCCAACGATGAAATTTGGATCGACAAACGACGCATTGACTCACGCTCAATTCGAGCTGTTATTGAACGTATGCATGCTCAAAACCCTCAAGGCTCTGTTGTGATCCAAGCAGACAAACGGTCCACCAATGACAAATTAGTGAAAATCATGGACGCAGCCCGAGAAGCAGGCGTTTATAACATCGCTATTGCCACTCGGAAACAGTAGGGGAGCACTGATGTTTTCTCGTTTAACCTACGCCGCCCCCATTGCATTAATGATAACCTTTGGTTTATTTATTTTAATGCAATCCCTCATATCCTCTGGCCGTTACGTCTTAGTGGATGATCAAAACTATACCGCCGTGAGTTTTATCCGAGAAAAACGTGAGAACACCTTAGCCATTCAACAAATCAAACCCATCAAGCCACCAAAACCACAAGAAGCGCCACCACAGCCCAGTATTTCCGCTGGTGAATCACCTCAGGTCAGTTTACAAACCTTCGATTTGCCTTCTATTCCCATTCAACCCACGATAAATATCGATTCAGGGTTTGGCATCGGCTCGGGGGAAGGGGACTATCTACCGATCGTTCGTGTTGCACCACAATATCCTCGAAGGGCACTAATTAATGACGTTGAAGGTTGGGTTATTGTTGAATTTACCGTCACCCCTTTAGGCACCGTAACAAATCCACATATTGTTGCGGAAGAACCCAACGGCGTATTTAGTGATGTAGCAAAAAATGCAGTGCTAAAATTTCGTTATAAACCGCGTATCGTAAACGGCGAACCTATTTCAGTTGCCGGTGTTCGCAATAAGATTACGTTTCGGTTAGCTAAATAATGGACATACACATAACATCATTTCAAATAGTCCAATCAGACCAAAAATATTTTCCCACCTCAATAATATGTATTCTTACTTTATTGGTATTACTCATATTAAATTTTCTGTTATCTACACCAACCTTTGCCGAAAGCTATAAAAAAGTCCCAACCATTCGCGAAAACACCTATAAATTATTATCCATATCCCAACGTGCCTTCGAAAATAAGGACTCAAAAAAAGCACTCTCTATTTTAGATAAACTCAAAAATACTACATCACTAAACAGCTATGAAAAAGCCATGATGTGGAATCAGTATGCCTCCATATATTATGGATTAGATAATATTGATGAAGCCATTTCATCCTACGAGAAATTATTAACACAAGTAAATTATCCCAAAGCACTCAAAACAAAAACCTACTACAACATCGCACAACTGTATTTTTTTAGTAAACAATATCCACAGGTTATTAAAAATTTGGAACGCTGGTTTTCACTTACCAAAACGCCCAACGCAGAAGCCTATGCCTTACAAGCACAGGCCTATTACTACCTAGAAAATCATCAACAGGTCGTAGACAGTATTAACAAAGCCCTCGATATAGTGGATAGAAAAAGTCTCAACCCCAAAGAGCAGTGGATGGTTTTACTACAATCTAGCTTAGATAAACTCGGGCTAGAAAAGCATCGCCTATCCATCCTAAAATGGATGGTGCGAATTTTCCCCACAAAAGATTACATGCTTAGCTTAGCCAGTGCATACGCCACATTAGATAAACAAAAAGAACAACTCGCCGTAATGGAACTCGCCTACAAAAAAGGGCACCTCAACGACGAGCGTTTATTACTAGCATTAACCACATTATTTTATGCACAAGGTGTCCCCTACAAAGCCGCAAAAGTCATGCAAAAAGG
>CAJXXT010000235.1 GCA_913063495.1 uncultured Gammaproteobacteria bacterium | reverse complement strand
TAAATAAATTATTATAAAAATCCAATAATCCGGAGGGTATACCTATGCCTTGTATTTGCATAAAACCATCTAAAATGGCCATGTTACTATGTGTTTCGTTCATTGTTACAATGCTCACGGGGTGCGCGGGTGGAGGAAAGGATGGCGGGCCTCCTGATGGTGGAGGCGATAATGTAAAAAATGAGCAGAAGCACTACGTAAATTTCGAATCTGTTGCAGTCCGTCCGATTGCTATCTCTGCTAATGGAAAACGTGTTTATATTACAAACACGCCAAATCAATCATTGGAGATATTTGAATTTAATGCGTCTGGGAACCTTGAGTACTTAAGCGCTGTAAGTGTAGGTATAGAGCCAGTCGCTGTCGCGGTTAGCAGCAATGGCGACGCTTGGGTGGTCAATCATTTGTCGGACTCTGTGAGTATTGTGGCTTTTGATAAAGATGAGCCTTATGTGCGACAAACACTGCTAGTAGGGGATGAGCCAAGCGATATTGTTTTTGCAAAAAATAGGGCGTTTATTACCACTGCACATCGAGGGCAGCATAGGAACCATGCTTCGTTAAAGGGGGTTCCGGGCGCAGGTAATCCCGAACTACATTCTGCCGATGTACCGAGAGCAGATGTGTGGGTGTTTGACATTAATAGCACTGATGGGGGAATTGGCGGTATCCCTGTTAAAATTATTGAGTTTTTTGGCGACACACCGAGGGCGTTAGCGGTGACACCAGATGAAGAGATTGTTTACGTTTCTATTCTAAACTCTGGGAATCAGACAAGTGTCGTCCACGAGTCGGTTATGTGTTATGGATTTGAAAATGATGAGCTAGGAAGCAAACCTTGTCGGGTGTTAGATAACAAAAATTCCCCGAATGGGTTGCCTAACGGTATGTTACCGGGTGGTAGAACGGCGCCAGGAGTCAATAAGGACGGAGTGCCGCAACCTTGGACATCTATGATTGTTAAGTATGACAGCGAATCAGGAGAGTGGCGTGATACCAAGGGGCGTAATTTTAGTAACGGTATTCGGTTTTCTTTACCAGATAACGATGTGTTCTCAATCGACTCTGACACGCTTGATATGAAGAAAGCCTATCGACATGTTGGTACAACATTATTTAACATGACTGTTAACCCGAGTAACGGTAACGTCTACGTCAGTAATACCGAGGCGAATAATGCCACTCGATTTGAAGGGCCTGGTATCGTTGGTGGGTCAACGGTACAAGGCAATATTGCACGAACTCGAATAACGGTCATTAAGCCAACGGAAAATACGGTAACCCCCCGAGCGATAAATCGGCATATTCCTTACGAGGTGCTTAAATCTGACAGCGCCATAAAGCCGCACTCGATTGCAAACCCTACGCAGCTTATTATTAGTGAAGATGGTAGTACTGTTTACATGGCGGCAATGGGTTCTAACAAAATTGCAGTTTATCCGACAAACCAATTGGAAGATGATGGATATTGGGATAATAACGGGGTTGAATTTGATCCTAAAACTGCCAGCAAGCAACACATTTCTGTGAAAGGTGGCCCCGTAGGGTTATTGTTGGATGAATCGCGAAAAAAGCTGCTAACGTATACGCGTTTTGACAACAGCCTGGTTGTTGTTGATCTAGATAAAGTTTCCAATCAAACCCGTATTGCCTTAAACAACCCAGAACCTGCTAAGGTCATCGCTGGTAGAAGCCTGTTATACGATGCATCACGATCCTCATCAAACGGAGAAGCATCCTGCGCGAGCTGTCATATTTTTGGAGATACAGATCACTTAAGTTGGAATCTTGGAAACCCTGATTCGTCAAATGCAAAGAACCCACAGCCTTTTCCTACGTCTAAATTCTCAACGCTGGGTTGTGATTTTGTGGGGCCTGAGGAAGAAAGCTGTCAGTTGTTAGATATATTAAACGGTGACGGGGATCGATTAACAATTGCTTCTATGAAGGGGCCTATGTTCACTCAAACGTTAAGGGGAATGAGTACTCATGGTCATATGCACTGGCGTGGCGATAGATCTGTAGGGTATTTTGGTACAGATACCGAGAAAAATCTGGATGAAAAAACTTCCTACAAAAATTTCATCGTTGCTTTTGAAGGTTTGCTTGGTTTGGATATTGAGCTTCCTGAAAATGTGAATGCGGCTGATAAATCTCCCGATGTAGTAACGCTTGAGAAAGACATCGATTTATTTGCTGACTTTATACTATCAACGCAAATGCCACCGAATCCTATTCGACCCCTGGATAATGGTCTTTCTGCATCAGCAGCTATAGGGAGGGCGTTCTTTTTAGGCGAGCGACGATCAGATGGTTTAGCTGATGATAGCAACAAGAACGGGCCTGAGCAGGACGGTGTAAATTGTGAAGGTTGTCATGGGCTAGATGTAGAGAAAGGTTTCTATGGCACGCGGGGAGAAATTGCTCATGGTGGAGAGGTTCAGATTTTTAAGGTTCCTCAGCTTAGAAATCTTTACACACGGGTAGGCATGTTTGGATTGCCTGATAGAGAAGGTTTTTTACCGTCACACACGAGTGAACATCAAGGTGAGCAGGTTCGAGGGTTTGGTTTTTTACACGATGGTGCGACAGATGGCTTGATAAACTTTCTTAGAGGCGGGGTGTTCGATAATGGGGAAGAACCCTGTAAAGACGGTGCTACGCCAGCACATGGCTGTGAATTCAATGCGGGTGTTGTTGGTATACCTGATGAAATAGTACGAGAAGGGTTGGTTGATTTTATGATGGAGTTTGATTCTGATCTGGCCCCTATTGTAGGCCAACAAATAACTCTTTCTAATCAGCCGACAAATGAACAATGGGATCGTCTGTTGCTTCTGGAAGAAAAGGCATCAACTCCATTCACGTCAAAAGTATTGGGTGGAAATGTTCAGGAGTGTGATTTAATGGTAAATGGGTTGGTTTCTAATACGGTGCGTGGCTATTTATTCGACCATGAACTCAAATTGTACCAGTCTGACAAAAAGGCAGAGCAGATTAGTGTAGTAGACATGCGAAAGTTAATTATGGCAGAAGGTAATACGCTTACCTTTACTTGCCTGGTGCCAGGGTCGGGTGTCCAAATCGCAATTGACCGTGATTTGGATGGAAGGCTAAATGGAGATCGAGGGTGAACTTTGTGTTTTGGCGGCTTAATATTTCAATGACATGGCATTAGAAAACGTGTTTTTCATGTGATCTTTAAAAGTACTCATGTTCTTTGGTAGAAAGTTGCTGTTGTGAAAAACCAAGTTAACGGGAAGTTTAGGCAGCCTTTTCTTCGGGAAAAGTGCTTGTAGTGTTCCTTGCGTAATATCGTTGTGTACTGCAATGTCGGGTGCCATCACTACGCCCATTCCAGCGATAGCCATTTCAATAAGTGAATTGGTATCGTCGGTTGTGTGTAAGTAATGTGTGTCCGGCATATTCTTTTGCCCGGTTAAGCCAATCAGTTTTGTTAGGCCTGAATTCGAAATGGATGATGGTATTATGATGTGATGCTCTTTAAACAGCTTTGTAAACTGAATGTTTTCGTGATCTGATATATATTTTGGAGACGCATAATAAGACAGTGTCAATTTTGATAATGTGACAGCAGTGAGGCGGGAGTCTTCCAGTTCTCCAAGCCGAAATGCAAAGTCGACTTTATGTTTGATGAGGTCTATGTATGTGTCAGATACAATGAACTGAAAGTGGATATCAGGGTAACGTATGGAAAACTCGTTTAAAAGCCTCATAAGGGGAGTTCTAAGCAATACCGGTGGAAGAGAAATAGTTAGTTTTCCCCTTGTTGAGACATTCTGCTCTTTAATCAGTGCTTCTGCTGTTTCTATTCGCTTTAATATGTCCTTGGCTTGCTCGTAGAAAACCCTCCCTTGTTTTGTTACTGAGACTGATTGTGTTGAACGGTTGACTAATTTAACGTTTAAGCTTGATTCTAAATGACTTAGTTGTTTGCTAATAGAAGAGGGTGATGTTAGTAAATCCCTGGCGGCAGAAGAGATACCTCCATTTTCTACGACAGAAACGAAAACACGATATTGATTGAGTTTTGCCATTATTGGTCATACCAAAGTGGAAACATATGCGTTAATTTACGTGTAATAACACATTTGACGTTGCTTTGAATATACTCGGTTCCAATAGGAATTCAAATAAGGTCAATAACCGTATTTTCGTTTTTGCGATATCAAGTTGGTTGCTGAATGACTAAAAACCTTTGAATTGCGGTGTTCTTTTTTCTAGAAATGCGGTAATGCCTTCATTGTAATCATAGGATCTAAACTGATCTCTAGAGGCAAGTCGTTCATCGTATAGAGCGTCTGCGGCTGACTTGTCTAGTGCTTCATTTGCTACACGTTTCGAGCGGGATAACCCTATAGGGCTCTTGCTATTTATGATCTCAGTGATTTTATTGATGTTGTCTTTTAGTTCATCTTGCTGAAATACATCATTTATCATCCCATATTGCCGTAACACTCCAGCAGGTAAAAATTCACCGGTAAATAATAGATACTTAACAATAGGTAAAGGTAATAGCCTCGGCATAATAGCGGCGCCACCGCCACCAGGCACAATGCCATAATTACAGTGTGCATCACCGATACTTGCAACATCATTGGCATATAACAAATCACAGCACATAGCGAGTTCAAGCCCTCCACCACAGGTTAGTCCGTTAATAGCGGCAATGGTGGGTTTCTTGAAATTACGTAATACATCGAATATCTCAACGCAGCGATCAAGGATATCCTTTTCACCGGGGGAGTATTTTGCTATTTGTGCTTTAAGGTCAGCTCCTGCACTAAATGCCTTGCCCGTTCCTGTAACGACAACGGATCTAACATTGTCGTCATTTTCTGCGTCTAGTAATGCAGCATATAACGCATCGAGTAATTCAAAGCTTAGGGCGTTTAGCGCTTTGGGGCGGTTCATCGTTAACCAAAGTGTCTGTCCGTACATCTCGCTGTTTAAAACGTTATCCATTAAGTTTTCCTCATCAACGGTTCGTTAGTTATGGGTATAGAAAACCGGTCAAATTTAGTGACTGGTCGAATTAGCTATACAGCGGATACTAAAGAATTCTGTGAAGTAGAGAATAAGTAGAGTTGGAAAAATGGTCTTTCCAAATTCGCAAAACGGAGGAGGGAGGGACGTTAAGTATTTTTCATGTGCAACTTGACCCATGCAGACTCTTCTTGGTTTCGGTGTTTTGTCCCTCGTTGTTCGTCCAGGGTGTCGATGTAGTGCATTAAGCCGACTTCGTTAAAGGTATACATGGGAGTATCTTGCTGCAGAGTTGGCATTGCATTTCTATTATCAAAGCGGCAGGTTTTCGCATGATATAGCTGGTGATGGCTGCTGTTATCGATGAGTAATAAACCGGGTCGGTGATTTAGTAAAAGTGCAGATTTATCTTTCAGCGTTTTAGGGACGATTGCACGATGAATCGTCTCAACACTTTGGTGGGGAGATTTATGCTGCTCCTCAAAGAACTGTTCAGCAGCTAAATCCGTCATAATCCAAGTGGCGGAGAGTAGACGCTCTTTGCCAAGCCAAAATGCCGTTGGGTAAGGTGGCGTGTCCTGGTGAGGCGATTGGCAAGACTCACTCAGGTAAGGGTTGGAGCTGTATCGATGTTCTTCAGGTGCTTTCATCGCTACCGTGTAATTGGATAAGTTTAGAGGTAGCGCGGGTATTTCTATTATTCCGTATTCATAAATGGCTTGCCGAAAAAACTGCAAGAAATCATAGGCAGATGCGTTGTAGGGGTGGGTGCCCAGTAACGCCGGGGGGATTACTATTTTAGCCCCCAGCTCTTTTGTGCCATTTTTATATTGTAGTTGGAACGTGTTTTCTTCAATCTCGCATGCTTGTGTGAAGTCATTGAAGGTGAATGTTTTTCTCATAATCAGTGGCGTAACAGTAAGGTTTTGAAAGGTTATAGGGTTACAGATTTTAGGGGGCAATTTTTTTCTTTAATGCTTTGGCGATAGGAGAGGGGATGCTGTTAATTGCCCCTAGCAAATGAGGTAGTGCTTTTAGTTTTAACCCTTCGTACTCGCTTGGAACAACAGCATCAATTAAATGAGGCCCAGGCTCGTTGAATGCTTTTTTGAGGGCTTTATTAAATTCTTTTGCCGTCTTAGCGGTTTCGGCTGGCATACCCATGCCTTTGGCAAGTGAAACAAAGTCAATTTCTGGCTGAGATAAATCAAGCTGTGATTTTGCCTTGGGGCCGGCATCCTCTGCGCCAACTCTTTCTAACTCGATATTAAGAATTGCATAAGATCGATTGTTGAATACGATAACGGTCACATCGAGTTTTTCTTTAACAATTGTCCACAATGACTGAATGGTATACATTGCAGAGCCATCGCCAACCAGCGCAATAGTGGGGCGATTCTTGCCTGCAATGGCTGCTCCGAATGCTACGGGTAACCCTTGGCCGATAGCGCCACCAGTGAGGGTCAGTAGGTCGTGTCTAGGTGCGCCTGCAGTACAAACGGGTAGCTTAACGCCTGAGGTTTGTGCTTCGTCGGAGATAATGGCGTTGTCTGGCATAAGGGCACCAATAGCCTGACACACTTTTGCTGCGTTGAGTTTACCTGAGGGTAGTTTGGGTCTTTTGGCTTGCTGGAGCTTGGGCTCGGTGGCTTCGGCGCCCACGGCCGAGACTAAGGCGTGCAAACTTCCTAGAGCGTCTTGGTGGGGATCGACCAAGTTGTGAACGGTACACCCATCGGGTACTAGATAACTTTTTTTACCAGGGTACGCAAAAAATGAGATGGGTTCTTTCGCATCGATAATGACAAGGTTGTCATAACCTGTCAGTTGAACGGTTGCCATTTCTGCAAGGTAGGCAATTCTCTCTACGTTCGGTAGTCCAGCACCTCGTTCTAACCGCGTGGGAAACACTTCAGCAAAAAGTTTCGCTCCGGTTTTCTCCGCAAGTCTTGAGGCGGCGATTAGACCTTCTTCCATAAGAACTCGTCTACCTAGCAGGAGTGCCGTTTTTTTACCTTGTTTTAATAATACTTCTGCAATTTGATTGATGATCGTGTTGGAAGCTTTATCTGTAACGGGGGTAGGTACTGTGTCTACTGCAGCGCCACCTTCGCCCCAGGATACATCCGCAGGAAGAATCAGTGTTGATATTTGAGCAGGCGCCTTTTGAGCTACAGCAATAGCTTCTGCTGCATCTGTCCCAATGTGTTCTGTTGAGGTGCTGGTGCGAATCCAGTTTGAAACGTTGCGTGCAACGGTCTCAATATCTGATTCCAACGGGGCGTCGTACTGTTTATGGTAGGTTGCATGATCACCAATGATATTCACCATTGGAACTCTAGCTTTGCGGGCATTGTGCAAGTTTGCTAGGCCATTGCCCAATCCGCATCCCAAATGTAATAGGGTCGCTGCGGGTTTGTCGGCAATTCGTGCATAGCCGTCAGCGGCTCCGGTAGCAACGCCCTCAAACAAGGTCAATATTCCTCTCATCTCGGTGCTATCTAGCGCTGCTACAAAATGCATCTCCGATGTTCCGGGGTTTGTAAAGCAGGTGTCTATACCTGAGTTTAAGAGGGTTTGGATTAAAGCGTTAGCACCGTTACTCATGAATCTACCTTGTTGACTACTATCAAAATGGACTATCAATACTGATTATCAAAGAAGATAGCGTTTAATGTCGTGTTGCTCAATGACGTACTAGGGCAGAGTGGTGACATTTACGGTCTGGTGTGTAAGCTTGGTGGCGCAGATTGTCAAGTTTAAGGCCGTGATCGTCAATACATATAGGCGACTTAACCGTATTATTTTGCCATTAAAATATTTACCAGGTGCCACTGCTAACTTATTGGATATAAAGATGGAATCACCAGTAGACCTTTTTCATTTTAAGAAATATGCATTCATATTGTTTTGTTTGTCTTTGTGCTTACAACTCCCAACCCTCCTGGGCTTGTTTACGGTGACAACACCTCAACAAAAATCCATCTATGGAAGTATAGAAATGCTTCTAATCGCACTTTTACTGCTAAATGGCTGGAGTATATGGCGTGTTTTGAAAAGAAAATATGCCACTCAAGGAGCAAGTTATGCTTGGATACTTGAAGTTGCAAAATTTTGTTTTATCTCATTAGCATTGTGTGTAATGGGAGACCTGATTAATCGTAACTTTCTCGAATTGTATTATCAGTATGGCAGCAATGTAGAGCATACATACTTGGCAGATTCAGTGTGGTTCTTTTTTCCAGGTTATTCCTGTTTTATCTATGCAGTATATTTAGTGGCCCGACACAAAAATCTGTCGCTTTTGTTTGTCGGTTATACAGCGTTGATATTTATCGGAATAGGCATCTTATCTTTCGCAGGAATATATAAGGAAGGAGCCGGAGCTTATGTGGCCACTATGACAGGGGGGTATGCGTCACTGATATCCGTTATGTGTGCCGCTGCATTGTGGTTGCTGAAATCCTATGGGTGGCAGGCAATGAAATGGGTAGCTTTAGGCGCGGTACTTGCGCCTGTAGCTGATTCGCTGATTGGTAACTTTTGGATTTATCGTGAAGGCTATTTTCCTGGCATTAGCTATGTGAATTGGATAGTCTATTTTACTTCACAAGCACTAATTCAGCAGTTGCCAGTAAAATTGTCTCAACTATCATCTTAACTCTTATCTTAACTATCGTCCTAATTCAAAGAAAGGGTTTATTCCCACCACGGATAAAACGCAGGCATATCCGTCGAAGTCTTCGATGTGAACTCGGCGGGTCGCTTTTCCAAAAAAGCATTAACTCCTTCCTTTCCATCCTTTTTACTTAC
>CAJXXT010000234.1 GCA_913063495.1 uncultured Gammaproteobacteria bacterium | reverse complement strand
TGGTGAGTTAGCCCAATGATAGAAAAAACGACCCATTAATCCTAATGTACGGGGCAGCAGAACATTAAAGAGAATCATTGAATGAATGCCTTCGCCTTTTACGCGGGTACAGTATTCCAAAGCCGCACCACTTCCAAGGCAATTACCTACTAGGACAACCGATGTGAGCTTATTTTCCTTGATAAAGATTGATAAGATATCTGCATAATCAGCAAGACCGTGCTGCTGAAGCTCGGTTCGCTGCTTACCATAACCAGGCCAGTCCATTTGGATTACAGAGTGCTTTTCGGACAATATATCGGTAACAGCTGACCATATAGTATGGTCAGTTCCCGCATTATGTAGTAGAACAATCGTAAAAGGGCTTGGCGACGCACTTCTTGCTGGTACTGTCTTATAATAAACAGGGATCCCGTTACAAATAGTAGATTCCATCAATATCTCCATTCCTAATTATATAATTACTGGCAACCTGAAGCAGAGCTTCGTTAAACTGTTGTAGATCTTAATAGGAAGTGAAGGTAGGCGCTTGTATGGATCGCTTATATGAGATCGATTTGACTTTATTTCACTAGAAAAAAATGTCTAGTTGCTTACTGATATTGCTTGGTGATACTCCCATTACCTCTGAAACCGTTCGGCTATAATGGGCCAGGTCGTGAAAGCCTGACTCATGAGCGACTTCTGTAAAGTTCATTCCCTGGGCTAGTAAAGGAATGCTTTTCCAAAATGATACACTTCGTATGTACTGTGACAAAGTACAATGCATATCTCTTTTAAAGAGGGATCGTAGCCGGGATTCTGATAAATTTACTTTTTCGGCCAGGATGCTTATCGTGAGTTCATCCGCTCTAGACTGCTCTACAATATCAATAATATTTCCGATTCTAGGGTCTAGAGTTGGTGTTGATATATCATGATTGCAAAGTGAATAAATAACAGCGTTAAATAGAGTGAAAGCATCATCAATGGATAGTTCTTTAAAAAAACTCTGTCGACATAATTCTTGGGTTTTTGCCAGTTCATCGTATTGTAGCGCCCTGGTATCATTAGGCCCGATGCATTGCATTAAGTCTTTATACGCTGTGGTCGTGATAAAGGCATCTATGATAGTGAGATCGGAGTCTTCTGCGTAAATGTTGGTTCGTTCTACATTGGGGCCTAGAATGGCACCCTGCAATGTTAAAATTTCATTATTCTCACGCTTAACAGCGAATGGTTTTCCAGTGGAAATTATTATAGTTATCGATAGCCGGCGATATGGAGATTCGTTACGTTCCAGTACGAGTGACAAGTCTTGTTTTAAGAAGCAACGATCCCAAATATAAATACGAGGACGTGTTATTTTGTTGACCAAATCCCAAACCCTATATGTATATTACATCGTGTATTTTGTAAGTATATATTGTTTTGGAAGTCAGATCTAAGAGGGGCTTAATAAGGCCTTAACTTGGGCGCGTACACAAAATCAGGTTACTTGATGGGTAGTCTAACTGTCTGATTTATATGGGAAATGGTGCCCCCGAGACGATTCGAACGTCCGACCTGCCCCTTAGGAGGGGGCCGCTCTATCCAGCTGAGCTACAGGGGCTTTCTTGACAGCTGACGATTCTAGCCTGTCGCTTTGTCATATTCCACTCTTTAATGCGTTAATAGCCTGATTTATAAATATAGACTACTGTTGTCGAGTGTTATCGACTTCCCGTTATTGATCATTAAAGAGGCTCTCAATGGATATACAATTTACACCGGAAGATATTGCTTTTCAAAAAGAGGTAAAGGCATTTCTTTCCGAAAATGTTACGGATGAGATTCGCCGTGGTTATACCGGGGGAGAGGTCGATCCTGATATTATGGTGAAATGGCAAAAAATCCTGCATAAGCAAGGCTGGGTGGCCCCGAATTGGCCTGCGGAAATTGGTGGCACAGGTTGGACTATCACACAAAAGTACATTTTTGAAAATGAGTGTGCCGAATCTGGCGCGCCGTCGGTAATCCCATTTGGTTTGAAAATGGTAGCGCCGGTTATTTATACGTTTGGCAGTGATGAACAAAAGAAACGCTTTTTACCGGATATTTTGGAAAGTAATGTGTGGTGGTGTCAGGGTTATTCCGAGCCGGGTGCAGGTTCTGATTTAGCGGCATTACAAACCAAAGCAGAGCTAGACGGTGATCATTATGTGGTAAACGGCCAAAAGATCTGGACGACGTATGCTCAAGATGCAGACTGGATTTTCTGTTTAGTAAGAACCAGCTCAGAAGGTAAGCGCCAAGCAGGTATTTCGTTTTTATTAATCGATATGAAAACACCAGGCGTAGAAGTACGAAAAATCGATACTATTGATAATCAACACACATTAAATGAAGTGTTCTTTGATAATGTGCGAGTACCGGTTGAAAATCGCATCGGTGAAGAAAACAAAGGTTGGACATACGCCAAAGTATTGTTAACCCATGAGCGTACCGCGATTGCTGGTGTCGCCCAGTCCAAAAAAGGTCTTCAAAAGCTAAAAGAATTTGCCGCGCAGGAAAAGGTTGGAGCCGGTGTATTAGCGGATGATCCACTGTTTACCGCTAAAATTGCAAAAGTAGAAATCGACTTGATGGCTCTGGAATATACCGAGTTGCGGGCGATTGCATCAGTCTCCGCAGGTGGTGCCCCCGGCCCCGAGTCTTCTATCTTAAAAATCCGAGGCACTGAAATACAACAAGCCGTATCGGAGCTAACGATAGAAGCTTGTGGTCATTACGCCCATGTTATTAACGATGGCGAAGCGATTGGCAACGATATGAGTTGGGTAGCATCGGCCAAATACTTATACGGCCGAGCCAGTACGATTTATGGTGGCTCAAATGAAGTTCAGAAAAACATTATCGCCAAGATGGTTTTAGGGTTGTAGGAATATTCGATTGGTGGATATTTGATTCTTGCTATCAGTGAAGTGTTCAGTATCCCCTTTCAGAAACGACTGCGGCACGGACGCCGCAGTCGAGCACGCATGGATGCGATCTTTTGCGATTTCTGAAAGGGGATACTGAACACTGAACGGTCTACAGCATCTACGAAATACCTACGCATTAAATGCAATTTGCACAAGAGATATATTATGAATTTTGATTTTTCTGAAGAGCAAACGTTACTAAAAGACAGTGTTGCCAAATTTATACAAAATGAATATAGCTACGAAGCACGACAAAAAAACAGCCAATCAGATGCTGGTTATAGTGAAAAGAACTGGTCGACCTTTGCGGAACTGGGATGGTTGTGTGTGCCCTTCACCGAAGAACAAGGTGGTATCGGTGGTGGCCCGGTAGAAATGATGATTATGATGGAAGAGTTTGGTAAAGGTCTTGTGGTTGAACCTTACTTCTCATCGGTTGTTTTATCAGGAGGTTTGCTGGCAAAAGCGGGGAATGAAAGCCAACAAGCCGAATTGATAACGGGCATTATTGATGGTTCGAAAAAAATAGCCTTTGCCTACAATGAATCACAGGCACGCTTTGATTTACATAATGTTGTTACCCAAGCCGAGAAAAATGCTCAAGGTTATGTGATTAACGGCAATAAGAGCTTAGTGTTACATGGTGCGTCTGCTGATCTGTTGATCGTGTCAGTGAGAACGTCTGGTGAATCTCTGGATAATGATGGGATTACGTTGTTGCTCGTTCCTGTAAATACGGAAGGCGTAAGCATTAAAGCAACACGAACGCTAGATGGCCAGCGGGCAGCAGAAGTGCAGTTCACTAATGTACAGGTTAATAGTGACGCTTTATTAGGAGAAGAGGGTAGCGCGGCATCGGTTATTGATCGTGTAGCAAATGAAGCCATGCTCGCTTTGTGTGCCGAAGCGGTTGGTTCTATGGAGAAGCTTTACAAGGATACTGTGGCTTATACCAAAGAACGTAAGCAGTTTGGTGTGGCGATTAGTGGCTTCCAGGCGTTGCAACATCGAATGGTTGATATGTTTACAGCGCATGAGCAATGTAAGTCGCTATTGTTACGTGCTGTATTGTCATATTCCGCTGGGGATGAAGGCGCAGTAAAAAATATTGCAGCACTTAAATATCAGGTTGGTATTTCAGGTCAAGCTGTAGCCCACGAGGCGGTTCAAATTCATGGCGGCATGGGAATGACCGATGAGATGAGCATTGGCATGTACCTTAAACGTATCAATATGATTAATACCCTGTTCGGTAACGCGGATTATCACCTACAGCGTTTCACTGAATTGTCGCTATAGAGTAGCGTGGGCCTGATATTGGTCGTTTGAAATTCTCTATTCTTACAGTTGTTCATAAAAAAAGGGCCCTTTAATGCAAATTAAGGGCTCTTTTTGTTTTCCTCTTGGTATTCATAGAAAATGCTTGAACTGGACTAGCAATTTATGGTCATATTCGACTTAACCTGATCGACTTTACGATCTAAAACGTGATCTAGAACGTGATGTAGATCGACGACCAAAACAGACCATACCTTATGTTAGATACCAAACCGTTATTGTTTAAAAGCTCCACTGATTTCCCCTCTATTAAACGTGCACAATTGGAAATATTACAAGTTAACTTAGGTTACTTATGTAACCTAAGTTGCACCCATTGCCACGTGAATGCGGGGCCAAAACGTACGGAGCTCATGAGTGCGTCAATGGTGGATACCGTAATAGATGTGTTACGCGAGTTGAAGGTAAAGGTGCTGGATCTCACGGGCGGGGCTCCGGAGATGAACCCAGAGTTTCGACGTTTAGTCAAAGCGGCTAGAGCGTTAGGGGTGAAGGTCATTGATCGCTGCAATCTAACCATTCTCAATGAACCTGGGTATGAAGACCTCGCCGAGTTTTTGGCTGAGTACAAAGTGAATGTTGTTGCGTCATTACCCTGTTATACCGAAGACAATGTCGATAGTCAGCGGGGCAAGGGTGTTTTTGAGTCTTCTATTGAAGGGTTACAAAAACTCAACGCTCTAGGTTACGGCAAGGGCGTTAAGATGAGCGATGATGACGAGAAAAATGGTGCTTCGTTAGCATTAGATTTGGTATATAACCCTGGCGGCCCTTTTCTGCCACCGCCACAAGCAGCATTAGCACAAGATTATAAAAGAGAGTTGGGTGATATATACGACATAGAATTTGATGGTCTGTTAACCATTACCAATATGCCCATTAGCCGGTTTGGTAGTATGTTGATATCCAAAGGGCAGTTCGAAGAATATATGACGTTGCTGCGTGACAATTACTCATCGGCTAATTTAGCAAACATCATGTGTCGAAACACGCTTAGCGTCGACTGGGAAGGTAATGTGTTTGATTGTGATTTTAATCAGATGTTGTTATTACCGATAGAAAAAGATAACCAACCGCTTACACTTACTCAGGTATTAGAGCAGAGTGCAGAAGGGCAAGGTCTAGAAGGGCACTCCGTTGTTGTTGCTGATCATTGTTTTGGTTGTACCGCTGGGCAGGGAAGTAGTTGCGGTGGCGCGTTGGCTGAATAATGATGCGTGTTGGTAGTCTTATTATTCCGGTATTAAATGAGGGTGGCAATATAGAGAATATATTGCGTCCGTTGCAGGCGTTACGTCAACGAGGTTGGAGTATCGTTGTTGTTGACGGTGGTAGTACCGATGATACATTTCAAAAATCCAGGCCACTTGCAAATGAAGTTCTCTCGTCTGCCCCTGGTCGAGCGAAACAGATGAATGCTGGGGCAGCTGAAGCCTCAGGTGACGTATTTGTTTTTTTACATGCCGACACAGTATTGCCAACTAATTTTGAATCTGAGATACAAAAATTCATTGATAGCGACCTTCAGTGGGGGCGTTTTGACGTAACCCTGTCAGGTAACCAGTTAATGTTTTATATTATTGCATGGTTTATTAATACGCGATCTCGGCTTACTCGGGTGTCTACAGGGGATCAAACACTGTTTTTTAAACGCCCGTTTTTTGAAAAGCTAAAAGGTTATGCCGATGTGCCTCTTATGGAGGATGTGGAGATTTGTAAACGTAGTCGAATAATATCGGAGCCTTTTTTCAGTGATCACAAAGTGATTACCTCCAGTCGTCGATGGGAAAAAAATGGTACCTGGAAGACCATTTGGCTTATGTGGTGTTTGCGTTATGCCTATTACAAAGGTGAAGATCCCAAAGAGCTACACAGGAAATATTATTTGTGAAATCAGGAGTGACAAAAAAGCTAGTGCAGGTTTTTTTTAAGGCCCCTATTGAAGGTAAAGTGAAAACTCGGCTGATACCTAAAGTAGGACTGTTAAATAGCGTGATTATTCATACACGTTTGTGTGAGCAAGTTATTCAATGTGTTGCAAGCTATGCTGGAAAGAATGAAGACGTTGCAGTTCAGTTTTGGGTAGATCTAGATACCCGTCATGAATTTGTTCAAGAACATGCGGCACGTTATGGAATTGACGTGTTTCAGCAGAAAGGTAGTGACCTTGGTGAGAGAATGCAGTTTGCCATGGAGAGTGGATTGATGACGGCCGACCAGGTTGTTATTGTTGGAGGTGACTGTTTTTCACTGTGCGACCAGTATTTGGCACTAGCGTTTGACGTGCTGGAAAATAAGGATATGGTTTTTGGTCCAGCAGATGATGGTGGTTATATTCTTATTGGTTCTCACGGTTTAGATAACGGTTTTTTTAAAGACGTTCAATGGGGTGAAAGTACGGTGCTTGCATCGTCGATTGATTGTGCAAATCACTCGGGAAAAACCTATGGTTTATTAGAAGAACGTTGGGATATTGATACGTGGGACGATATTCAACGCAATGCACCTCAGTTATTAGAGGGGTTAAATGATTGTTAGGTGGGCTGTATAGCTAATATATTCGGTCGTCATATCGTTGCTATCTATATCTTTACGCCGTGTTTTTCTTTACGTTGAAGTTGGGTGATGTAGCGGTTTAATATCCGCTCATTTGCACCGTCCATGTCGATGAACTTGATGCCAAGATAAGTACATTTATCTTTTGTGTCATAAATCCAGTGCATTAACTTTGCGCCGCTATGCATGGAATAACCGTCAGTTAACACCAATTGACACGAGATATAATCCTCACCCCGTTTTGGCCTAGGTTCGATAAGCCCTGTCAATTTCATTCGTACCCCTTTGGCGGATAGATCCACGACGGTGCCTGCAATTACAGGGTTTATGGTATGTAATAAGCTTATTTTAATGGGGGTGGCGTTGCTGATACGAACTCGGAACGCATCGCGTAACTGGGTGTTCTCTATACCAGGGGGGAATTTAACAATATGGGCATAACCCGATTTAGTGTTAACGGTCTTTTGGTACTCGCAGCTAAACTGGCAATAGGTGCCTTCATGGGTGAGTGAAAAATGAAGCAAGTCTCCTTGTTTTAAGTTTTCCTCATGCATGTTGGGAGAAAACTGATCGAATGCAATGGTTCTCTTTTTTTCATCAAGAGTGATAATGCCGGAATGTGCAATGCCGGCTTTTTTGTTAACAGAACCATCGGCATTACAGGTTTGTACCGTGATCAGGTGGTTTTCATGTGCAAAGCCACCTAAATGCCGAACGATGGCTTTCGCATTGTGGTTAATGTTTTTTTGAGAGCCCAGTTTGGGGGTGTTATCAACGTCCTTTGATAAAAAGCGCCCAATGAAAGGTATTTGCATATAAAGTCTGTCTTGATTCGAGGGGGTGGATTTGATCATTATAAGTTAATCATCACGTTATCAGTGTAGCAAAGATACGGCAGAAGGTTGCCGGGGCGGCAATCTACGCCATGGCTAGGCAGCGGTTAGACTCAAGCGAACCGGCGCGTCCACTTTTGGTATAGATGCTTTGCTGAGGGGAGTGGCCCTTCATCAAGCCCATTAAACGGTCAATGGCTATTTGCGAGTGGAGGAGTATCTTTCCATTAATCTTATTCAAACTGTCGCATTGTTGTAGGCTGGTTGTAAGTTGATCCCAGAGCAACGTGAACTTTTTTTGCCATTGATAGGGGATAAGTTTCAAAAATGCCAGAAACCCTTCGTTATCCCCCGAAAACCCCATAGCTTGCATCAGTGTGCGTCGCTGAACATCGGTTGATTCAAGATCGACTAACGTGCGTTGTTTGCGGGCCAATATATCGCTATAGGTTTTGAATTGGCGTAGCTCAAGAGATTCGCGTTCTTCTTTTAATAGCGAGACTAAATGGGTGCTAAGGTTGCGATCTTGCTCCAATATTTTTAATAGTGATTGCGCTTGAGCGGGGTCAACTTTTGCTGCCATGAGGGCTCTCCAAAACATAATAGAATAATTACTAAATTAGAAAGCAAAGAGTGTGCCGACTAGATGTGTTTATATGGCTGGAGGGAATGCTGGAGAGAATAAGGGGGGGAGGTTAAGAGCCGCTACATGTAATTTGAGTAAAACAGGTACAGTAGGCAACCGGTAGTGCGGCTCTTTATTTGTGCTATTCGTATGTAAGACGTCGTATTTAGAAAAGGTCGTCCGTGCCGACAAGCTTATTGGCGATACTTTCTACGTTTGGCTTAAAAGACCCATCGTTAATGGCCGCCTTAATGGCATCGACTTTGGCCTGATCAATAGGGGCCTCCGTGTTCACCTCTGCGGACAGTTTGCTAAGCGACTTAGCCTCTGCGCTAATAACAACCGTTTCTTTGTTTGCCGCAGGAGGTGTTGATGTGTTATCAGGTTTCCCACTGCTTTCTGCTTTACTGGTTTGCCCGGCCGATTTAGCTTTGTTGCTACCGGCGGGACTGGTATTTAACCCGTTGATTTCCATACTCATTTCCGAATGCCTCAAAAAAATACTGTTTTAACTCATAAATTGTATCGGCGTCTTGAGTCAAAGCTTTAGCATAAAGTTTAATATTTTCATGAAAAATAACAAATTTTTAGCAC
>CAJXXT010000233.1 GCA_913063495.1 uncultured Gammaproteobacteria bacterium | reverse complement strand
CTACTCCAAAAACCGTTAACTCGATTCCTCAAAGAACATCAAGCAACTTACCCAGACCAATATGAAATACGCATATTACTCCCAGACGGATATGAAGAATTAAGGGTCACCAACCAAGCATATCGAAACCATACAGACGACGAGTCAAAAACACCGTTCTTTCGGGGTTTCACAGCAGAAAACACCAACATTCAACATTTACTATATATGAATGAAGATAATCGTTCCTCTGCCCTGCTATTTAGCAAGGCACTCGTACTGAACAACAAAACCACCGATGCACATGGGGTTAAAGCAACCTTACGCGGTTTCCTAAGTGTCACGATAAAACCAAACTTCATTACAAAGCTACTTACCGTTCTTCCCTCTGATTTTCCTGCCGACCTCATTGTCACCAATCATTCAAACACGGTCTACCTCACCACCAACGCATCTCTGCCAACACAAGATATCGTCAGAAAAACGTTCATCTCTTCTGATAACAACATGCAAATATCACCAATAAAACTAGAAAAAAACCAATACCTTATTTCCTCACAGGACATATCTGAAAATATTAGGATATTTATCATTGTTAACACCAATGCACTATTTGGTGTTGCCAACAAACTCAGTCAAACCGTTGTCATTCTATCGATATTGGTTGTACTGATATCATCGATCATTCTTTATATCGTGATCACAAAAACAATCATTACCCCTTTAAAAACCTTAAATGAAGCTGCCAACAATATAAGTCAAGGACGGTTAGAGCATATTGAAAGCAGTACTAACAAAGATGAAATTGGCGACCTTTTCCGTTCCTTCGCTGAAATGAGTCAAAACTTAAAAAGCTCTACAGAACAAATTGAGGAGCTCGCCTATTTTGACAATCTCACGGGGCTTCCAAATAAGGTAACATTCTTTGAAACCATTGGAAGACTCATCGAACGCTCTGAAAAAAACCAACGAAAACTGGCAGTTATATTTTTTGATCTTGATAATTTCAAAAACATTAACGATGGTCTTGGACACCAAATGGGAGACCTTTTGTTAATGCATGTTGGTACTCGCATAAAAGACTGTCTTCGAGACAGTGATCTAATTTCTAACCTTAACGAGGTATCCGCATTACAGGGTTCACACCTTATCTCTAGAATGGGGGGTGATGAATTTGCGCTAATTCTTTCAGATTTAACCCAAAAGGATGAAGCCAGAAAAATTGCTGTTCGCATACTTACCGAACTCGCCCGCCCTTTTTTACTTGATAGCCATGAAATTTATATCGGCGCAAGTATTGGATTGGCGCTTTACCCTGAAAATGGTGATACGCCAGATGCATTACTAAAGCATGCAGATATAGCCATGTATGAAGCAAAGTCGAAGGGTAAAAATAACTTCCAGTTCTTTGAAGAGGCAATGACAGACACCCTCAACAAACGCCTGACCTTGGAAGCGGCGATTAGAATAGCGATTGAGGAAAATGAATTCACACTTCATTACCAACCTAAAGTATCCTTGGAAGATAGCTCTCGCATCGAGTTTGAAGCACTTATTCGATGGATAACACCCAACCGAGGTTTTGTGAGTCCGGCTGATTTTATCCCTATTGCTGAGGAATCAGGGTTGATTCTTCAAATTGGTGACTGGGTATTGGATGAAGCCTGCCGTCAAACAAAACAATGGATTAATGAAGGCCATACTAACATTCAAGTTTCTGTTAATTTTTCTCCCGTACAAATTAACTATGGGAACCCCATTAACTCTGTAAAATCCGCATTAACTAAACACCAGTTAGAACCACAACGTATCGAGTTAGAAATCACAGAATCGGGACTCATGCAGAATGAACGTGTTGCCATTGCATATTTAAACAGCTTAAAAGAATTGGGCGTCAGCATCGCATTAGATGACTTTGGAACAGGGTATTCATCACTAGCCTACTTACAACGCTTCCCTATCGATACCTTAAAAATTGACAGGGCTTTTATAAACGATGTTGAGCACAATACCGATGCACAACATGTACTTGACACCATTTTATTTTTAGCAGAAAAACTTAATCTGGAAACCGTTGCCGAAGGTGTTGAGACAGAAAGTCAATTGGCGCTAATTAGAGAGAAAGGATGTAAGATAATTCAAGGATACTATTTTTCAAAACCACTGCCTGCGAATGAGGCCATGGCGTTTTTTATACAAAAAAAAGGAAGCTAAACGCTTCCTTTTTCATATCTCACCAAAAGGCTTATTCTGCTTCTTTGGCAGGAGAAGACTCTTCGATCAAGGTTTTTAACTCGCCCTGCTGGAACATTTCAGCAATGATGTCACAACCACCAATCAATTCACCTTTCACCCAAAGCTGAGGAAACGTCGGCCAATTTGCATATTTAGGCAACTCTGCTCGAATCTCTTGATTCTCAAGTATATTAACAAAAGCAAAAGGTCGGCCGATGTTGATAAGCGCTTCAACGGTACGAGAAGAAAAACCGCATTGAGGGAACTGAGGTGTACCCTTCATGTATAACAACACGTCATTGCTCTCAATTTGTTCTTTGATTAGATCAATTGTTTCCATCAGGGACACCTTTAACTACTTTAATATCAATAGGTTAAATAAAATAAAGCTTCTGTAGCAGTCATTCTACCAAACCTAGAGGCAACAAACACCCGCTCATTTGCAGGGTTTTACCTCAACGGGCACTCCGCTAAGCGCAGCATTACCCGATAATTGATCCAAAA
Source organism: uncultured Gammaproteobacteria bacterium (assembly GCA_913063495.1). Lineage (GTDB taxonomy): Bacteria > Pseudomonadota > Gammaproteobacteria > Pseudomonadales > Ketobacteraceae > 42-54-T18. Next base: position 6,236 of record CAJXXT010000233.1, on the reverse strand, counting down.
ACAGCTCGTCCGTTAGGTCATTAGCACTGACCCCTGCATGCTCTTGAGCTATTGCTAGCTTTACGCCCTTACGATGGTGCCCCCAACCATGGGGCAACGAAACCACACCTGGCATGATGCCATCTGTGACATCAACAATAACTTTTACACTGCCAACACGCGAAATCACTTCTACGAAGTCATCATTAGCAACGCCAAGGGCCGCAGCATCCTTTGTGTTTAGCATCAACTGATGCCTTGGTTTGCCTTTCACTAAACGCAGTGAATTGTGCATCCATGAGTTATTTGACCGTACATGTCTACGTCCTATCAACAAGAACGGTGCATTCACCTCCCCTTCCTGAGCCGAATTATGAAGCCGTTGTAAATCCTCTATCAGCTCCTTTGGGGCCAAACAGATCTTTTTATTTTCAGTACACAATCGTTCTGGCAACAAAGGTTCGTGGGCTCCCAAATCAACACCTTCTGGATGCTGCTTTAACTTGGCTAGAGACAAACCTACATTCGACTTTTCACCTTTTGACCCAGAACCTCTAGACATAGCCCCATAGGGGCCTGACTGCAATCCCATTTCTAAGATTTGCTCAGGTAAAAAAGTAGGCACTGGGCTTACATCCATTCGAGATGCAACACGATCCCCCAGCGCTGAAAATATTTCCCAATCGTGCATCGTACCTTCAGGTTTATCAAATACCGCTGCACTGTATTTGGCGACATTCCTAATCGCGAAAACAATCAATGCCAAATCATAATGGTCGTGTTCTAGTGGGCTGACAGGCGGTAAAATCACATCAGCAAAGCGGGTGGTTTCATTAATATAGATATCTACGGACACCATGAAATCTAATGATGCTAACGCCTCTTCCAATTGCACACCATTTGGCGTTGATAACACCGGATTTCCTGCTCCGGTTACCAACATTTTAATTTGCCCATCACCTGGTGTAAGCATTTCCTCCGCCAGCGCACTACAAGGCAATTCACCAGAGAATTCAGGCAATCCACGAACACGAGATTTCCACGCGCCGTAATGACCCGGTTTACTGGCCATACCTTTTATTGGATCTAAAGCCGGTAAGCTAAACATTGAGCCCCCAACTTTATCCAGATTACCCGTTATGATATTAAGTAGCTGAATCGCCCACTGGCATAATGAACCATATTCCTGCGTACTGAGCCCCATTCGCCCATAGAATACTGCGCGTTCAGCTGCGGCAAAACCTCTTGCTAATTGCGTAATCGCATCTGCAGACATTCCAGTCATAACCTCTGCTTTTTGCGGTGTAAATTGTTGAACCAAGGATTCAATATGATCTAACCCTTCCGTCATCTCACCTAGTCGCCCTAAATCGGTTAAACCTTCAGTAAAGATCACGTTAATTAACGCAAATAACAGCCACGCATCCGTTCCAGGTTTAACGTAATGATGTTCATCGGCAATTTCAGCGGTTTCTGTATGTCGAGGATCCAACACAATGATTTTTCCGCCGCGCTGCTGTAACGCTTTGGCACGATGACGAAAACCTGGAACCGTCCATAAGCTGCCATTCGACGCCATCGGGTTACCTCCAGCAATAACAATAAAATCACTGCGATCGATATCCGGGATCGGCACCATTAGCTGATGCCCATACATCCAATAGGCAACCAATTGATGAGGCAATTGATCTACGGATGTTGCAGAAAAGCGGTTTTTTGTTTTCAGTAATTTAAATAGATTGGGTGCGTGGGTAATCATTCCCCAGTTGTGTATGCTGGGATTTCCAAAGTATGCACCAATACCATTAGCACCGTGTGCATTTTTGGTTTCAACCAGTTTGTCAGCAACAAGATCCAACGCTTCATCCCAGCTAATTTCCTGCCACTGATCTCCAACACGTTTGACGGGATGTCGAAGACGATCAGGGTCTTCGTGTATATCTTGCAGGGCTGTAGCTTTTGGACAAATATACCCTTCGCTTAGCGGATCGTTTTTATCCCCTTTGATAGAAATAATCGTGCCTTTTTCAACTTTTATTTCTACACCGCACAACGCTTCGCACAAATGACACGCTCGATAATGCGTTGATACTGTTGATACTACCGCTTCCTCTGACATATGTTTTCCCCTCTCATTATTGTTATACAACCCCCCAACCTCCGCCTCCCGGAGTTTTAATACATAGCTCGTCGCCTTGCTTTACATCAAATGCTGTTTTTGCAGGTAGTAACTGATCGTTCAACAGGTTTTCACCCACTGCCCCACCCATGCCTCCTCCCAACCCCCAAGGGCGCCTATTTCGACGCTCAGTCAGCAATGTCACTGTTGCGGGTTTTAGAAATTTCAACCGTCGCTCTAAACCATTGCCACCCACATACTGACCGTCACCGCCAGAATGCTCACGTATGCGATAAGCAACGACACGTAATGGATAATGGCTTTCCAAACTTTCTATCGGTGTATTTAATGTATTTGTCATGTGTGTTTGTACGGCATTCAACCCATCACCTTTTGCATGAGCTCCCATACCACCACCGATGGTTTCGTAATAATCCCACCGTTTGGAATCTTTAGTTGCCTCTGTTCCCATCGCTACATTGTTCATACTGCCATGACTCGCAGAGGGGATTCGGTGAGGGACTGCCTGAGCAAGAGCTCCAAGCACCACATCAACCACTCGTGTACTGGTTTCTACATTACCAGCTGCCACCGCCGCGGGGCGTTCCGCATCCAACAAACAGCCTTTGCTTGCTCGTATCGTAATTGCGCTAAACGTTCCGGCGCATCCAGGGGTATGAGATGGCATTAGACATCGAAATACATAAAAAACCGCCGCCGCCGCTACTGACAAAGGACAATTCACATTACCCATGACTTGCGAGTGAGTACCGGAAAAATCCACATCAACGCTACCATTATCAATGGTAATATTTGCGGTTATCTTTATATCATTTTGCCCGGCACCATCATTGTCCAAATAGTCGTCAAATTGATAACAACCATTAGGCAAGTCACTTAACGCTGATGTTGCTAATCGTGCTCCATAAGCATTCAATTCCGATAGAAATTGAAAATAATGATCCGTATCATTTGCCGAAATAAGTGCACGTAATCGCTGGCAGCCCACTTTATTTGCACTTATTTGTGCCGAGAAATCACCATAACTTTGCCCCTGAATGCCCTTACCATTAGCATCTTCACTTCCACTGATACGGTGCAATACGTCCTGCAATATCACATCATCACGAACCAATAACGTTGGCGGAATAATTAAACCCTCCTCTTCCAACGATTGTGACAACGGCATGGAACCCGGCGATGTTGCACCAATATTGGCATGGTGTGCTCGATTCACAACAAAGCCCACTAAGGTTTCTTTTCCATCACTTTTGACGATAAACATAGGGGCAATGACTGTTACATCCGGCAGGTGAGTTCCTCCTAAATAGGGGTCATTTAAGACCACCATGTCACCAGACTCCCACTGAATAGACGTAACAATATCCTTCATGGCATATGCCATGCTGCCTAAATGTACGGGTATATGAGCCGCCTGCGCACACAACCCACCTTCTGGATCAAAAATCGCGCAAGAAAAATCCATACGATCTTTAATATTGGGAGAGAATGCCGCACGGCGTAACACTGCGCCCATTTCGTCACAGATGGATTCAATACGATTAACAAAAATACCGAGCGCGATGGGGTTCATTGAAATATCAATATCCTAAAAGCGGTTTTAACAAATTAACGATAAACAACTCTACCAGGTTCCAAAAGAGCTAAAAAGGACAAAAAATAATGCAAAAGAATAGTTCAAACAGCTATACGCACACAAGCCCGATCAAAATACAACCAACTCTGATTAGAGTCATTATCTGAAACCGTGCATCACGTCACAGCTAGCAATGCGTGTCCGATTAGGTCAAACCTATTGTCCGATAAAATCATGGGGCGATTTTACAAATTCTTTTAGGATGCCAATTGATAGCACAATAAAAACCCAGCGCTATCCACCACCCTTGAGAGGATACAATAATGATAAAAACCACTCGAAAGACTGAGCCAACAAAATCTCCCCCTAGTTATAAAACATTAACCAAGCTAGCCCGACAAACCCTCTGGCTTTTACCCGTCTCATTTGTACTTGCGGGTTGTGACAAAGTTGGCGAGTTTCCAGACCAGGAAATTATTTGCGAATTTGATGCCAGTCGTGAAGATATTCGATCTTCATCGGCAGCGACGTTCTTAACCCCCATTGTTCACAGTATTGCTGTTAATGGTATTCCAGCCTGGGATGCAACCACCCCATCCTCTATAACCATGGCTCCAGGAGACTCCATCACCCTATACGGTGAAAATTTTGGTCAAGGTGTTGATATCGATTTCTCAAAAATCATGATCGGTACAACTCGTATTCTTGAAACTGACCTCACCATGTTCGAGCAAAAACTTGATATTCAAAAACAAGTCAATTTTGAAATCAGTGACAAACGCAGCGAGTGGCCCAAAAACGTTTTACACTGGGAAAATAGCCGCATTGAATTTAGAGTCCCTGATCATGCCAGTAGCGGCCCATTAACCGTGCAAGTGCAAAAACGAACCGGCTTTAATGAATCCCTTATTCGACCCGGTGAACCTCATAATGTTATTGACGCACTTACCGCACGTATTACTGAGCCAGACTTCGAACACAACTGTGATGTGGTTTCTACGTTGTCTGAAACCAAGTCAACACTCCCCATTGGAGTAACCGTTGATAATCCGGCATTTGACGAATTAGTCGCACAAGGCCGAGCTATATTTTGGTCATACGATTACAACATCGGAGCCGCGCACAATCTACGAGGTTTAAACTGGAAAAAGATCTTTAACTATCAAGCGATTGATCCTATTACCGGCCTATTAGCTGACCCCAGCTTACTATTTGGCGCAGTACCCACTATTGAAGGGCAAGTGCCAAGTGAAGCAATAGATGACATTTATTTTGATCCCTACCCACAAAAAAACCCTATCCCCGGCTTCTTAACAATACAACCTCAACTTACCAAAGGCTGGACGAGTAACACCGGTTGGACAGGTTACCGGTATGCTGAATCCCTCAACCCTTACACCGGAAAGGGTGAATGGGTAGGTTTTAACTGTGCATCGTGCCACGGCTATCAAATATCTTATGAATCAGCCCCCGGAAAACAAACCACCAAAGTATTCCCCGGACTTCCCAACCCTACCTGGAGCATGAAGTGGGCATTACTAGGCCCATTTGATGGTATTAAGACTAAAGAAGAAGGTCCTATTTGGACTGATGGAAGCAAACAAGACATCGATAAAACCATGTTAATTTATCACATGCCTCAAGGTACCGGTGAACACAACGTTGTACGTGCTGTTGGTGAAGGTAGTGAGACGGACAACGATTATCAGTTCTCCCCCATTACGATTCCAACTGTAACCAACTATATGGCCATTCGGCGTTCATTATCACACACCGAATCCTATGTCGGTTTTGAGGGGTCTTATATTCATTCTGAAGAACCTGATGGTGCTCAAGGGTCTATGGATAAAACGTCATTACAAGCCTTAACCGCTTATATGACAACATTGAATCAAGATGATGACCTGCTGCGTAATATCGGAATGTACCGATGGTTAAAAGAAAACAATAAGCTTTCTACCCAAGCAGAATCATCACCCAGTGAAAGTGAATTTATCACTCAAAGTTGGCAAGCATATCCGGGTATTACAGACGCCGTAGCACAGGGAAAAACGATCTTTGAGCGGGACTGCGGTAGCTGTCACTCTGATGGACTAGGGGCAAATACCAATGAGAAAATGGTACGACTAGATGAAGTGGGACGATTCTTCACACCCACAATTTATCAAAAACAAGTACAGTCCATTAGGGCAACCTTTTTGAGAAATTTGTATTGGACACAACATCGCGGATTATTGAGTGATAGTCACGTCAGGAACTTAGAGGATTTAGTTTCCCCCGCGCGTTGCGATGCTGGCAGTGATTTATACAATGCCTATTATACGCTGCACCCTCCACTTAATACCGCAAAAGGCGGTGTAGATCATCCAACGCCCTATCCTGCGTATCAGAATAAAGGGGATGTGTTTAGAATTCCAAAATCAGAAAGCACCGCAGATAATGATACTGCAGCCAAACAAAATCGTTTTATTGAACGCCATAAGTACTTTGTTGAAGTGCCTTGGGATCCTGACTATTACTACTGGGATTATCAACAAATGA
>CAJXXT010000232.1 GCA_913063495.1 uncultured Gammaproteobacteria bacterium | reverse complement strand
GCTGGTGCAACTGAGGCAGTTGGTGACGGAGCAGATTTTGCTGTTAACTTCATCGAAGGTTACAACACATTCCAAGTAGACCCACCATCAGGCCCAAAGGTTAAGTTTATCTATGATGAACTTGGCCCTGAAGTGGTTATCCTTGGATCTACCGTGGATAACGTCGCTACTATCGACGGCATCGCCGTTGATGAAATGGGTGTGACCGGATTATCGGTTAATGGAACAGACGTTACTGTTGCTGAAGATGGTTCTTTTACCGCTGAAGTTCCTTTAGCAGACATCTATAACTATGAAGCCACTGATACGCTGGGCCACGTCAGCAATACTCAGTACGCTAGCTTAGGTTTGGACTATGACCCTTCTCTAACGGTTAAAGTGACGCAAAACGGTCTTGATGCTGCAATGGATCAAGTAGTAAACGCGTTAAATGGCCTTGATTTAAACTCACTTATCGCGGGTTCTATGTTGTATGACGCAACATGGCAGGGGCTATTTGGTGAAACTTATGGCGCTGATGGTTTTGTTCGTAACATCACAATGTCAGCTAAAGAGTTTGGTTTAGATCTTGCTGCTGGAAATAACATTGGTTTTGACGGCATCATTAATACTGTTCATGTTCAGCTAACATTGCGTATGCATAACGGATTCCTTCCTCCAACTATTATTAATGTTGGCGCAAACGTTGGTGCTGTTGACCTGGCTGGTAACCTACAGTTAGGCGTTGAAGATAGAATGCCTACTGTTGATATTTCTGGATTGTCTTTCAATATCGACGCGATTGTTATCGATGACGTGGGTGTTGTTTTCCAAGCTATTTTGTCTGGTCTTTCTACAGGTATCTTAAACTTATTCGACGGACCAATTTCTAGCGCAATCGCAGGATTGTTAAATAACGCGATTCCTGACCTATTAGCGGGCATTATCAAAGAAAGTTATACCATTCGTATAAACGACGGTATTTCTAACTACGATATGGCAATGGCGCTTAACTTAGCGAGCATTACTACATCAGAAGCAATGCTAACTGCATCAATGGCAGGAAGCATCATCCCAATTAACCCTGATTTGGATATTCCTCAGCCTTTAACGGGAACGTTATATACATCTGACGCGTTACCGGAAGCAAACCTTGGTAATGCTGATTTCGCAGTATCTATCAACACTAACGTGATTAACCAGACGTTGGCTTCTGCACACTCTGTTGGCTTAACTCAGATGAACATGGCGGGAACTAACCTACAGTTTGGCCTTCCTCGTGATGAGAATTTAGGTGGCGAAACAATTGTTAACCGCATCTTAGTTAACAACCAAACGCCAGCGACGGTACAGATTGATGACTTTAATGGTGCCGCTGCAATTACATTGGCAACTTACGGTCTAGAGATGGCGGTTGAATCTAAGAAGAATGGTGCAGCAACATATAGCAATGATCTAGCAGTTCGTCTTAATGCAAAAGTTGCATTGGCGGTAGGTGTTGCAGAAGATAATACATTGGATATTAGCTTCCCATCAGCTCCTCAAGTAATCATTACAGGTATTCGTATCGGTGGTGGTAACTGGATCACTAGTGGTGTTAACGAAGTTGCTAGTGACTTAATTGCTACTTCATTCGGCGCTGTTCTTGAAGAACTAGCTAAGCCGATTGCAAACATTGAGCTTCCATCATTCGCATGTCTTGCGCTTATTCCTGACAACATCACTGCAGTAGGCGGAACTAACGCTCACTTAAACGTTGCAGGTTCTCTTGTTAAAGTAAGTGATGCATGTGACAACGAAGTTGTTGACCCTCCTAAGGTAGCGTACGGTCGTGGTGTAGGTACTCCGCTATCTTGTGCTTCAAGTGAAGAGTATGACGCAGGTTTGTGTTACACCCCTTGTGCAGACGGATACAACGGTGTTGGCCCAGTTTGTTGGAAGGAAGATGCTTCTTACGGACGTGGCGTTGGAACTATCGCAACGAAGTGTGCATCTGGCTATGAAAATGACGCTGGTCTATGTTACCCGAACTGTAACAGTGGCTATAACGGTATCGGCCCAGTATGTTGGAGCACTAGATCTCTATCTTACGGTCGTGGTGTAGGAACTATTCCAAGCAACATTTGGACGGGTGCTTGTCCAAGCGGTAAAGAAAATGATGCTGGTCTTTGTTACTACTACTGTGACTCAGGTTACAACGGTGTTGGCCCAGTATGTTGGTTAGAAAATGCATCTTACGGTCGTGGTGTTGGTACCATTCCTAAGGATTGTGGTTCAGGTAATGAGCGAGATGCTGGTCTATGTTACCCAGTGTGTGACTCTGGTTACCACGGTATTGGCCCAGTATGCTGGACTAACCAATCTCTCTCTTATGGTCGTGGTGTTGGTTCGCCAATCCACACGTGTAGAGATGGATGGGATAAAGACGGACTACTTTGTTACGAGCAATGTGACGAAGGTTATAACGGAATAGGACCAGTCTGCTGGCCAGTAGATTAAGTTCTAAGCTGTAATGAAAAATGCCCCTTTTAAGGGGCATTTTTTTTGGGTGGGGATTATGGAGGGGGTGTATTTAATAGCGATTGGAGTCGCGATAAGAATAGGCGTTCGTTTTCTACAAGCCGAGTGCTAAACTGTTGGTAAATTACCAATTCAAAAAGTATTAACGTAATCGCAATTAAATAAGCCGTTATGTTTGAACAGAGATGAGAGTATGGATCAATTAGAAGGGCCGGTAGTTGTATTCGATGGCGTATGCAATCTCTGTGAGGACTCTGTTGCGTTCATAATTGCTCGGGATCCAGAAGCTAAATTCAAATTCGTATCGGCTCAATCCGTTATTGGAAAGGAAATTCAAGAATGCTACGGGCTAGACGCAATTGAAGACGAAACAGTGATCCTTATAAAGAATGGCGAGGTGTTTACGCATAGTGATGCAGGGCTGGAGATTGCCAAGGATTTAGACGGGCCGTGGAAGTTGATGCGTTACGCAAAAGCAGTGCCGAAACCCGTTAGAAATAGAGTCTATTCAATCATAGCGAAAAATCGATACAAATGGTTCGGTAAGAAAAATGAATGTATGTTGCCTAGTTCTGGGGTTAAGGCTAGGTTTCTCTGAAAAATACAAAGCGGCAGCTTTTTTTAAGTTGATTTGGCCGTAACCGTAGATCAAGTTAAACGCCAGTCTTATCGTTGCTTGGGGCTTGTAAACATCTATTTCACTATTGGGTTTCGAGAGAGCCTATAGCGGAAGCCAGAAGGTAGCGGTGAGGATATTCTTTGTGTCGAACCGTCATTCCAAATTACAGTTAATGCAGTTATTTTTGTGGATTCTCCCAATCCAAAATATGCGACAGAGTCATCAAACGACAAAAAGCCCCCGCTGAGTTTTATCTCCCTAATTTGATGTAGCTTATCGCCATATTCGATAATGATTTTGCAGCCAATACAAAATTGATTGTTAGCAGTGTCTCTAAGAGAAAATGAAATGCTGTTATTGCTTGTGATATTGCTTGCGCCGTTAATGTCATTGTCACTGATTTGGTTTATATACACTTGTGGTTGAGCCATAATGGCAGTTGAGATAATGTCTAAATCACCATCAAGGTCAATGTCTAAGTAGGTGTAGGAGGGCGTGTTTAAATATTGCGTTAATCCAAATTCTTTAGCTGATTCCTTAAAATGAGTGCCTCCTTGATTGTGGAAAAATACATTGCTGTGAATCTCATTCTGAATTTCGCCAAAGCCAAAACCATTGGCAATAAAAATATCTTGCCATTGATCGTTGTCCAAATCCGCTGCCTTTGCGTTCCAGCTCCAAAAGCTGGCGCTCACATTAAAAGCATCGGTGGCATCAATGAACTTCCCGTTTTTGGTGGCAAGCATTAACTTGTTGCTTTGCACTTGAGGTATGTGCTCTGTTAACACCAATATTTCTTGTGTGAGTTTGGTTGCCATTCGCTGACAGAGTAATTTTTTATTGATGTATTTAGGGTTTATTTTAAGGCAAATCGATGGGTCATTACTGGTTTTGGCGATGTGAATGATAAACGCAATGACGCATTGCTGCTGTTCGTGATGGTTACTTATGTTTTTACATTCTTGGGGAGCCATTTTTTTAATTGACTTCCAGTTCTCTAAATTCTGTTGGCATAGTGTTTTTTGCTTTGCCTGGCTAATGGCATCGCAATAAGATGATGTTTCACCTTCGCCAAAGGACATGTCGGCAGTAAATATATCAAGCAGTAGGTCGTTATTAAAGTCTGCGGTATCTACACTCATTGTTGTAAGAGAAGTCGAAGGGATAACGTCGTTGATAGGGATACGTTTTAAGTTGCGATAATATAAATCAGGAGCTTGATTGTCGTTGGTAACAATAAGGTCTGTGGTGTTGTCTGCTGTGAAATCTGAGAATAAGACCGATAAGGTTTCTCCTTTTACTCCGGCGTCGGGTAAAAGTGTGAAAGGCTTTGTGTTCGGTGGGGTTGTTAGACTTGTCGTTGCTCTTGATGCCGTTATTTCACTGGTATCGGCACCGTCGACTCCAATGTTGTTAATCAACCAAGTATTTTGCGAATATTCAGTAGAGAAATTATTTTCAGCGCCTGCCGTCCAATTGCCTAGGAAAATATCAAGGTCACCATCGAGATCCTTGTCGATAAAGCCTGCAGCCATTGTTAGGCTGGTTTGAGTGTTGGGTAATTCAACGATGGCATTGATGTCCCATTGTTGATTTGACTCAAGGCTGTTTATGGAAGCACCATTGTTAAAAACGACATAATTTTTCCCACCGTAAGTGCCAAAAAATAAGTCAAGCCAGCCGTCGTTGTTGATGTCTGCAAAACTTACAAGGAAGGTATTCTTTGCAATGTTTTTGGGGAGGTTAAATGCAGTGCGTAAAAAATTGCCCCCCGTGTTTATGTATATAATCGGCCCGTCTGGAGTGGCAAATACCAGGTCAGGGTAATTGTCGTTGTTGATATCTCCAGAAGCTATACCTCTGCCGTATTTGAAAGGCTCATAGAAATCCGATAAGAAAAAATTGGATGGTAATGAAATACCCATTGATTCTGCATCAATGCGCTTAAAGATTGGATTGCTCTGCGCTTGATTAACACCTGTATTGTCTTGGTTTCTGGGGCGTAGATTTATGGATGATATGCTTATGTTGTTTTGGTCGTGAAGTTTTTTCCATCGTTTTACTGGTTTGGCTTCTGGTGCTTGAACAACTTCATTTGTGACTACATTGTGCGCTACAACCTGGCTATTCGGAGCGGTCAATGTTAGTTGAACACGTTCGATTTCATATAGTGATCGTATCTTGTTAAGTACGATTGTTTTTTTGCAGGTGTTTTTGATGTCAGTTACAGCAATTCGGTCGCATTGTTGTATGTTATTTGCTTTTATCGCGAACTGACGTGTTAATTGAGAGAAGCATCGCATTTGCGCTATTTGAACAGTTAGCGTGTTGCAGGCTAAAGGGTCGATTTCTTTTTCGTTGGTATTAATTGTATTTGGTATTGTCAGTGCTTCAAGCACACATTCTTTCTGTAGTGTTGAATCATTTAGTGATGGGCACTGGATTCCAGCAATGGATTGGATGTCGGGTGTGGCCACTTGTTTGATGGCATCGGTTTTTAGTGTCAATTCGGATACTGTATTTGTTGCGGATAAAATCAAGGATTGATTGTATTGCTCTGCGATAAGCCCTGAAATACAACTTACGCCGATTACCCCAGCAAACATCGCGAAGCTAAGTTTTGCAGATACATTTCTAGCGATTACCATGGCAGGGTAAATGCTGAAAATCCCCAAAGAGAAGAGTAGGGCCATACTTAAGCCAACAGGGAAGCCTGCTGCTAGTAATGTGGTGACAATAATGATGTCAAAGGCGATGGGTACCGGTAGGAACGCACCGATGATACTCACTGCAGCGAGTGCTAATAGAGAGCTTTGTGACTCCGCAATAGAGGTAAACGAAATGCTTTCAATTACGATAGCGCCGAGTAAACCTGCGAGAATCATAAGAGGTAATGTCGCTTTTACAATCGTCCATAGATTGTTTGTGAATTTTGTTGAAACTAATTGGATTGCTTGAATCCAATTGGCTGATGGTAGCTCACATTCTTCGATGTTATCGTTGTTGCTTAAGGGGTGATTGGTGATTCCTTTCTCTAAATTATCGGCTTTTATATGGCTATCAATGGATTGTGTTGTAAAACGCTTTACTAAGAATGGAATGATTAGTAATACAAAAATAAAGACGCCTACCAATTTTATGACGGCTAAATGAAATGGTAGTAATGAAAATGTCATCGTAAGAACAAAAATATTTAATGTCGGTGAGCTGGTCAGTGTTGCAAGAGCGGTTTCAATACGGGTACCTGCTTTTACCATGCCGTGGGCAATGGGTGTGGAGCAATTGGCGCATACTCCTAAGGGTACGCCAATGACCATACCTTTCAGCGAATTGATAATATGGAAGCGAGAAGGGGCGAGAGGAGGGAGTAGTCGTAACAGAGTGAAAAATGCTGCGGCAAAAATAAGGCCAAAGGTCATACCTTTCCAGTTGGTATACCCCCAATTGATAGCCGATTTGGTAACACGTTCAATGTAGTGTTGCTCTTGCGTTACAGGTAAAATTACGTCAAAAGCAATAGCGCTAATGCTTGTACGTTGCCCCATTTGAGCTTTGGTGTCGAGTGCAGGGAAGCGTGACTGTGTCCAGAAGAATAGGGCTATAAGCGCCATTAATGCTACAGCAAGGATTATTTGTTTTTTGTCTGCCACAGAGGTCTATGCCTTTTTGTGAGTGAGGTGTGTACAGTGTAAAGTAGCCGACGTCATTTGTCTTTGTTTGTAGGGGGAGGGATGATATGAGATTAGCGCCTTAAAATTCGCTGTTCAATGGTGGCGGTAGCAAACGTCATTTTCTCTTCATAACCAGTGAGTTGGTTTAATGCTTCCTGCTCTTGGGTTAGGATATCTAGGCCAAACTTGCCGTAGAGGTCTTGGATGGCTTTTTGAAGGTAGAAGCTTTCTATATCTTTGGGCTTCTTATTTTTGCTCTGCTTGTTTTCATTTAAATCGTTGCGTTGAATAGATCGGATAAATTCAGCGAGTTCTTGGATGCCTTTTTGTTTTGTCGCGCTGGTAAGGAATATGTTGTCCTTGGCGGCATTTTCAAAACTGTCTTTAGCATTGAGTACAATAAGTTTTGATTGTTTTAGACTGGCTCTTAGCATGTGGTAGCTGGTTCTTGCTAGGCGCTCTTCGTCACATTTGTTTACAACGAAGCTATCTGGGATTTCCATGATGCCTGCTTTCATAAACTGAATTTGGTCGCCTGCCAAAGGTTGCATTAATAGGAATGTGTGGTCGCTCATGTATTGAATGTCGATTTCGTTTTGACCGATGCCGACGGTTTCTATAATGATGAGGTCGAATAGGTGGCGAAGCAGGCGGGTTGCTTGAAAGGTGTTGTGGGTGATGCCGCCTAGTTCTAAGTTTGATGCTTGGGAGCGGAAGAATAGGTTTTTGTTTTTGCTACCTGAATGCATTCGGGTGCGATCACCGAGGATGGATCCGCCGGTTTTTTGGCTTGATGGGTCGATGGCGAGAACGGCGATGCGTAGGTCGTTGTTTTGGATGAGTGTTTTGCAGAGTTCGGCGATTAGGCTGGATTTTCCGGCACCGGGGGTTCCGGTGAAGCCGATGGTGACACCTTTACCTGTGAAGGTTTTTGGGTGGCTCCCGATATGGTGAATGATATCGTGGCGTTGTTGGGCTGCATTTTCTGATCGGTTTTCGAAAAGCGATATTAGCTTGGCAAGGGGCAGTTTTTTGAGTTCTACGGCTTGGTTTAGCTGGTTTAGGCGATTTTCGTTCAGAGGGTTTGTTTGCATGCCGCTTGTTTTAGTACTTTTGGTTAGTCGCGGTTGATTGAGAGCGTCCTGTATTGGTGATTACCTTTCAGAAATCGCAAAAGATCGCATCCATGCGTGCTCGACTGCGGCGTCCGTGCTGCAGACGTTTCTGAAAGGTAATCACCAATACAGGACTTGTCGCGAGATTTTTAGTATTTAGCCGTTGTTTGTTTTGCTACTGTGGCTGCTACGTTCTTTGCGTATGTTCTTTATTCAGAATCGTTGGCTAGGATAATATCCATGATGCGATTCATTACTTCCATTAGATCATAATCTTTTGGTGTAAAGATTGCGCTTACGCCTTTTGCTAGCAATGACTCGGTGTCATCTTGAGGAATGATTCCGCCAAGTACAACGGGGATCTTTCCTTTTGCGCCTTCAGAATCTAACTCTTCAAACAGTTGATCCATTATCTCGTTGTGAGAACCTGATAATAATGAAATCCCGATCACGTCCACATCTTCTTCGATAGCAGATTGTACGATATCGGTTGCGCTTAAACGAATGCCAAAATAGATAACGTCAAAACCAGCGTGGCGTGCGGCTACCGAGATCATTTCAGCGCCGTTTGAGTGGCCGTCTAGACCAGGTTTGCCAACAACGATACGAGGGCGATGGCCTCGGGTATCCATAAAGGTTTTTACCTTTTCACGGACAGTATCAAGGGTTTCGTTCTCGATGGATAGTGATTGGCCTTCAACACCGGTTGGTGGGCGGTATTCGCCATAAACGTCACGTAGAGTGGCAGTCCACTCACCTGTTGATACACGGGCCTTGGCGCAAGCGATGGAGGCGAGCATCATATTGTCGCCTTTAATCGCTGTTTCGCGTAGTGTCTTTAAACATTCTGCTACTTTGGCGTCATCTCGGTTTGCTTTGGTTACTTCTAATGCTTTAACTGTTTCAGCGGCAGATTCAGGATCAACTTTGAAAACACCGCCGTCGCTGTCCCTGACTAACGGAGATTCAATACCATCGGTCCAGCGGTTTTTACCTACGACAATGTGTTCGCCAGAGTTGATTTTACTCATGCGGTCAGCTTGAGAAACCACAAGTTGTGACTTCATGTAGCCGTTCTTGATGGCTTCAAC
>CAJXXT010000231.1 GCA_913063495.1 uncultured Gammaproteobacteria bacterium | reverse complement strand
TCCTGTTATGAGGTAGGTTTTATCATTCTTAATTGACGCGTGAGGAAAGGTTGTTCCATTTTGGTCAACATCCTTTAACCTGGCGACTGAGCGTGTGCCATTGTGATAACAAATTTGGTCTTCACGGGAGATAGTGGATATTTCTTGTAATAACTGGTGTGTTGCTAGTGGGCCGCTAATTGCGATACTGGAACATTTTAGTTCATGGTATTCAGCCGCAACGACTTTAGTTAAACCAAGTAACGGGCTCTGATAGAGGCTTATTAATGGATCATTCTCCGTATTGTCACCACAGACCCACAATTTAGGGAGTTGGTTGGCGATAGTGTTGGTAATTGATTGAACCAGGTACAACAAGCCACCACAAAGCTTCTCTTGTTGTGACAAAATACTTTTAGCCGACGCATTGGCTACAGGTATTAACTGCTTATCATCAGCTATAAACAAAATACCCTCAAAAAGATGGATATGTTCATCAAGCTTATACAGCAGCCTTTCGAAGTGATCTTCTCTCGTTGGGTTTAGTTGATATTGCGTGGCACTAGAAACTTCCCACTCGTCAGAAAAAAGAACGTTAACAACTTCTGCTCCAGCGTCACTGATTTTTTGACAAACATCAGTAGCAAAACTACTTCCAGAAGACATTACCAACCATTTTTTATTGGTAAAATTACCCGATGTTTCTACTGAATCTACAGCGGGAAGCTTGGTTTCTTTCCATTCAATATCGTAAAGCCAGTCTAACCGATCCTGATCTTTATCATCTGGTGGGCCACCAAGGGGAATATGATCTAGCCAAAAAGTTTTATGTTGAAACGGGTAAGTGGGAAGGGCAATCCGCTGGCGAGTATAGCCATTCTCCACTTTCATCCAGTCGATGCTGAAACCTGTATTGCTTAGTTTTGCAACGCTATTGAGTAGTGTTGGCCAATCGCCTCTGCCTTTTCTTAACGTAGGGATCCAAAGGGTGTCGTCATTAATGAAGGTGCTAGCCAAACCAACCAATGTTGTGTGTGGCCCGATTTCAATCACGGAAGAGGGTGCATCGCTAGCGTATAGTGATGTAACCGCTTTATGAAAACGTACCGGGGCGGCAACATGCTTAACCCAATAGTCGGCATTGCTCATCTCGTCTTTCACTTGTTCGCCAATGAGCGTCGAAACTATGCGAACTTTGGGTTTACGGTATTCGATGGAGTGCGCAATGTCTGAAAAAGCATTTAGCATTGGCGTCATTAACGGGGAATGAAAAGCGTGAGATACAGCAAGGGGTTGGACTTTAATACCCTGAGATTCAAACTCTAGTTTTAGGGAATCAATGGTCTTGGTATCACCTGATACTGCAACGCTTGAAGGTCCATTAATAGCAGCAATAGCAACAAGGTCTTCCAGGCCAATAAGCGATTGCTGAACGGCGACCTCTGGTGCCTGTATCGCAATCATTGCACCAGGCGTCGTTAGCTCTGTCATAAGTCTGCCGCGAGCAGCAATTAGCTTGCAAGCATCGTCAAGGGTAAATATCCCCGCAATACATGCTGCAGCATATTCACCGACACTGTGACCAAGCATTCTGGCTGGCTGTATACCCCAAGAGCGCCATAGGGTAGCCAAGGAATACTCTATAGCGAACAGTGCGGGTTGAGTATATTGGGTTTGAGAGAGGAGCTCCGTTTTATCGCCCCACATAACGCAGAGCAATGGCTGAGGTAAGTGGCTAGCAAGTAACGCTGCACATTGATCCATGGTCTTGCGGAACTTTGGTTGGGTATCATAAAGAGATTTACCCATGTCTGGATACTGGGAGCCTTGGCCGCTAAAGAAAAAAGCAATTTTTTTGTTATTGGTGGTAGGGTTTCCAAGAACAAGATTTTCGTTTTTCTTATTGTTAATAAGGTCTGATAGAGCTTGGGCAAGTTGGCTGACGTTTTTAGCAACAATAGAAGCCCTGTGGTTAAACTGGTTTCTTCCTACACGGGTGGTGTAAGCAAAATTCGCTAGTGATGTTTCTGGGTTTTCAGCGAGAAAATGTTGGTAGCGTTCTGCGATTTCTTTTACAGCTTTTGTCGACTTACCGCTGATATTTACCAGGTGTGTGTCAGGCTCACGCTCGTTTTTTTTGCACGGAAGTTTGGGAGAGCTCTGAAGTATTACATGGCCATTTGTACCACCAAATCCAAAGGAGCTTACTCCGGCAAAAAGGTCACTACTATCTTTTCCATAACCTTTCCATGAGCGCTTTTCGGAACATACTTCAATCGGGTACTGATCCCATTGAATATGCGGGTTGGGTGTTTTGTAATTTTGATGGGCAGGAAGAGTACGGTGTTGCATCGATAGCACGACTTTAATAATACCACCAATGCCAGCGGCTGTTTCCATATGCCCAAGGTTGGTTTTCGCAGATCCAATAAGTAAGGGCTGCTCTTTACTGTGACTTTCACCGTAGACTGAGCCTAGCGCATCAACTTCAATAGGGTCGCCTAGAGGGGTTCCCGTACCATGTGCTTCTACATAGCTGACATGTTTCTTTGCGACACCTGCATTTGAAAGCGCGTCCAAAATAACTGATTTTTGAGCGCTTTCATTTGGAGCTGTAAGACCTTGGCTACG
This sequence comes from uncultured Gammaproteobacteria bacterium, assembly GCA_913063495.1. Classification (GTDB taxonomy): domain Bacteria; phylum Pseudomonadota; class Gammaproteobacteria; order Pseudomonadales; family Ketobacteraceae; genus 42-54-T18. Next base: position 6,567 of record CAJXXT010000231.1, on the reverse strand, counting down.
ACCGTCCTGGTTGACGGCGGTTCCTCGAATAAGTGCAAGTATATTGTCGCCATCTTTCACGGCATCTGACAGGCGTTTAAGAACCACAACACCGCAGCCTTCTGCCCGAACATAACCGTTCGCATCTGCATCGAAAGTTTTGCAACGACCATCTTCAGCTAACATTCGTGCTTTTGAAAAAACGATAGAGCTAGTGGGACAAAGAATCAGGTGAGAACCGCCCGCGATAGCCATGTTAGTTTCTCGGCTACGTAGGCTTTGGCATGCATTGTTCATAACAACGAGTGAGGAAGAGCACGCAGTGTCAATCGCAAGAGCAGGGCCAGTTAAACCCAATAAATAGGAGAGGCGACCTGCCGCTACGGAATTCGAGTTACCCGTTCCATCATACGGTGAAATGAGATCCAATAGTTTTTTTCGTGTTTGAAGATGCGCGTAATCCTGCCCTGATATTCCCAGAAAAACTCCAGTTTTGCTACCCGCCAAACTGTCAGGAGCATAACCAGCATGTTCTAAGGCCTCCCAGGTTGTTTCTAAGAATATCCGATGTTGAGGATCCATGCACTGAGCCTCCACTGGAGCAATGCCGAACAAGTCTGCGTCAAATTGGTCCACTTTATCCAGAATGCCCATATATCTGGAAGAAATTTTACCTGGAGCCGCTGGGTCTGGGTCAAATCCTGCATCCATATCCCAGCGTTCTTTGTTCATCCTTATTACGCCATTACGGCCCTCAGATAATAATTTCCAATAGTCATCGACTCCATTTACACCGCCCGGAAAACGACAGCTCATTCCCACAATTGCAATAGGTTCTTTTTTTTCCCGATCAGACTCTTTCAGTTGAGTTCGAAGCTTTTCAATTTCTTCTAATGCATTGGCCATTAGTTTTTGGTAATTAGTATCGGGCATTATTTTTCGTCCTTAAATTGGATAAACCAACAAATTGAATTTCCGTTAGATTTGAAATAAACAATTGATGACTGAGGGGTCGGCTGTTGTGTGTGGAGATCACAAGAATTCAAGAGGGAAGTAAAAAAAGTTGAACGAATAGCAGTTCCGTAATGTAAACCTTTGGGTTTCAATAAATGATCCTTCATTCCCAGGTATTAAACGTTAAGTCATAAATTATAATGAAGCGATTCTAATTAGGTTTGCACTTCTTTTATGTAGTTTTTTTGTTAAAATTACGTTTTATATAATCACGTGTTATAAAAAACTATAATTTGTTTACCCAAAGCAGAGGGAACGTCAGTGTCAAATTGGATTGTTAAATATCGGGTTACGTTTTTTATTATTAGTTTATTGTTAGTGAGCCTGAGTGCAGGATTTATTTCAGGAAATAATTTCGTAAATGATTTCAATTCTTTTTTTAAGGAAGGGTATCAAGAATATAAAACCTACCAGTCACTAAAGAATCGTTACCAGCATGAGGATTCTGTGTTATTGCTTGTTAACAATAATGATAAGAATTTAGGTGTTTCGAAGTCACTGTTAGTTTCTATCAGCACACTAAGTAAAAAGTTAGAGAATACTCCTTACGCATTACAAGTTGATAGTATTCTTTCGCTTCCCATAAGTCGTTCGGATAATGATTTTTTTAGCATCGATTATCCTTTGCAAGAACCAAAAAATTTAACACAAAAGAAAATTTCTGAAATTTTCGACACTATAAAAAATGACTCAAGAGTGTTGGGGTTAAATATATCAAAAGACAATAAAACCGCAGCCATCTTATTGAAGGTACGGATTAATGGAGACAGAGTCCATGCAACTAGAGAAATTATGGACCATGTGCGTGAAGTCGTTGATATTCAGAGGCTCAAAGAGCCATCACTAACAGTACATCTTCTAGGGTCAGTGGTATTTCAGGAGGCGTTATTAGATACCTTCGCCAAAGATGTGCGTAGTCTTGTACCCATTGTCGGATTACTTGGCGTTTTCATCTTGTGGCTGTTAAGTCGCTCCATCGGCGCCTTGATAGGTGGAGGTGTTGTTATCGTTTTCTCAATAGTCGGCGCTGTAGGCGTCAGTGGATTATGGGGGACTGAGTTTAACCAAACTTCAATGTTATCAATGGTACTGATTTTTATCATAGGCCTTGCTGATTGCGTTCATATTAATACTAATTTTCTATTGAATTTAGGCTTGGGAATGCAAAAGGACGAGGCTTTACGAGAGAGTATTAAACATAATTTACGGCCGGTTTTTCTTGCGAGTATAACTACGGCTCTTGGGTTTCTAAGTCTCAATTTTAATGACTCGCCTCCTTTTGTTGTACTGGGGAATGTTACTGCGATAGGCGTAATGCTCGCTCTCTTGTTTTCGTTAGGAGTTCTCCCTTTCATGCTTTCAGTGTTGCCAGCGCAAAAAAAGAAGTTGCATGAATATTTTCCGAAGATATTCGAATCGATATGTGATTTCTCACTACGTAGGTCTCGTATTTGTGTTGCAGCAACGGTGATTTTTATTGGTGGTAGTTTACTATTCCTTCCGCAAAACAGAATTAATAATAATGAGGTAGGGTATTATCCGGAATCATCTTCTATCTATCAATCAATAGAATATGCCAAAGATAATTTCAGCGGTATTCAGTCATTTTATATCTCGATACAAAACGTTGAGACTGATAGCGTTAACAATACTGATTTTTTGTTAACCATCGAAGAATTAACACAGTGGCTGGTGTTGCAAACAGGCGTTAATAAAGTTGTTAGTTATGTGGATATACTAAAGTCGCTTAACCAGTCAGTCCACGATGACCAGAAGGATTTTTATCGACTACCTTATAGTGAAATGGAGGCTAACGACTTATTAACCTTGTATCAATTATCACTGCAAAATGGCGAGTCTATTAATCACTATGTTGATCTTAATGAAGGCGCACTGAAAGTGACTGTTTTAACTGATCAATTGAATAATCAGCAATTGATTGCAATGCAGGTTGCTATTAAACAATGGGTACGAGAAAAAGCAAACGGAATTACAGTAGAAGTAGGTAGTCGCAGCTTAATGTTTGCCCATATGGGTCAAAGTGTGATTAAAAGCATGATACTTGGTGCCGTTACTGCATTGTTAACGATTACATTAATTATGATTATTGGATTGAGGTCGCTGCGCTACGGGCTTATTGGTATGGTTCCCAATATCTTGCCAGCGCTTGCTGTATACGGATACTGGGGGTTGTTTGTAGGCGAAATTGATGTGGCCGCTGCGACGGCATTTTGCATAAGTTTAGGGATTGTCGTCGATGACACCTTGCATATCATCAATAAATATCAGTTATTCAGGATGGAAGGGTTATTGCCAGAAGAGGCTATCAATAGAACAATGGGTTTAGTGGGGCCTGCATTATTTACGACTACATTGGTGCTAACAGCAGGTTTAGTCGTGATTTCCTTTTCTGGGTTTGGGCCTAATGAGACGATAGGTATGATGACTGCGCCGATAATTGTACTTGCATTAGTGTTAGACTTTTTATTCTTACCTCCATTATTGGTGTTTTTAGATAGATTGGCAGTAAAAAAAATAGACGCGCCGGCGCTTTGATCTGTGTATATTGACTCAATGTTGATTCTAATGCTTCGGAACCTTTTGAAATATGCTCATGAAATGTGTTTATCTGAATTCGATAACAGATATAAGCTCGGATAGCTGGAATTCCGTAGTAAATGATAGTTACCCTTTCTTACGCCATGAATTCCTTGCTGCGATGGAGTTGAGTAAAAGTGCCTGTAGTGATAGTGGCTGGAAGCCTCAGCATCTAACGGTTTATGATGAGGGGTCTCTTGTTGCGGTTATGCCTTTGTACATTAAGTACCATTCTTATGGTGAATATATTTTCGACTGGGACTGGTCGAGGGCATATGAGCGACATAATTTGGATTACTACCCAAAGTTACTTAGTGCAATTCCCTTTACTCCAGCAACAGGCCCAAGGTTAACCTGTAAAGAAAGCGCCAATAAGGGGCAGATACACACTTTTGTCTCTAATTCGTTGTTAGCGCATGCCAAAAAGTTAAATAGCTCATCCATTCATATTCTTGCTCCTGACCACGATGAATCTACCGCCTGGGGTGAGCGAAACTTAAAATTGCGAATTAGTTATCAGTACCACTGGTTTAATGAAAACTACAAAGACTTTGATGATTTTCTTAAGCGATTCACTTCGAGAAAGCGTAAGAATCTAAAGAAGGAACGTAGTCGTATTGAAGAACAGGGTGTGAGCGTATATAGATATATTGGCGATGATATTAGCGCGTCGATGTGGGATACGTTTTATCACTACTACCAAATAACCTATGCTAAACGTAGCGGGCATGGAGGTTATTTACGACGGGAGTTCTTTGACTTAATTCATGAAACGATGTCAGAGAATATTATGTTAGTCATGGCCAAACACAATGGCCAGGATGTTGCCGGGGCACTGTACTTCTTTGATTCAACGACACTCTATGGCCGTTACTGGGGCTGCACCCAGGAATTTGAGCTTCTGCACTTTGAAGTGTGTTATTACCAGGGGATTCAATTTTGTATAGAGAGAGGGCTTAAGCGCTTTGATGCGGGGGCGCAAGGAGAGCATAAAATACAAAGAGGCTTCACGCCTGTTGAAATTTACTCAAATCATTGGATAGCTAACGAAGATTTCAGTGCTGCTATCTCTGGTTATATCGATAGCGAAGCAGAGAGACATACCGAGTATATAAATAAGGCCAAAAAACTTTTGCCATTTAAAAATAGTGATAATTGAATGGAATTGAGTAGTATAAAGTAAGTATTGTTTTTTAACGCTGAAGGCGTAAAGCTGGAGAGCTTAGGGTTTGAAGAGCGTGGGGTTTGAAAATGATTGATACTCATTGCCATTTGGATTTTCCTGTTTTTGATCATGATAGGCCATCGTTACTTCAACAAGCAAAAGAGAGTGGCTTTGAAGGCATTATAATTCCCGCCGTAGTGCAAAAAGACTGGCCGAGAGTGATCCGCCTGTGTGAGCAGAGTAATTTGATTACACTGAATTTTGCCCTAGGTTTGCACCCTTGTTTTGTAGATCAACATGTAAGTGTTGATGAAGCAGAGCTCGCATTGAATGAAGCCGTTCTACACAGTGTCACTGGACGTCCTGTTGCGGTTGGCGAAATTGGATTAGACTATTTTATAGATAGCTCTGAAGATAATCGAAAAAAACAGTACGCATTGTTTACTATGCAATTAGCTGTAGCCAAAAAACATAATTTGCCAGTATTACTGCACGTACGCAAAGCGCATGACGAAGTATTAAAATGTTTGCGAAAGGTGAGGTTACCAAAGGGTGGTATTGTCCATGCTTTTTCGGGCAGTGAGCAACAGGCAGCTCAATATTGTGAGTTGGGTTTTGTGTTGGGTATTGGCGGCTCGGCAACCTATGATAGAGCAAAAAAACTCGCACGAATTATTCGTCAGGTTCCGCTGGAGTCCCTCGTATTGGAAACGGATGCGCCAGATATTCCGCCAGCATTTTCTCGTGGGGAGCGTAATACACCATTGAATTTACCTCGCATTGCACAGAAGATTGCTGAAATTAGAGGTGTGAATGTGGCTGAACTTGTTCAACAAACCAGTACTAACGCAAAAAGAGTATTGGGGCTTTAATAAACAATAAATGCCAAATAATGTCATTTTTCACCAGTGACTGCTTGTCCGTGCCGTGTTTTTATTGATATATCATTAAAACGAGCGTATGAACGATATGGTAAAAACTACACAAGTGAGTCACGAGGTACGATGTTTTAAAGGTCACAATGGTTTGAATATTTTTGCAGACTGTTACGGTGACCCGACAAATCAAGCGGTGTTATTTGCTCATGGTGGTGGTCAAACACGTTATGCGTGGGGTCAGGCAGCCAAAGTGATGGGTGAGAAGGGCTTTTATGGGGTGGCATTTGATTCTCGAGGCCATGGTGATAGCGAGTGGTGCCCTGAGGGGGATTATCGATTGGCAGCCTATGGTAACGATATCGGCAATATTGCTAAATCACTGAATAACCCAATAGCAGTAGGCGCATCGTTAGGCGGCTTGAGTGCAATATCCGCAACGAATGAAGTGTCCCCTGATATATTTGAAGCTATCATTTTGGTTGATATCACACCAAGAATGAAACCTGATGGCGTAGCAAAAGTGCTGGGTTTTATGAGTGAAAAAGCAGAGCAAGGGTTTGCTTCTCTGGAAGATGCCTCTGAAGCAATTGCGCTTTATTTACCTCACCGGAAAAAACCTAAGTCGCTAGAGGGTTTAGCTAAGAATTTACGCTTGGGTGATGATGGTCGCTATCGCTGGCATTGGGATCCCAAGTTTGTCAGTAGTGATAATCGACCAACAATGGATGGCCACGCGGATCGCTTGTATGCCATCGCCTCAAAAATACAGCAGCCGATGTTACTTATTCGGGGTCAAATGAGTGAGCTTGTTACGGAAGATGCTGTTGAAGAGTTTTTAGAGCGTATACCTAATGCTCAATATGTCGATATTAAGGATGCAGGGCATATGATTGCAGGTGACAAAAATGACGTTTTTACCGAGAGCGTGGTAAC
>CAJXXT010000230.1 GCA_913063495.1 uncultured Gammaproteobacteria bacterium | reverse complement strand
ATGGGAAGCCCGCGCCTTTATCGTCAAGCTCAATACGGCACCAAGCTGCTTGTGGATGATTATGTCAGTAAAATAGTTGAATCATTGCATTTTGTTGCTAAGGCAAACGATACACAAATCCCGTTTGATGAGAAGCTCGATTTCTTTCGTCGAGCAAGTCACTGCTTTGGCCGCTCAGCGTTAATGCTAAGCGGTGGTGCTGGCCTGATATATTTTCATCACGGCGTAGTGCAAACACTCATTGATGAAAACTTACTGCCCAATGTCATATCAGGTGCTAGCGCAGGTTCTTGGATTAGCGCGCAACTTGGCACCAAAACTGACGAGGAATTACGACAAGGACACTTTTACAATTACCAATATGATCTGCCACGAGGACCGAACCCACTCTCTGTGCTAATGGGGCTTCACGAACAACACTCACCCATGTCTATTAAGGAACAAGCGTTAGATGGCTTTTGTTCAGATATGACATTTCAAGAAGCGTACGAACATACTGGGCGCTACATTAGTATTTCTATCGCACCGTCAGAAAAGCATCAAACATCGCGTTTAATGAACGCTATTACATCGCCCAATGTTTACATTCGATCCGCTATTGACGCATCAAGTAGCCTTCCAGGTGTAGTGCCACCAGTAACGCTCTATGCCAAAGGCATAGACGGAAAACCCAAACCCTATCTGCCTTCTCGGAAATGGTGCGATGGATCCTTTTCAGAAGATTTACCCGCCAAACGCTTAGCGCGTTTATTTGGTGTGAACCATTATATTGTTAGTTTGATTAATCCACTGGCATTACCTTTTGTTGCTGACCCAAAATTTAAAAATATTAAGGGCCTGCGAAGAAACGTAAGTAACACCCTCATGGATATACTAAAAGACGGTTTAATCTCTACCGAAAAATTGATGTCAAAATATGGCGGTTCATATATCAGCCCGGCTATTTTGTTATCCCATGCGGTGCTTGACCAGAAATATACCGGCGATATCAACATAATATTGGAGAAAAAAGATTTCTACTGGCGCAATGCGTTATTTGAATACACAGAAGATCAAGAGATTGAAAATCTCATCTTGGCGGGAAGGCGCAGTACCTGGCCTAAAGTCCCGATGATACGAAATGCCTCCGTGATCGCGCGAGCCCTTGGTCAAATACTGGAGAACCTGGATATGGATGAACTGTCCAATACGCACACATTTCACAAGCAACACATAACACCTTGTGCTTAACGTTGCTTGCCCGCATTTTTCGTTAACGAACTCGATTTTCTAGAACGGTTTTTGCCCGCTATATGAAGCAAACGCCTAAATTTAGGGCATTCCAAATGGCTAGGCGCGCTGCAAGCCGCAGCGTGTCGTAGCCCATTACGCATCGATGTCAGTTCTTTGATTTTTTTGTCTAGCTCATCCGCTTTTTCCAACAGGAGTTGACGGTTAATCTCTAGACCATCATCGGTGAACATTTCCCCGATCTCATCCAGTGAAAATCCAGCGTTTCGCCCTAGGGAAATCAACGCCAATTGCTCTATAACATCAGTGTTAAATAGCCTACGCAAACCGTTTCTACCGCTAGAGCGGATAAGCCCTTTTTCTTCGTAGTAACGTAGGGTTGAGGCTGGTAACCCTGATGTCTTTGATACTTCACCGATATCCACGGTTTCTCCCTAAGCAATAAATGCTTGACCTAAAGTCGACTTGAGGTGGTATGTTATCTCTCATTACTACTTAGGGCAATACAGCTCTGGGCAATCTAAAGTGTGAAGGAATTACTATGAAAGCAAGTTTTTGGCACGAAAAATGGAATAAAAACGAAATACCGTTTCATGAAGGTGAGACAAATCTGCAGCTTCTTGCTCACTTCGATAAACTGGCGCTACCAAAGGGTAGCCGCGTACTTTTACCGTTATGCGGCAAGACGCGGGATATAGCCTGGTTACTTAATAAGGGGTATCGCGTTGTTGGTGCAGAATTGAGCGAACTTGCTATTAAGACGTTGTTCGACGATCTTGGTGTTGAACCGGAAATATCCAGCGTTGGTGAATTGATCCACTACCGCGCAAAAGGCATTGATATATTTGTGGGTGATATCTTTAATGTATCAACTGAACTTCTTGGGACGGTTGATGCAATATATGATCGAGCTGCATTAGTGGCACTACCAGAGACGACGCGAAACCAATATACCTTACATTTGATTAACGTTACCGGTAAAGCGCCGCAGTTATTGATTACCTACGCATACAATCAACAATTAATGGATGGCCCCCCGTTTTCAATTAGCGAAGAGGAGGTTAAGCGACATTATTCAGAGGCTTATCAAGTAGAGATTGTTGATAGCTTGGATGTGGCAGGTGGACTGAAGGGAAAAGTGACGTCAGTTGAGACGACGTGGTTATTGAAATAATCTATCCCAAGGCTCTGGTTACGAGAATATATTTAAATTCAAAGCAGATTTAATCCAATTCTGTTTAGTCTGCTGGTAATTCCGCCTCATCAACGCAGCATTCATCTTGTAGAAAAGAAATTACGTCCCAGAGGCGACGATATTTTGGGATGCATTGCAGTATACGGCCATGCCGCTGCTGAACAATCAATCCAGCTTTCACAAGGCTATTAATATGATGGGTCATTGAGGAGTTTGGAATGCCTAGATCCTCTCGTAATACACCCACAGGCAAACCGTCAAAACCAGCTTTCACTAGACGCTTAAATATCCTTAATCGATGAGGGTGTCCAAGCTCTTTGAGAACACCTGCCACTTCGTCAAAGTCCATTAGTTTCTCCTGATACAAGTCAATAAATTACGATAATACCGGTAATGTGTTGACTTGTGAAGCGCTTGGGCTATATTACCGTATACCCGGTAATAACGAAATGGATGGATGATATGACACCCGAGCTACTTACAGGCTTACAAGACACCGCTAACATGTTTATCTTTCTAGCTTTCGAGCTAACACTACTCTTTTTGCTGATCAGCTATGGGGTGGGTGTTTTGCAAGAGTACATCTCACCTGAACGAATTCAGTCTATTCTGAGTTCGCGTAATGGAAGAGGGTATGTAGTTGCAGCACTTTTAGGTGCGATCACTCCTTTTTGTTCCTGTTCGACCATTCCTTTTTTGAAAGGTTTGCTTAGGGCTCGGGCAGGGTTTGGTCCGATGATGGTCTTCTTGTTTTCCAGCCCTCTTCTAAACCCAGTTATCATTGGGTTATTCGCTGTAACCTTCGGTCTTAAGGTGACGCTCGTATATTTCATTATCGCTCTTGGCGTTTCGATCATCGCGGGCTTTACTTTGGAGAAACTTGGGTTTGACCAGTATGTAGAAGCAGCTGCCTATGAAGCGCCATTGCCTGGTGGCTGCGGTTCATCTTGCGGCTCTGCTGTAAAGCAACAGAGCCATTGGCTGAAAATTTGGATTACAACTTGGAAGGATTTTAAAGGAGTCCTTCCTTATCTACTTGTGGGGATTTTGATAGGTTCATTTATTTACGGCTTCCTGCCTACGGAATTTATTTGCAATTCCAATTTCTGCAGTTATTGGTATCCCTCTTTATATTCGTGCGGAAGCGGTTATCCCGTTGAGTGCGGCCCTTGCCGCTAAGGGGATGTCACTGGGTGCGGTCATGGCTCTAATCATAGGCAGCGCAGGTGCGAGCCTGACTGAAGTGATTCTTTTGCGTTCTATTTTTAAGATGCAAATGATTGCAGCATTCCTTGTTGTTATTGTTAGTATGGCGATGTTGGTGGGATTCCTTTATGCCCTAACACCGCTCGGCAATGATGTGGTGGTTACGCTGGTGACAGCAGCATCTTAATTAATTGAGAGAAAGGTCAGCCTCAGTACTAGTATGACTCAACATAATTAAGGACAACGCGATAATCGGTACGTTTGTCGATACTGGATTAAATCCCTCTATTAGGAAACGAACATCAAGAAATGCAACCATCACGATCAATAACATCATCGTTAGTATGTTGAAAAAAATAACAAGCCTATTACGATAGAAATAGATAAAACCTATACCAAACGCTAATTCGTACGCCCCACAAATATTCATAAACCAAAGCGTACCTGATTCCGAAAAGCCAAGCTGACTACTCAAGTAATACTCGATTGGTGCAGTGCTCAGGAGCTTGGTTGCTAGGCCATGGTAAATCCAAACAAACCCGATAGTCCATCTGCACAATTGCACCGTACTCAAAATATTCTCCCTATAGGATAACGCTTACATAATGTGCTCACTTTCAATTCCTTTCGATGTTGAACTATGATTGATCTGTAGGGCTTTCTATTATAATCAATTTAAAAACGTATCAGGCCACAGCGTAGAAACCACTTCTCGTTGTGGAGCCTCTCGTCGCCATTCCAATGAATCCGTATCCAGCAGCACACCGTTTTTAACGAAATCACATAGCTGCACATCTAAATCACTTACTACCGATGGATCTTCAATAACAATATTGGCTTCTCGTTCCCAGTAGCTGGCGGATATATCCAAATTGGCCGACCCGATACTCGCATACCGGCCATCTGCGGTCACCAGTTTTGCATGGACGTAGGGCCTGACCTGACCTTCTACCGTAGCAATATTCTCTAGTACCTTGGTCTGAAACTCCACCACCTTGACACCTGCTTCAGAGAGCATACCCAACCGGCTTTTTGTGACGTACTCAAATAGCTCTCGATGTATCCCACCCTTAAAAAAACTGCCATCAGCTCTTCTGGCCTGAACACTACCGGTAATAAAGGTCACAGCGACACCTCGTTTCACCGCGTGTATTAACAATTCGGCAATGTCGTCGATAACAGGGAAGTCGTTAACCAGAAATAAGGTTTTTTTTGCTCCTCCGATAAGCGCTTCATAGGCGGCTAATCCATTGGCGTCCGATATACCGTCATGTATCACCAGCCGAACCCTTGAGCCAGTTGGTTTTTCCTCTTGTCGAGCCATGACCCTTTGGATGGGTGAAAAATCTGCCCCATCGTTTCTCTTCCACGTATCATTAAAGAGACTTTGAACGGTTTGAACAGCAGCTCCTCGCAGCTCTACATGTGCATCAAGCCACGGTATATAATCCGACGTTGTCCAGTCAGATATGGGAACTTCAGACCAAGAATAATAATATTCATCAGCCGCATTACGCCCACCCACAAATGCAATAGCATTATCGATAATCGCTATTTTGCGATGATCTCGCTGCCGAAGACTAAGGGTATCCCATTCGCTACCCAGTGGCAGAGGGTCTGCTGCTAGAATATGAATGCGGTTTACTTTTTTAATTTGCCGCAAAAATGAATTCCAACTGCCGAGAAAATTTTCTCGCGAGTATAGCGCATCAACCATTAGCCTAACGTGTACACCTCTATTGGCTGCTTTGGCCAAATGCATTCCTAACTCATGGGTGAAGCGGCTCTCTTTAAATATATAAAATTGAAGGTCGACTCGAATGCGAGCCTCATCAATGACCTTAAATAATTTGCGTCGAGCGCATTCGTTATCCAGCTCAACATGGCATTTATTGCCAGCTGTCCAGTGCCCTTTGACTAACTGATCCAATCGCCATGCAATATCGTTTTCAGGATCCTTACGAAACAAGTCTCTTTCTAACAAAAAATTATGCGCGCTGTTTTCTAGTTGCTGTAAGAATTTGGCATCTACAGTTTCATCCGGAGAAATAATCTGAACATCTGGAAATACACTCTGCTGATCCAATACAGATTCCGTAATAAACCCTACCACTGGCGCACCTTTGGCTCGCAAACGATTTACCGTTAGCGACAGAAAGGTTTGCTGAAAGTCCACATCAAATGTCTCGAACTGTCGTATTCTTGCGGTGAGCGGGACAATCGCCCCCAATGGCAATGACCTTTCTTTTCGGATTTTCCGGATATCATCGGTTCGGTCTTTTTTGCCGAAATCCACATAGAGAACATCAAATCCTTTTTCGGCCATTGCAATCAGTTGCTGGTCACAGACGGTGCGCTGTTCTGTTATTAGTCTTGCATCGACACAGACCACTGGATCACGATCTAATACATGTAATAGAACGTCTTCATTGGATCTAACATCAGGCACCTGGATTCCGATCTTACTCTCAATGCTAAAGTCCATGGAAAAGCAGCCCGCATTATCGGACATATAATCCATCAGCGCCTCACCACTGTCTTGAGTCGACCCACTACCCACATCGGTGCCATCAATAATAAAACGAACGTTGCTGCCCGCAAGCGCTTGTAACCGGCCAAGATTAAGTTTTAGACAAACCGAACGGTTTTTAAGGGCTACCACATCGTCTGCGCAATCGCTTGATGTGATCAGGGAGATACCACCCGCAGCTTGACGCTCGAAAAACTCCCTAGTAAGCGATAGCGATTGATCAAGCAGCGAAGAATCCTCGTCACTACCTGTTTTTTTATCCGGAGAAACAAGATCCACCAAAGAGTTAAACATTGACACAATGGCTGAATCTTTGGAGTCTGGGTCTGGTGAGGAATCGCTCATAACTATGTAATCTGAATTATGTAGCCTGAGCTATGCAAAGGCTTGGCTGTTCAGCTTACTATATTAGCTGAGACCAGAAAACCTAAAGAGAAGTTATCTATAGGCTTTCTGGCGTATGTTGCTAACTATTGTTTGCCGTTATTTGAATGTATATTTATACATCTGAGCTAAATTCTCCTGGGAATCGCTAGAAGTAAAGCCGAGTGAGTAGAAGCCTGAGTCGTTGCTGTATGTATTAAATGATGCGAATCCCTTCTTTTTTATGGTGTCGCTAACCTTGGCTTCGCCATTATTGATCGTCGTTTCTGAAGCGGTTATATCTTCTAGCGAATGTATCATCGTAATACGGCAGCTATCTTGTATTGCACTGACAGAGCGAATTTCTCTAATGTCTTCTTTAATGAGATTTGAGGTTTCCCAAAGCCACCCATTAACAGTATTCAATTGCCCGTTAACATATTGAGAACCGGTGCTGCTGCCGTCTTGGAAAGAAAAACACACATTACCATCGCTAGACATTGCAAGCAGACCTGTGAAATAGCTCATCTCAATCGTCTCTGACACAATGATATTTAGGTCATTGTCCAAAATGTTGATTGCGGCAAAACCACCCCCCATACTTAAAACGGCAATTTGCTCGTCACTAGCATCAATGTCCATAATATAGGCGACGTCTAAATCATTTGTAGTGATACGTGCAATGGTTTCTCCATCGGCGTTGAGTTTGTTAATGGCACTACCGTTACTGAAAAAGATGTCATTGTTGGCATTTGCCAGAACCTCGCCCATTGCTTGAGGAGGGCGGGCAATGCCAAAGTGGTCCAGTCTAGGGCCGCCGCTATTTTCCCATAACACGTCACCGGCTTCGTCATAAGAAACTAGGTTATAGGCAGGGTATAAGCCAAGGGATAAAAACTGGTTATCATTAGTCACTTCAATATCAAATAGTATGCTGGGTTCGCCGTATCCGATAATGTTAGTCCACAGGATATCACCGTCTTCATTTAACAGGCTCAGTTTGTTTCCTGCTCCAATGGTAATACCGGCGGTAAAAATTTGATTGTCTGGACTCGTTGCAATAAAGTTTTTTCCTGAAAATCCATCAAAGTTAAATACGTGTGGAATAATGGTTTCCCAAATTAAATCACCTTGAGAGTCATACTTCAGAATAGCTTGTGACGAGCTGCTGTCGGTTGATTTAACTTCAGCAAGAGCAATAAGATTGTTTGCGCTATCTTCTGTTAGCGCATGAAACTCACTAAAGTGTTGGTCGGGCCCTTCGTAGGTAACTTCCCACATTAGTTGAACGCAGGCTGTGATGGATAGAGCGGTAGCTGTTAACCCTATAAGAGGTAAGGTTCCTTTTTTCATTATTATCTCCATAAACAAATTGTATAAGTTTCAATCATGAGAAACTTGTGAACCATAGTACTGAGAATCTATAACGTGTAAAGTCTTTCATTGTGGTCTTGGGAGTTGTTGGGTGTATAAAGGAATATTGTTTGTAGGGCTGATATCTTTATTAATTGGCTGTGGAGAGGAAAATATGAACGATAAAATATGGAATCAACACAACGACATTCAATTCGATGGAAGTGCGAGAGCACGACGCAAAGCCATAGAATTGCTTGATAAAGTTTTGAAGGAACAAGGTGATTTGGGGGTGTATGGAGACTTGAGTGATGGGGTGGAGGTTTTAATAAAAGATATGAATATTAGAATCGTACCGGAAAAGGATCACTACACTATTGATATATACCCTAAGAATACGTCTGGCGGACATGATTTCTCATTTACCATTGATAACAAAACAGGAAAGAGATCAGACGTTGTTGTTGGAGAAGTTTTGCCAGAACCTGACTTCGATAACTAAGCCATCTAAGGCCGGGATTATTCCCATCTAGAATGCGACATAATCACGCGCAATAGGCTTCCAGATTCTACATTCCTTTGCAATAATTCCACTACGAGTTCGGGACAAGACTCCCGACTCAAAAGCATTCATCAAGTAACTTACAGGATTATTGAAATGGCTATTTATTTAGAGATTGAAGGCATCGAAGGCAACATCACTGCAAAAGGATATGAGAAGATGATCGAGGTCTCCAGTTTCAACTGGGGCGTTGGTCGCGCGATTTCTCAAAATGCCGGTCGTATGGCAAACAGAGAAGCCTCACGACCTAGCATTAGTGAGATCACACTAACAAAGGTTGTGGACAAAGCCACACCATTGCTTGTTCAAGAATCTACCATTGGCACCAAAGGCAAGAAGGTACTTATCCACTTCGTCACTACTGGCGGTGATCAGCTTGAAGAGTTCCTTACCTATACATTAGAAGACACATTGATTAGCAGCTACTCAATTGGCGCCTCAGGAGATGGTGAGCCAGGTGAAACAATCTCACTTAGCTTCTCTTTATTCGAAGTTGCCTTCACTGAAGCTGGCGAGACTAACGCTCGTAGTGGCAAAGGCCGATTTGGTTATGATATAGCCCAAGCGAAAAAAGCGTAATCCAATCAGTCACAGGAATGAGTAAAAACACAGATGGAGTTTTTACTCATTCCTGTGATTATCAAACGAGTTATCCCGCTATCAATCGTCCCAACAATTAAGGCCTGTCTCGTCGTAGGCGCAGATATGTCCAAAGCCTGCCGTTAATTCAGCGGGCCGGGTCAACGCGATGGGGAGCTC
>CAJXXT010000229.1 GCA_913063495.1 uncultured Gammaproteobacteria bacterium | reverse complement strand
ACCCCAATCAAATAACATCATCATAGAAGTAACACACATACCAATAAAACGGATAGAGGAATATCAACATGGCAATTTACTTAGAAATCGAAGGCATAGAAGGCAACATCACTGCTAAAGGTTACGAGAAAATGATCGAAGTTAGCAGCTTTAACTGGGGTGTAGGCCGTGCGATTTCTCAAAATGCGGGCCGCATGGCAAACCGTGAAGCTTCTCGCCCTAGCATCAGCGAAATTACGCTAACAAAAGTAGTTGATAAAGCAACACCGCTACTTGTTCAAGAGTCAACTATTGGTACTAAAGGTAAGAAGGTTCTTATCCACTTTGTGACAACAGGTGGCGACCAACTTGAAGAGTTCCTAACATACACTCTTGAAGATACTCTTATCAGCAGTTACTCCATTGGTGCATCTGGTGACGGCGAGCCTGGCGAAACAATCTCTCTAAGTTTTTCATTGTTTGAGGTGGCATTTACTGAAGCTGGCGAAACGAATGCTCGCAGTGGTAAAGGTCGATTTGGCTACGATATTTCTCAAGCCAAGAAAGCATAAGCTCTCACCGAGCAAAGGCATTAAAAAAGGGGCTACATGCCCCTTTTTTAATGCCTTTAATTATTTTTATATTAAAAATCACTAAGATATTTTATATAACAAAAATACCATTACACCAATTAATGCAATCGACGCCATACCAGCCATACGCCACCAAAACAACGTTCTCTCTCGCTGCGCTATCACCGCTTGCTTCGGATCGTAAGCAGGCATATCTTGAGTATCTTCATTATCCAACTGCATACAACGCATTAGCATTTCACGTCGACGCAAACGATATTCACCTTTATTAAAGTGGCCATCCGCATAGTTTCTTGCCAACTCGCGAATTTCTCTTCCTGTATTTTCTTCTAGTTCTCTATTCATTACAGAGCCTGAACAGCTACCACCGTGACGTTGTCTCTTGCTTCATTCTTTAGTGAATCAGCAATAAAATCATCCGCATAATTTTCTACGCTACTTAAGCGTAAGCGGGATAGCATTTCATCATGGGACAGTGCCCCATACAAGCCATCACTACACAATACATAAATATCTTTGGGCTTCATTTCAAAAACAGTAACATCAATATACAACGTATCCGTTGCCCCTACCGCCCGTGTTATTACATTTGACGATGGGTGATTAACCGCTTCTTCAGCCGTAATCAAACCTCTCGACAGCATTTCATTAACCTGACTATGATCCTCAGAAACCAGCTCCAACATACCACCACGATAACGATAAAGCCGCGAGTCTCCCGCCCACAGGCATACACCTAAGTTACCACGAGCAAACATAGCTACCACTGTGCTGCCCATAGTTCGGCCGTCACAATGTGTTCTTGAATATACTCGTATTTCATGATGCACTTCGAGCAAGGTGTCTTCGATACTATCAACAAACTCTGGTAAGTCTAGGGTGGCGTCCATTTTACCCAAGGCGGTGGTAATCATCTCACTAGCCACCTCACCCGCGTCATGCCCACCCATACCGTCCGCAACAGCCCAAAAGCTATCCTCGGTACGCGTCATCAGAGAATCTTCATTCATATTACGAACAGCCCCACAGTGGGTTGTTGCGCTTGTTAACCAAGACTGTTCACTCATTTATTCATTTGTCTCCGACGACGGCTCAGGTGCTGGCCGCTCTATTTGCTCATCTCGCTGAGGAATAACCCCAAACGGCGTATTCCAACTCCAATGCTGCCAATGCCCATCCAACATTGCGACAAACATCTGAGCAGGAGGGAGATGTCCCGATACCAAAAAGGATGGGGCAACACACTCCGAGCCAGTGCTCCACCATAAACTATAGCTTGGTAAACGCTGTTGCAGGAAACAATCCAACAAAAAAGGATAGCTTAAGCACGGATTTTGCTCAGTTTTTTCCATATTAAGTGCTATTGGGCGTGAAAAATCCAAAGCAACCGCTTTTGTTGTAATTTCTGATAACTCAAGAGGGGCCACAGTTTCTAACACTTGATTCACTGTTTCCACCGACCCAGTCTCATCTAACCCTGAAAGCGCAATGCTCTCAAGGGCATGAAACCATTCTTCACCATGGGTCATTAACTCCACTGGGGTTGCATGTTGACCGTATGGCATCGCTAACGTCAAGGGGAAATACCGCCCCACCTTGTCAACACTCGGCATCATAACACCAGCCCACACCTGATCATCAATTACACCAGAGGAAATCACAAAACGCCACAAAGGACTTGTTAAATATAAATCTAACCAACCTCCCCCCAATTGCTCTTGGCTACTTGCAACCGAGCGCTGCAGCCAATCATCCCACCCTTGCACAAACTCGGGCGGCAAGTTGCGACTTAAGAAGTCACCATGAGCTGGCAACTTACCATACAAACCGGGTTTTACTGCCATGCCTAAAGCGCCTCCGGACAACGATAACGAGAAATAGACTGTGATTGGAATGGGTTATTCACACTTCTTGCTGTCACTTGCCACGTTGCTTTTCGGCCGAGAGTTGAGAAAGTCACATGGTATACATTAGATCGCCGTGTCTGGCTGATTGTCGACTCATCCAACAACCTCAGTAATGCCCAAGGCCCGTCATAAGTGACGCGTTTAATAGAATCGTTAAGATCTTCAAATGTCATTCTTACATTAGTCCCGCCGTCTCCTGGCCAATTCATACTTTTAGAAATTTTTGGCCCATGAGTATACCGTAAACGTTGGTCACCAAAAGACATCTCAAATTTACGGACACTAGAATCCATACGATAAGGTTTCATCTTAAAGCTAAAGCTTGGGGATGTTGGGTTTGTCGCAAACAACATACCTTTAATTTGCACAGCTCGTCGCATCTGATCAATACTTTCTGGAGCTATGGCTAACCCTCTGCCATCCAAACGCTTTACCCCCCACGCATCATCCACTTCCACAAAAGGAGAAATATACTTCTGCACAAAACGATCATGAATGCCTTCGGGTTTAAAGAATTCTGCAAAATCATACACCGCCAATTCATCCACTGCATTTCTATACAATGGATAGCGATTAGATAACGCTGCAACATATTTACGGTAAACCTGACTCTTCCACTCATTGCTCACATGCGCTTTAGCGTTAAGCAACACCAAGCGCCACGTTTCATCGGCAACGGCAAATAACCAACGCTGAACAGAAGATGGCAAACTGGACGCATCAATGCGTAGCTGTTTAATTACATCTCCTCCGCCTGCAAGCATCCGGCCTTTTGCAGCATTGTATGCCGCTTCAGTGATATCTGGCGCTAGGATTATCTCATCCAGATACGCCTGAACATTACGTAATGACAGCAAGGTTCCACTAATGCGCGTTGGCGCACCAGTAGCGGCAGCAGACAATAAGTTCAACTCTCTAAAATGCTTGTCCACCGGAGTCTGCTTAAAGACACCTCCTTCACCCGTGCCCTCATCCCCACTAAAGAAACTAGCAATAGCACCGGCCTTCTTATTTTTGAGCTTAACGGATGGCACTCTCGGGGACAGCTCTGTATTTTCCGACGTCACTTTTAAGACCGCCAAAATTGGCGAATACACAGGGTCGGCTAACAAAGCCAAGATACGACGACTTTGCTGTAAATCCGAGAAAGCATTGACGGACATTCCGTTTAAAAAACGCCCCCAACGATCAATATACTCAGCCATATAATGGCCTCGAATTCGATCTGTAATTTTGCCTAACTCATTGTTGTTATAAACCGCCGTCGCTTCATCACCCAGTATCCAACGATCTGAAAACATTTCTTTAATAACCGGGGAGTCTTTCGACAAATCAACCGCTTTATACCCTTCTTTGGTAAACATAAAGGGCATACTAAATAGCGTACTATTTTTCTTGTTTGCAAAAACAGTACGTGTGCTATCGCCCAGCAATCCCCTTAAATCCACCTCTCGGCTAAAAGTAGGGTCGCTTTTAATTCGGTTATATATCATTTCTGCAACAGGTACTTTTCGAAGCTCTGCCCTTCCTCTGTCCAACGCCAGCTTATTTAATGCCAGAGGCTCTAGTGGACTTGAAAGCAATACATCTAAATGCTTGGTCAATACCTGCTGTACTTCATCTTGACCTCTAAATTGACTTTCCCAATCACTTAACAGCCAATCTTTCACAACAGCAGGATCAAACCGCTCACTGTCACCCAACATTAAATATGCGAGTAGCGACTCATGTAGCCGAGGATCCGTTGATTTTGCAGCCAAAAGGTACTGCTGGAATCGCCAATCAATCCTTGGTAACAACAACGCTCGTAGCTTCTCTAAATACGTTTTTTTCGCTGAGACTTCAACACGAGAGTCGTGTAACCCGAGCCCAGCCAACCAAGGCAAACTTTCTTGCTCATATATTTCACTGGCTCTTTTCAACTCTTGCAACGCGGGAATAATCAAACGTAAGTCGTGATTGTTGTCGCTAATATTAACTTCAAAATCTTTATAACGGTCTAGGTGCTCAGCAACTTGTTCTAAGTAGGTCTGATTCCGGCTATAGGCTGCTGTCCATACAATAATACTTACCACAAATAACAACGCCAAGCCGCCAAAGGCACCTCGTCGCATCCATTTAAGCAGTAGCTCATATTGTCTATTAGAACCCACCATCTCAGCTTCAGGGAAGATAACATTGGTGAACAAACGGTTAATGAAAAATGCCTTACCTTGACCTGGCGTTAAACGCACAGCTTCTGATGGCAACCCAAAATTAGAGGCTACCGAAGACATCATTCGATCAATCGGTGTTCCTTCTTGAGTACCACTGGAAAAGTAAACGCCACGTAATAACGGTTGCGTTTGAAACCGATTCAAGCCAAAGGTTTGTGTTAGAAAATCCTCAATAGGGGAACGCATTGTCTCAAACTGATTCGGGAAATTATAGATCAATGCACGTCGCTGAGGGTCTCGCTCCCGCTGCACTCGATCCAAGACCTGTGGCTGTAAACGGCTTAATAATTCAGAATATTTATACTCAAAGAGTTTGTTATCAAACGCCTGAGGTTTCCCTTCGTCTGGTAACGGGAACGTCATACCCCATACTTGCTCTCGCTGCTCTAAACCAAACTCTTCAAAAAACTCGCTAAAACCGGCAACCAAATCACATTTAGTAAAAGTGACGTAAATGGGAAAATTAATACCCAAGTGATCGACTAACTCATCAATACGAGAACGAATGGTTCTCGCGTGATATAAACGTTCATCCGATGTTTGAGTTAAGATATCTTGAATACTGATAGCGATAATCGCGCCATTAATCGGCCTTCGTTTACGGTGTTTTACCAGTAAATCCAGGAAGCCTTGCCACGCTTTACTATCAACAACCTTATGTGAATCTTGCGTTGTGTAACGGCCAGCAGTATCTAGAATAACGGCTTCATTAGTGAACCACCAATCGCAGTTTCGCGTACCACCAATACCACCGATAGCACCTTTCCCCAGCTGATCAGACAACGGAAATTCCAATCCTGAATTCACCAATGCTGTTGTTTTTCCTGACCCTGGAGGCCCGATAACAATATACCAAGGCAAATCATACAATGCCTTACTGCCACTTTTATGCTGAAATTTTGTTTTCTTTAAAACCGATAACGCATCAGTAAAACGCTTTTGAAGAACCGCTACCTCCTCACCGCTTTGATTGGTCTGAGCACCATCATCATTGCCTGCATCCAGCCCTTGTACTTCATTCAACAAATTCGCGGTACGCTGCTTGTTTTGCCATTGGCCCAACAATGTTGTCAGCCCCCAAAGCCCTAACAGCACAATGATAGCGACTAAACGCGCAACAACAGAACCAAGCGGTGCAAAATTGTCCTCGCCAAAACGGACAAAAGGCCCTCCTAGCCAAATCAATACCGCCAACGCGATTAAACCGATAATCGTTAATACGCGCTTATCTGTAATAAACCCTATGATACGTTTCATGAATCCCCTCAAAATACCTATTCGGCGCTAGCTTATGGATTAGCTTTTGCGCTGCTATCGTCGTTTTTGCCGTCACCTTGTTCCAACTCCACAAACTGCTCATATAGCGGCGTTGTCGTGTTATACAAGGCAAACCTGAAACCTGAATAGGTCAATAACATTACAGCTCCGACACAAGCACCAACAACCCACAATGGAATATAATGCACCATCGACGACAACCGACCCTCGACATGACGCCAGTCCAACGACAAATCAGCTTCAGGCTGTCCACGAAAACGTCGAATGGCATGATATAATTCGTCACGTATGCCGTCCAAATGGTCTCGTCCACGATCCATCACTCGGTACTTGCCCTCAAAACCAAAACTAACCAACAAATACAGCAGCTCTAATACGTGAAGATTTTCCCCTGGGGACTGTTTCATTCGATCTAAAATAAGGAAAAATTTCTCGCCTCCCGCCGTTTCATTATGGAACGCACTTAATAACGTTTTTTGTCCCCACGCACTATTTGCGCCCCAAGGTGTATTCAGTACCACCTCGTCAATCACTGCACACAAACAATAACGCGACGCTAGCACCACCTCTGGACGAATGCCCTCTTGCTTAAGGCGAGCCTCGAATTGCTTCAGCTCTTGGGATATTTGATTAAACAGCCCCGTAACATTGGCATGGGAGGCTGTATTTCTTAACTTAGCCATCAAATTTAATAGTGTCGATGCTGCATTCACCACAGGATTCAACCCATCAAACACATCAATTCGAGTTGACGTCTGATGCCCCATCATTGGAGGAGGGGGTGGTGAACGATATGCTCCAGAAGGCGGTGGGGTCTGTTGTTGTGGCGGCGGTGTTGCGGGTGGTGGCACTGACCCGCCACCTGCTGGAGCTCTACCACCAGGGTTCGGCCGCACCGGCCCCGAACTTTGAATCAGGGTACGATCATCATCAGACATAACAATCTCCGCTTGCCGTTTTGCCACTTATAGCTTCTTGAACACTCATTCTCTTACCGCCCAGAATTCTATCTCTAAGCCCGGAAAGTCACCACCAACATGCACAGCAAAACCACCGGATTGTTCTAGATCACGCCAATACTCGCTGCTTTTATCCAGCTCAAAATACGTATAACCCGCATGATAAGGGATTTGTCGTGGAGCAACCGGCAAAGCACGTAAACCAATACCCGCCAATTGCGCATTAACCAGTTGACGTATTTTTTCTACCGGCCCAATTTTAATCTGCGCCGGAAAGCGCGTACGTAATTCTTCATCAGGCAATTCACATTTAACCGCAAGTATAAAGATTGCGCTAGTAACCAAAGAGCGGTCATTGATAGGAGATACACGAATACCGTATTTACGTTCAGCCAGCTCCAGAGAAACCGCAGTCTGCTCCATTACCATGCTTAAATTCTGACGTAATGACTGCAATACAAGGGTATAAGTTTCCTGCAAACGATCATGTAAGTAATGTGCAAACGCTACCGGTCGCTTATTACGTGACGTGAACGTTGATAATTCACCCGCCATCTGAACCAACTCGGTGTATAACGCTAAAGGGTGTAGATTCTTTATAGTGGATAGGTGAAGCGTTAACGGTTCGAGACGGTTCACTAATTGTAGCAACATATAATCCGCCACTTCCGCCGAACCGGCACGACCACTATCTGCCAAACGGGATCCCAACGCCTCACCACGATGGTGCAGCAACCCTCCCAACTCTGACAAGAAACCACTTAAACGACCGGCTGCTTTAATATCAACACAACTAACAATGTATTGATCATCAAGAATGATTTGTTTGTCTTCTCGGCTTTCGACGATACGACACACACCCAAACAGGCGTAACCAGAAAGGTCTTCTGACTCACGCAATAGCTTTAATTGCAAAGTACCCAGTTGAATCTGCTGCAAATCACCACTGTTATCAGCACCATCACGCACATTAGAATCTGCCGCATGATAACGAGCTAACCCTTGCGGGTTTTCCCCCATGGTGACATCTAATGCTCCCGCTCGGCGTAACGGCAATGCTAAGTACACCATTTCATTATGCACATTTTCGGGAACATCAATGATTTCTGGCGCTTCATCATCCTGAGGCAAGTGAAATGGCGTACCATCAGGTAACACGCCACTTGCAGATGTTAGCGATATTTTACCAACCTTTAATAAGTCCTGATCAATGGTAACGTCTTGAAAACCCCACCCATAATCATCAACAGCATTACACCGAGCATCAATATAACGCTCTAGATGCCGGTCTTGTTGTTGAAAATGCTGCGGTCGCAAAAACATTCCTTCGGACCAGACAACTTTATTATTCTGGGACATTACGCTCAATCCTTCTTATCAAATGTCGTCTGGCTTTTCGCCATCACCCACTTTAAGTTTGGTTTTATTAATCCAAATGATTTTCGTTGTTTTTCTATTGGGCTCTATAGCAAAAACCACTCGCGCCTGAGCATTTTCGTATTGGATAAACTCTCCCAGGAGGCCGATATATTTCACTTCCGGGCCCAACTCAAATGTTTCAGTTCGGTTTAAACCTGGTGTTAATTCACGAAGTCGATGTTCTGCCAATAAATCAGCGCCTAATCGCTCCTTACTCTCTTCAAACAAGTCAATGAAATCTTCTGCTAGAAATTGCCGTGAGTCTTTTAACTCATACACCCTTACAACAAGAGGTGAAGCGCGCCCATTATCATCAGGGTTTATTTTTGGCCATACTTGAAAGTCCAATACAACTTCAGTATCCAGGTTCAATATCTTAGCCGTCGTACTACAGCCAGCTCCTAACATTAGTGTCAGAAGCAATACCAAACTAAGTGACCATCGCAAGCCTACCTTACATCCGGCGTGCCGTTCCATTTTTTCTACCACATCAAACATCAATTTTTTCTCCTGTTACACTCAATTCTAAAGCCTCAATTCTATAGCCTGAATTCTAAAGCCTAAACTCTGCTTACTTTGCTCTGGACGCAGCCAATGTGTTCATTTGTTGTTCATATGCTTCAGCAAACTCTTCTCCAAAAAGGTCTTGGAATGAATCGTCCATATTATTCGCTAAGTCTTGATAATATTCTGCGTAAGATTCCCAATATTTTGCACTTTTACCCTTCATTAAACCACCACGAGTCTGCTGTTTATCAAAACGTACAGCAAGCTTTTGGGGGTCAAACTGTTTCATCATGGAAGTAAAAGCTTCTCGCATCCCGGCAATTACGGCTATTTGATGATCCGCTATATCTTGAAAACCATGTCTAA
>CAJXXT010000228.1 GCA_913063495.1 uncultured Gammaproteobacteria bacterium | reverse complement strand
TCTTCAGTTCGTCCAATTATCCTAACGTTGTATTGGGAAACGATATGTTCCTCGATGAGAGTCGGGCCTGTAAATACACCATAACCCGACTGACCAAAGGATTTCATTAGTGCGCTATCATCAAATTCAGCGACAATATTGGGCGCTATGTTATGCGCATGAAACCAAGAGGACAGACGTTGGTGAATGACAGACTTTTTACTTTGCATAAGGAAAGGTTGTTCTGATAGTGATGAAGGGAAGTTATCTTTAAAGTTTGTTGTAATTGACTTTGATGCAAAAAAAGTTAATCCGCTTTCTGCCAGTTGGCGGTTGTATGCCTTTACATTATTGCCCGGTTGAAGGGGTTGATCCGTTAAAATCAAATCGAGTTTGTTAACGGCAAGCTCTGCTAATAAGCTTTCTTGATCTCCTTCGTGGCAGACAAGGCGAACGGGATCTTCCATACCGAGTGCAGGGTTCAGAAGTTGATAGGCCAATGTTTTTGGGATAACATCGGTAATACCGACCGTAAATGTCAGGCACTGATTGGGCTGCTGAGTGGTAATGACATTTTTTAGCTCATCGCCGATTTGAAAAATCTCCTCAGCGTAGCTGAGAACTAACCGCCCTAGTTCTGATAGGATTAGTTTTTTGCCTTTTCTGTCAAAGAGCAGTGCACCAATTTGTTTTTCGAAGTTTGATATTTGTCCACTAATTGTCTGGGGCGTTAAGTTTAATGTCTCGCTGGCTTTTACAATGCTTCCTTCTTTTGCGACGATGTAGAAGTAGTAGAGATGGTTATAATTTAGGGGAGACATAGGATCCTCGTTAAACTCGATGTATTGCGTTATTTAATTCGTATTTACCTTAGTATAAATATCCTGTATAAATCAAGGTACCTTAGTGATATACAGTGACGTAACTTATGACAGTACACGAACTTTCGATAACTCTGCAGCGATGGTTTAAGCACGATTCCGCTGGCGGTATATTGTTGGTATTTATGGCATTGCTCGCAATGGTGCTTGCGAATAGCCCTATGGCGAATATCTATGAAGGTTTTTTAGCGATTCCTTTACAGGTTCGGGTGGGCGATCTGGATATCGCTAAACCGCTTATTTTGTGGATCAATGATGGTTTGATGGCCATTTTTTTCTTTATGGTTGGCTTAGAGATTAAACGAGAGGTACTTTCTGGACATCTGTCGTCGCCTTCTCAGGTCGTTTTACCCGGAATTGCAGCCATTGCCGGTATTGCTATACCCGCGTTGATCTTTTTTGCGATGAATCATAATGATCCTGTTGGTGTTAAAGGCTGGGCAATACCGTCTGCAACAGATATAGCATTTGCGCTCGGTGTGTTTACGTTATTTGGAAGTAGGGTGCCGATTTCGTTAAAATTATTCCTGTTATCTGTAGCTATTTTTGATGATTTGGGAGCAATCCTCATCATTGCGTTTTTCTATTCGAGTGAATTATCGACCTTATCATTGGCTGTAGCTGGCTCGGGTGTATTCGTACTTTTTATGCTGAATCGTTTTTCTGTACGCAGCCAAGCTGTGTACATCTTGGTAGGGGTTGTTGTATGGGTGGCAGTTCTTAAGTCCGGAGTGCACGCTACATTGGCAGGTTTTGTTATTGCGTGTTTTATCCCCCTGAATGTTAAGAATCATGAAGGTAACCCCATGCTTACCCATATGGAGCATGCGTTGCATCCCTGGGTTGCGTTTGTAATATTGCCGCTATTTGCTTTTGCGAATGCAGGGGTTTCTATGGCAGGAATTTCATTAGATGCATTGTTAAACCCCATCCCTCTAGGTATTGGAGCGGGGCTTTTTATTGGTAAGCAGGTGGGTATATTTGGTGCTTGCTGGGTTGCAATTAAGTTAGGGCTTGCAAAAATACCCGATGGAGCAACGTGGATGCAATTTTATGCGGTGTCCATATTGTGTGGTATTGGTTTCACCATGAGTCTGTTTATTGGCTCATTAGCATTTGAGGCTGAGAGCGCTGCGTACCTTGTGGAGGTTAAACTGGGGGTTTTGGTGGGCTCGCTTTGCTCTGCGGTGTTAGGTTCAATACTTATCGCTCGGGCACAACCGAGTAAAGACTCGTGAAGGAAATTAAAGCTGGCGTGTTCCTTTAACCATAGTTTGCTTGCTGTGTTTATAGAGCTCTCTTTGGGGATAGCAATTTTGAGGGCTAAACACTAAAAGAGCCTTTGTAGGTTGCTGAATTGCCCCCAATCTTTGAGTTAGTTTTTCTGAGTCGCAGTACGGACTGAGCAAAGCCTATCATTTGAACGCCTGCATTTATGATATGAGGGCTAAGTTTATTGGCGATCGCTGGTGGTTCAGAGAGTGCATTGGCAAGGGTGTTTAGGGGAAGGCCATAATAGGTTTTATTCAAGCCTATTTCATCGGCCATGCCATTGCCCCAAAATACGCGAGAAAACAAATTGGCCGTAAGAAATGAGAGCTCACTTTTTACCTTTCCGCCTAATGTATCGGTTGGGCGAAAATACTTGTTGTTTTGAAATGCTCGAACCACCTGGCGAGCGGTGTGAGGCGAATCATCTAAATGGGCCACGACCATGACGAATAATCGCATGTTATCTTCAAGTGACATCGTGACCAAATCCTTTGGCGCACCCAAGAGATATTGCATCGCTTTCAATTGTATTTTTAGGGCCTGCTTGCCGCGTTCTCCTATGCCAAACTTACCAGCAAAGGTGTAGAGGTAGGTAAGGCCAGAAAGAAAAATCAAGTTGTCGAATTCGGAAATTATTTCACCATAGTAATCAGCATCCCAGTTCCCTGCGCGTACAATTTGGGTGCGCGCAAAAGCATGTGCCAGACGCACTTTGGCATTTGAACGTAAGGCCTTGCCAAAGGGTTGAAAATCTTTAACGTTCATCATGTCATCGACATACTGCATGGTTTGAGTCATGCGCATGCTACCCCTGGCTACGGATCCGGTGCTAACGATAGAGTGCCCCACCCCGGGGTAATTGGCGCCAATAAAAAATCCAGCGGCCATGGCGAAGCCATCAAGAAAGAAAGGCGGGGCGATTTTCTTGGCGATGCTGACGCCGTCACTCTTCGAGCTTGAGATAAACCTTTTTAGATCAGACATGTAGGCCCAGTCGGGGATGTTTTCGTAATGTTCGAGAAACTCAACGAGCTCTGGTGCAGGTTTATCTAATGATGCCATTCCTTTATCTAAGCCTTGATCTAGCTGCTTTGCTACGCGATGGTCTTTCAAAATGAGTGCTGCCAGCCTATCGCCAACTTTGTCTCGTTGATAGGCAAGTCTGGATATCAACTCAAGGTCTTTTGCGGTGGGTTTTAGATCTGCCATCGTGAGGTGGCTGCTGTTCACGATACCGTCTACCCAATAGGCGAAAGGCCCATCGCTAATGGCTCGATCAACTTTGAACTGTTTTGGAATACGAGGGCTTGCTTTCATGTTACGTCCTTTTTGGATCGGTAGGGCAATAACAGGTATTAATAGAGTCGTGTGCCTAACTAGTCTAATATGATTGGTAGCTCACATTAAACTCGTAGAATTTATTCTGTAACCCATTGAATTATTTAGTTTAAAACTAGCTTTGGTAAATTCTTATGAATAAGGCTCGTAATAAACCTAAGCAGCTCAGGGCTCAGTTAACAGTGGATACCATGCTGCAAGCCACTGAGGAGCTTATAAAGGAGTTTGATTTTGATCGGATAAGCACCAACAAAATTGCTAAAAGAGCAGGTATTAGTATTGGATCGCTTTACCAATTCTTTCCAAATAAGGAGGCCTTATTTGAAGCTGTAAAAGAAAGAATGATCGAGGGCATTGCGCGCGAGGCGATTCAAATTATGGCTGAACTGAAAAATGTTTCAGCGGTTGTACTCGCTGAGGCACTAATTGATAAGGTCTTCGAAAGGGCAAGAGAGCACCCTGAATTGGTTCCGGTTATTAGCAAATTTTTACTACAACCGAATGGCAATAACGCCTTAGTGAAATTGCAAGAAAGTATCATCATTGTTGGACGACAGCTGTTACTGAGTAATAAAGCAGTGATTGAGTTTGACGATGCTCATACCACGGCTTACGTATTATCCAACATGTGTGTGCTTTTGCTCTGCCAGTTTTATGCACAGCCACAAAGCTATGTCACTGAAGAACAATTTAAAAGAGAGTTGCTTACTATTATTTCAGCTCGAATGCGGAAAAAAGAACGATGATTTTTTCTAAGCCACCATGAGCGAAACGTTACAATGTATTTATTACGATTGTAGTGGCATAGTGAATTTGATCACCTAACTATAAGTAATAGCTCCTTACGAACGATCGCTTTATAATGTGAGTTCAACCGGTCAATGCAATGCTATTCTTCTAATATAGCGGCCTCAACAAGAAGCCGTATATACGTAAGCAGTTTACATTTTATGCAAAATTATGGTTGTAAAATAGGGGGAGTCCATATACGGACATTCAATCTCAATTCAAAAGGGCGTCAATCGGGCTGGATGTACCAGCTCGTCTATTACCAACGACATGAGTATATATCTCAGTCGTTCTAATATCAGTGTGCCCAAGCAATTCTTGTACAGTGCGGATACCGCTACCAGTTTCGAGTAAATTTGTCGCAAAGGAATGACGAAAGGTATAGCGATCCTTTGCCCCTTGCCTCGGAAAACAAAAATAGCTTTATTATGTAGGTCTATATCCTTAATACGTAAAAATAACGCTTCGCTAATTCTCAAACCAGTCCCATGTAGCGCCGTAATCAACCAGTCTTTCCCGCTGAGATTACTGATAATGGCAGCAACCTCGGTTGGCGAGAGTACCGTTGGGAGCTGTTTGGTTTTTTTGGAAAATCCGTATTTTAGATCGACTATCTCTCGTTCAATAACATAGCGATAGAGGAAAATAATTGCACAGAGAGCCTGGTTCTGAGTGGCGGCATTGACTTGGCGGGTAACTGCAAGATAGTTTAAGAATTGTTCAATTTCAGGGTTGGACATGTCTTTGGGGTGTTGCTTGTTATTGAAGGTTATGAAATGACGTATCCAATAGAGATAGGTTTTTTCAGTTTGTATACTGTAGTGGCGAGTCCTTAATTCAGATCTTACGGATTCTATAAACGGTGACTTATTCATGATCATCCCTTCTTGATGTTAACTGGCTATACATACAGTTGTATGTGAGTTTTCCCCAAGTTGAAAGCCGCAGGTCTCGTGAGTACCAAAATGATTGGTCGCCGATTTACGCAAGGAGAATGGTTAATGCGTCGATATTTAAGGAGTAAGGCTATAGAGGTGTTTCCATAATTGAGGATAGATGTCACGAAAAGAACAGGCGCTCGCTGTCTACAAATTGGATGGTAAACTGTTGGTAATTTAAAATCTAGATTGTTGAATTCATTAGGAATTATCGTGGCCAGAAAATAAGATTTGAAAAGTCACGGAAGAGTCCTAATGTGATCGCAATAGAATAAGCTGTTGAATTTACTATGAAGGGAATGTTCATAATGTTGGTGTTTTCTGTTCTCGTAGCTTGCGGGGAAGATGCACCTGAAGCGTTCGATGAGAGTACTCTGACGCCGCAACAATATCAGGAATGGCAGAAGATAAAGAAGGAAAGGGATATATCTGATCAGAAGTTGTGGGTCGAGTTAAAAGCTAACCCGCCTACGCCACCCTGGATTGCGTATCCAGGGCATGAACGTTACGATGTTTTCTGGAGAATGGGAGTTGGAGAAGATCATATTGCGAAGCTATATGTCTATTTCAAGAATTCGCCAGTTGAAGTTCGTAAGATTTTCGAATCTGAGTACCCTGTGCCTAAGGGCTGGGAAGGTTGGCACGACGAATGAAATTCAACAAGTCACGACACAAAGAATGGCGCAAAAGGCGCACCGTCATGTGCGTAAAGCGTTATGTGTACAAAAATATCTAAGTTTTAGCTGGATATGAGTGCTGTATAAAATATGAATGTTAACAAACCAGCGATTGCAGGCTTTCATTTTCAAACACTGAATGAGTGCAATGAGGCAATAGCAGACTTTGGTGTCAGGTTTTTTTACATTCTTGATGAATGCTCTAAAGGTAAATCACCTAAGCAACTGTTCTTAATAGTTGTTTTTTTTTGGTATATTATTTGCTACTACTTCCTTTTCTAAATTAATTTAAGGGATATCTTATGAAAAGTATTTTAGTTTTAGCCATTTTAACTCTATTTGGGTCAATGGCTCATGCAAATCCGATATTTAGTGATTTTTCACTAAATGGCACTTCGTCAGTCGAGTTTGACTTAACAGGCACATTAACATCAATAAACAGCTCTGAAAATAATTTGTTATTAATGGGCTTTTTAGATGGTACTAACATTACATCGTTACATAATTCTTCGTCATGGACTAATAACATACTAAATACTTCAGGCCTATCTCTCAACGAGCACTCTGGCACGAATACAACTAATAATTTAATTTGGGATTATAATTTAGATTTTGGTATTAGTGGTTCAGTTGGCGAATTTATCGATCTAAGTTTTACTTTTTTCGGTGATTTCAGTTCTGTAGACTTAGCATTCTTAAACGGGTCTATCGGATATAATGATTATTACAATTTAAGTGACTCATATAACTTTGGGAATACTTATAGTAACCCTGTACCAGAACCTTCAACCTTAGCTCTTATGGGCTTAGGCATCTTCGGCCTGGGTTTATCACGCCGTAAAATGAAAAAATAAATACAGTTTAATTAAAAGAATTAAAAAAGCTGCTTTATTTAAAGTGGCTTTTTTAATGTCTAAATATCGGCTTTAGGCAAGGTTTCTAAGTTATCTGATGCAGACTAGTGGCAGGGTAAGGCGATCATATATCCGGTAGATGGCTGAGAATCCCCTAAGGACGGAACCGCGGGAAGCTTGTGTTCGTTCGCGCTATGGGGATTTGAAGTAGGCCTAGTGGCACAAGTTTTGGTGTTCGGGCTTGATCCTTTAAGAAGCATCCTTCAGACCAAGTGGTGACCAATCGCTTATTCTCATTTAACAGTGAATTGAACAGAGTATAGTGGCTTTCTATAACTTCACGCCGCAAAGACACTCACTATCGTTAAGAATCGATAGTACAGAATCGTTCGTTTCCTCTTACGTATCATGCTGCGCATACGTTGACCCTCCGAGGAGGTGCACGCGGAATATGCCCGCGCCCAAAGATCAAACCCAGACAAACTATAGTTACATAGTTCGGCCAAGTTATGGTTACAGGAGCAGTCGAGACGGTACAGCCCCCTAAGTGAAGTAGGCTTGCCGTGTGTTATATACATCTCAGAGCGCCTAGTTTTCTGGCTCTAGTCGATTTTCAGTTCTAGACTGTGTAGATGACCTCCCGCATTTTTTATTCACAATCATTGCTCTGGTTTGAGCGGGTTTTATATATCTACCTTGTTGGTGGTGCCGCCATCATTCTGTTTGCCCTAACGGGTCGATGCGCAATTAGAAAGCTACTTGGAGTGACTCTAACGGATGCAAATTAATTTCATAAATCCCGTACTAGGCGCCTGTACAGGCGTTTTGATTTCTATGGCGGACTTAGAGTTAAAAGTAGGCAAACCCTACAAACGAAACTCTGATACTCCTGTAGTAGGGAAACGAATTACCGGGCTAATAAGTATGCAAGGTAAAGTTCGTCGAGCGTCTGTTGCTATTGTTTTTAGTGATGATGTACTTGCATATATAGCGGAGAAAATGCTTCCCAAAGGCAGTATGGAAATGGATAGCGTGGCGATTGATTTGGTTGGTGAAATTAGTAACATGATACTAGGACGTGCAAAAGGTGAATTAGAAAAAGTGGGTTATGATTTTAAAATAGCCTTACCCACAATGATGATTGGTTATGACTACTTGATTCCTCACCAAACTAGCAGCCCTATCTTGAGAATTCCTTATGAGAGTTCTGGCGGGGCATTTTATGTCGAAGTTTGTTTTGATGGCCCTCCGCTATCAGCGGAGGAAGCAAAAGCTGCTGAATTGCGTAAGGCTGAGGAATCGACACAATCCGAATCCGATGTGGAATTGTTTTAGGTGTGGCGTTTTTCCAATGGAAACGCCCACTCAAAACCTACTGTTTTCTCTCGCTGATAAGAGAAACCGCCATCTCTGCAAGTGGAATTACAAGATCCCCCATTTGTTTTGCATTCTCATTTGATGCATTTCCATCCAAAGCGCGCTTTTTAACGCCTTGTAATATAGAGGCAAATCTAAAAAAGTTAAATATCAAATAGAAATCCCAGTTATCAATTTTTTCTAAACCCATTAAGTCACAGTACTGTGCAACATATTCTTTTTCTGAGGGTATACCCAGTTGTTTCAAATCAAGCCCAGCAAGTCCAAGCATCTTTCCTGAACGCCCCATTCTCAATGCCATACACTGGTATGCTACATCAGAAAAAGGGTGGCCAAGTGTTGAGAGCTCCCAATCCACGAGAGCTAAAACCACGGGGGCATTTCTATCGAACATCATATTGTCGAGTCTGAAATCTCCGTGTACCAAACTTACGCGCCCATCGTCTGCAGGGGTGTTTCTAGAAAGCCACTCAATGAGGGTTTCCATCGGTTCGATTTTTTCTAGTTCCGCAGCGCGATATTGTTTAGTCCAACGGCTTATTTGGCGCGTAAAATAATTGCCAGGTTTGCCGTAGTCTGTAAGTCCAACTTTATCTACGTCAACTGAATGCAGCGCTGCTAAAACTCTAACCATTTCAGAATATAGGGCTGTCCGTTTTGATGGGGTAAAATCGGGTAAAGATGGATCCCACAATACCTCGCCATCAATATATTCCATCAGGAAAAAGATGCTTCCTATTATTTTCGGATCCTCACATAGGTGGAATACCTTTGCGACAGGAACATCGCTTTCAGCTAAAGCAGATATAACCCTAAACTCTCTATCTACAGCGTGAGCTGACTTTAGAAGTTCGCCTGGTGGTTTTCTTCTGAGAACATACTTTCCACTAGAGGCATTGATAAGAAATGTAGGGTTTGATTGTCCGCCAGAAAATTTTTCAGCGCTAAGTGGCCCTTTAAATCCAGCAACATTTTTTTCTAAGTACAAGGAAAGTTCAACGGTGTTAATATTGTGAACAATATCGTTTGCGCTATTCATTCTACTTAGTCCCTTTTGAATACATTTCAATAACTTGTTTTCCTAGGGCCATTTGATGTACTTGATCAGGGCCGTCAGCTTGTCGACACCATCGAGCATAATTAAATGCCTCTGCCATAAAGTAGTCTTCTGTTAGGCCTCCTGCGCCATGCATTTGCATACACCGATCAAT
>CAJXXT010000227.1 GCA_913063495.1 uncultured Gammaproteobacteria bacterium | reverse complement strand
TCCACATCAGGTAATGCATACATAACAGCTTCAATAGGAAAGGTAATTAGCTGCTCTACTTCCTCTGACGCAAGCCCCGGTGCCTCTGTGTTTATGGATACTTGAACATTGGTTACATCAGGGAATGCATCCAGGTTTAATTTAGGAATAACAAAAACAGATGACACCATTAACGTAAACAAGGCGATCACCACCAAGAGCCGGTTTGTCACCGACCAATCAATCAAACGATTCAACATAATAGTTATCCTTGATTAGTGGTTATGAGGATCAAAACCGCTTTTGGCGATTTCAGATGCAACAAAAAACGCGCCCGTCATGACGACGCGGCTTCCAGGCTTAATACCATTAATCTCTCGCCATTCACCAAAAAAACGCCCTAGATCCACTTTCTTAGCGCTAAAGGTTTCCGGCTTATCATTTTCTTCAACAAACACAGTCCAGTCACCATCTGCGCTACGCATTAAAGCGGATTCAGGTACGGCAAACACAGGACTTTCTGTTTCAAACAAGAAATACACATCAGCAAATTGTCCTGGGTGTAATTGATGCAACTCGTTGTTTACCAACAAACGTACAATACGCGTTCGCGTTTTAGGGTCAATGGTGTGTGCTGCTTGCACAACACTCGCCTCAAATACATCACCGCCAACTTTAATTTGAGCTTTTGTACCCAGAGGTAGCTGTATGGAAGTATTTGGTGCTAGGCGAGCCTCAATCCATAACGTATCTTCTTGTGTTAATTCAATTAACGAATCACCTGACTCAACACGCTGCCCTTGATGAAAGTCATCTAAAAGGACAACACCGCTAGTATTAGCAAAAAGGGTGTACTCCCCTAATAATGGCGCTTGCTTCGAACCTGCTCCACTCACAAGCGAGTCCACCGCCTCTATCGACAATCCATAAACTAACAGTCGGCTATAACTTGCCTCATAATCAATGTTTGCAGATAAAAACCGCTTATCTCCAACAGCCTTACGCCCCAAAAGACTTACACGCTTCCACTCAGCATTGGCAATTCTAAACGCTCCTTGCGCCTCCGCGACACGCTCACTAAATAATGTGACTAAAAGCTGCCCTTCATCAACATGGTCGCCTAAGGCAACATGCCGACGAATTACAACAGAATCCACTCTCGGGGAAACTACGTAACTAGTGTAACCATTGGCTTTAATTTCCCCTGGTGAATAGACTTGATAATCCATTTTTTTAGCGTAAAGGGCTTCTACTGTTATTTTAGCCAACCTTGCCTGAACAGAAGAAATATTAACGACACTCGACTCGTCGCCATCTTCTTCGTGTTCTTCGTGTTCTTCGTGTTCTTCGTGTTCTTCGTGTTCTTCGTGTTCTTCGTGTTCAACCTCCCGGTGATCACGATTATGTGAATTTTCCAAGTGTGGTTGCTCTGATGCAACACCAGTGCCCAAATATGACATGAGTACACCAGCAACAAAAATATTAGTAATTAAGTTCATGTTCAGTTACCTAAATAAATGACGTTTTTTTCAAATTATTTCTACGTTGTTTTATCGCTACGTTGTTTAATTACGACGGCGTTAATGCAGCAATCAGTTGACCTGTTTGTAAAAGCCAATCGATACGGGCTAATTTAAATTGTTTTTCCAGTTCAATGCCTGCCGAAAAACTTTCCGATATTTGCTGCATTACCAGCAAGTATTCAGCCGTACTCAAATCGCCACTTCGCCATTGCTGATTAATGAGTTTTTCTCCACGCTCCCCACGACCACTCATCAACTGGCGCCAACGATCAAATCTAGATTGATAGGTCTGCAATACCGAAAAAGAGGATCCCATTACCCGCTGCTGTTGACTACGAACTGCATAGTATTTCGCTTCCGCTGACAACGTTTTTTGTCGCGCAGCTTTTAACTCCGCTGAATAGCTGTTGCGAATATTTAAAGGTAACGACAGACTCAAACCAAGTACATTATCATCACCCATTTTTCCGGCATTGATACCGATTGTAGGGTCGGCATTTGCATCTTGCTTTACCCGTACTGTCATAGATTTTGATTTCTCCCAATCAGCTTTTGCCATCAATATAGTAGGGTGAACCTCCAACCATTTTATTACACTCATTCGATCCGACTTTGTAGACATATCAATTATGCGATCCCAGAACGCCTTTGGGATTAATCGCTGATCATTTGTCAAACCAGGAAGCGCGGTGTCCACCATTGCTTTAACTTTCTCCAAGGTTGCTTCCGTAACAGCTGATGCATTCAGCCGTTGAGTGAGGCCTAACACGGCAAGCTCCGCATCAATTTGCCCAACATCACCACTTTTTTGACGTTCATCAATCAACACTAACAGCGTGTCCAATTGAGCCTCTTGCTTTTGGGCCAATACTGTTTGCTGACTAGCCGCTTGCCACGAAACTAAAGCACTTAGCGTTTCAGCTGTTCGGGTTTGCACCGCCAATTGAAACGAAGCTTTCGCAGCCTGAAGCTTATAGCCAGCGTGTGTTTTACGAACCGCTACCTTGTCTTGCCAATCAAACGTCTGACTGATGCCAATACGATAATTATTTGAGTCTCCCTCTCTCTCAATATCCGTTGATAATTCAGGATTATAAATTGGCTTATTTGCACCCGTAGAAATCGATTCAGCTGCATTCATCTTTTCTTTTATCGCAACAATTGCAGGGTGCTGTAAAACCTGTTGCTTAAATTGGACTTCCCAACGCATTTCATTTGTTGATGCGTTGACGATTGAAGGCCCGGCAAGTGGTATACACATAATCAGCAGACACATAAAAGCCAAGCGATTTTTTGAACACTCTCTCATAAGTTTATCCTTTATTGGGGATTCGGTGGGGCCCGCTGAAAACCAAATCAACGAGCCAACTTAACCTATACCGTCGCAATCAACGCGCGATATTCATAGCATGTAATGATACGGGGGAAGAGCCAATCTCATCCTTGTGAAATGACAATTTAATCGTGGACTTAGGAGGTAGCTGCTGGGGGATATCGACAGAAAAATGAACCCCTCCTTTTCTTTTCATCTTACGAGTTAAAACAGAAGGAGAGTAACGCGTTGCAGCCTCTGCCAAAAGCCTCCCTTCATGGGAAAATGCAGCGACATCAACATGCCCCCTAGAGAGGCCTTTATACCTAATTGCCGTTAGCCGCCCAGTAATTCTCGCACCCTCCTCAACTGATATTGCAGACACACGTTGAAATATCCACCGCTGACTGGGTTGGGTTACCACAGAAACGTCGTAAGAAGTGCTATAAGAAGAGCTTTCATTTGCAAAAACGGGCGCCGATAAAACAGCAGATAAAACAATAGTCGTCAGAAATCTCATTAGAAATAATCCTAAAAATCATAGTAGTCGAAGTCCTAAAAGGACTTGTTATGTAAATAAAAAATAGAACGTTCGACTAAACGATAGGAGGACGTAAATCAGGGGAAAGCGTATGAGAAAGGTAATCAGTAGAAGTGCTCAGAAAGATAGATTGCTTATAGGGAAACACATCACTCCCCTCACTAACAGCCTTAAGATAGGTTACACCATGACAATGACAGCAATGATGGCAGTCATATTCGTCAAGAGAGGAAGTGTTGAATGACTCAGAAGAAGCATTCTTGACTACCTCTAATTCGCCTATATTCGTCTCAGAATCACTGTGATCATGCTCGAATTCTAGGTGCTGCTCCCCACTTTGATGGGGTTGGTGCACATCTGCTATAGCAACGAATGACTGCATTGCAATCATCGTAACCAGTAGATATGTCAGCACTTTTTGAATCATTTGATCTTCTTTAATAGACAAAATTAGAGGGTCAGTAGCAATGAACTGCTCCCGAACAAGAGAGTAGACTACCAAAACAGAGTTAAGTTGCCAATCGCTATCAATTAATTGTGCCTATCTAGCCAATTCTACATATCATGACTCTGCCGTGTTGAGTCGTCTAACTTTCACTATCCAATGCCGATAAATGCTCGGCAAAAAACGATTTATAGACCTCTTCGGACAAACCAGTAATATCAAGAAAAACCTCATCGTCTTCTGGTACGGCAATCAGAGTGGCATCAGAAAAATCAATAGCATTTTCATCCTGATCAACCAGACTAAATTCCTTATTCAGCGCAACAAATACGACACCGCCATCCTCTTCACCTCCTATACTCTTTATCCAACCAGCCAGCGCCTTGGCTCCACCGATGTTATTGAATACACCAGATACTGCATACTTAGATGGGTCGCCTCTCTCAAGTTTGGTAGTGCCGATTTTATCGCCTTCGTGGGTAAGTATATACATATTTGAGCTCTTAATAGTTAGTGGACAAACACTCAAGGTGCTGCTCTCACTCAATGCTATCCGCTGAGTAAGTCTACCCAATTGTAACTGGAATTGAGCCACAGTCCACTATCATGCAAAGTGCCCCCCTCGCCTACTTTATTTGAGCCCGCTCATCGGTGTTATACCATTCTCTTATAGCTTGATTTCGAAACACCCTAATAGCAAATACTGTTATGGGTTAGTATGATAGATGACAGCTTGTAAGGAGAATAGTGATGGTTATTCAAGTTAAAGACATGATGAATACCGCGGTAATTCCTGTCTCTCCAGAAATTGGATTAGATGTTCTGGAAAGTGAATTATCTCAATATTCGATCAGTGGTGCACCGGTAGTTGAAAATAACAAGGTGGTGGGTGTTGTCAGTTTCTCAGACATCGTAAAACAACTCAATATTGAGCACACCTATGCTCTCACAGCTTATGATTACTATGAGGGCCCTTATATTACCCATGGCAGCGAAGACGAAACTAACCAGTTAGGCTCTTTTGTTGGACATCGTCTGGAACACCTGACGGTAAGAGATATTATGCATCATGTAATAAAATCCGTATTACCTGATCAAACAGTGAAAGACGCTGCAGACATGATGTTTGAACACAAGGTTCATCGCCTACTGGTTATTGATGAAAATGGTAAGCTAATGGGTATCGTATCCTCTATGGATTTTGTCAAATTGTATTCAAGCCAACATTAAACACCACATTCCTAACAAAACCTAATCGAGAAACTTCATTTCATGCCCCAAACCGGGGCATGAAAAACTCAAACTAACATGAATCAAAAGCCGAACATTACCTTAGTAATACCTATTTTTCATGACCAACCATTTTATTATTCCTTTAAGGTTTTAAACGTCGATCAAATTTTCCGCAACCCTTGGTAACTTCCTATATTTATTGAATTAAATTTTTTCGCCTTTAAAGAACTTTTCTCATCTATAAGTTTTGACATTTTTCTTTCCTCGTCTAGATTTGTTACTCCAACAACGCAATATATAAAAAGGGAGCACGTCATGTTCGATAACTCTGTTTCACTAATAAGAAAAAGAGACCACCTAAATACACTTATAGAAAAGAAACTCCGATCAGATACCACAACAAAAAAACAGAACACTTCAAGAAAAATTGCGCTTTTAGGCTGGCTAGGGATTACCATGCTTGTTGACAAAAAAACCCGCCAAGGTGTCTTAGATTCCATATCCGATTTCATGCCAACCGACACCGATAAAAGCTTATTCAGAAATGCTAATTTGATGGATAAAATCCCAGAAAAAGTATCTAAAGCCAAGACTCAGTAACACCAGATATTGATTTTTACGTTTATAGATACAAGCCGGTGGTATAAATTGAAATTTATGCCACCGGTGATCGAGATTAATGTCTCCCAGTTAAGGGAACAAACCGAACCGGAAGGACATGTTCTGTGTGAGTAATCCCTTTACTATTTTTTGTCAATAAAACAAGATTTTGTGGTGTATATTCCGTACCAATAGGGATGATCATTCTTCCGTTGTTTTTAAGCTGCTCAACAAGTGGTGGCGGAACCTTTTCAGATACTGCGGTTACAATAATCCCATCGTATGGCGCGTATTCGTCCCAACCATAATATCCATCGCCTAATTTAGTATGCACATTAGTATATTCAATCTCCTGCAATCGGCGTTTCGCCTTATCCGCTAATTCTTTAATGACCTCAATGCTATACACTTCCTGAGCAACTTCTGACAATATTGCAGCCTGATAACCTGACCCTGTCCCGACTTCTAAAATGCGGTGCTTAGCATCAATATGTAGAATATCCGTCATAAATGCGACTATATAGGGTTGTGAAATGGTTTGCCCATATCCAATGGGTAATGGGTGATTTTCATAGGCAACTATTTGTTGCTCGACTAACACAAACCGGTGTCTTGGCACCGTCTCCATGGCTTTCATGGTTGAACTACTAAATTCATTGCTACCGACAAAACGCAAAACGTCTAATTTCACCGTTGATTTCTCCATCACTGATCATCCGCCGGGTTGCCAAGCTTTATTTCTTGAAGTTTTCCTAATAAATCAACGGGCAACGGAAAAACGATTGTATTACTTCTTTCGCCCGCAATTTCAGTTAGTGTCTGAAGATAACGAAGCTGTAATGCCTGAGGTTGTTTTGACAACACTTCTGCCGCTTCAGATAATTTAACCGACGCCTCCATCTCGCCAAGCGCATGAATCACCTTAGCACGACGCTCTCTTTCTGCTTCAGCTTGTTTTGCAATTGCCCTTACCATACTTTCATTTAAATCTACGTGCTTAATTTCAACGTTAGTAACTTTAATACCCCAACCATCAGTTTGCTGATCCAAAATCCCTTGAATAGCTTTATTCACTTGATCACGAGACGAAAGCATATCATCAAGTTCATACTGACCTAACACCGAACGTAACGTAGTTTGAGACAATTGACTTGTGGCTTGGTGAAAATCTTCCACTTTAATGATAGATTTTTCTGGATCAACAATTCGATAATAAATAACAGCATTAACTTTTACTGATACGTTATCTCTAGAAATAACATCTTGCGTGGGTACATCTAATACAATTGTTCTTAGTTGCACCCTAACCATACGTTGAATGACAGGAATGACAATTATCAGCCCGGGCCCTTTTACGGAATAAAAACGACCTAACAAAAAGATAACACCTCTCTCATATTCCCATAAAATACGGATAGCACTTACGATGAGAAGAAAAACTGAAACACCAATACCAATCCAAAAGTAGAGCATGACCCTATTCCTCATAATCCGGTTTAACCAATAATTGTAAGCCGCTAATGGAATGTATTTTTACGGTATCACCTCCACATAATGGTGTTTTTGTAACAGCGTTCCATAGCTCGCCTTCTATTTTCACCATTCCCTCTTCATCAAAACCCTCTATAACAACTGCTTGCAACCCTATGAACGTACCGATCCCACTCACCCCTTCTTGTTTACGTGATCGGATAACCATATGAAGTAACAGCATCAAAAATAAACCAGAGACTATCGTTAGTGCCGCAATAATCGGTAGCGCTACTCTAAATACCTCAATATCGGTATCAAACAGGAAAATCGACCCCGTAACAAATGAGACAACACCACCAAACCCAAAGATACCGAAGCTAGGAGAAAACGCCTCAGCCATCATTAACCCAATACCAAGAAGAATCAACCCTGCGCCTGCGTAACTTAGCGGCATCATTTGCAATGCATAACCAGCCAATAGCAGCGACATGAATCCTACGATACCAGGCAATCCGAAACCTGGATTATAGAATTCAAACAACAACCCATAAACCCCAAGTAACAATAAAATATAAGCAACGTTAGGGTTGGTAATAACACCAAGAAATTTATTTCGCCAATCAGGGTAGACATATTTCTTACCCAGCCCCTGGGTTAATAGCGTTACTTCTGCTTCGTTAACGTGCAGCGTACGACCATCTAACTTCTGCAGTAAGTCATCAACATTCTCTGCAATCAGGTCAATAACATTGGCCTCTAACGCATCCGTTGCAGTTAAGCTTGATGCCTTTCGTACGGCATCTTCAGCCCAATCAGCATTACGCTGGTGTAATTTCGCAAGCCCACGGATATATGCAACCGCATCATTCACTTGCTTTTTTTCCAACGTACTGAGGGACGAATCCTTTTTTTCATTACTCTGTGCCGGTAAGGAGGGAGCCCCGATCTGAATGGGCGTTGCTGCGCCCAAGTTCGTTGCCGGCGCCATCGCTGCAACATGACTAGCGTATAAAATATAGGTACCTGCACTTGCAGCCCTAGCACCTTTAGGGGATACGAATGTTACCACTGGAATGGGTGAGGCCAAGATGTGCTTTATGATAACCCGCATAGATGCAGACAACCCGCCTGGTGTATCAAGGCGTAAGATGAAGAGTGCTGCCTTTTGTTCTTCAGACGCTTGCAGGTTACTGACAATAAAGTCTGATGTAGAAGGGCTAATGGCACCATTAACATCAATGATCCACACTGATCTTGATGTTTGATTCGCTATCGCGACGGAAGTTACCAACAACAAAATCAGCCCAATAAACCCAGACCCCATATGAGGCATTAGCTTAGGCCATTTCACAACGTGCTCCCAACATGAAATATGTAATTTCACCTTTGGTAGACAGACAATTCTTATACCAATACTAACCGCAAAACTTTAGTTAGCTATAGAGTGTTTTGGTATGACCCAATAATTGACTGGCATAATGAACTAGTCGAACCCAGGAACCTTACTGTTCAACAGTTCCCACCATCATTTTTTGAAACTTAAACGCTGCGCCCAGCATACATAGACCAATAAGCATAAAGACCACGATTTTCTGCACTAAAGAGAAATCATTCATGTCCCATATCAAAATCTTTAACGCCGCCACTCCATATAACATCACCGATAGCCAAATTATTTTTTTCATTGGGGGTTTAATGGTCTGAAATAAGATAATGGTTGCATGTGCTACCAGCAAAAATGAAATCACGGGCCCTAACATATCTGAAAACATCTGCGCCGCAAGGGAAACATACACTGCAATGATAAGCAGGTTAAATATCCATACGTGCAGGATCTGACCACCAGCGATTCGCCACACCGCCCTATTCTGAGCGCAAGTACGATACACCAGTAATGCCACACAAAAGGCAGCTATCACATTCAGCGCACCAGTCAATAACACGGGAGTCATACCCAGACCAAAGTGTCCGCCAGAGATAGCGTTAACATGATTGTAAGTAAGTATCGCAAACAGTGAAAAAGCCAAGCCATAAATCATTCGAAGATTTGAGCGTACTGGCGCTAATACTCGCCGGTAGAAATAGACTCCCACAAAATAAACTAACACTATCAACATAGAGAGGTTAACGTTGAATGAAATACCATACAGCACAATAAACAGCGCTATCGCGACATAATACACCGCCACGGTAAAGAGAGGTTTTAATGTCCAATGGCGTTGCTTCTGCTGCTCTGTACCAAGG
>CAJXXT010000226.1 GCA_913063495.1 uncultured Gammaproteobacteria bacterium | reverse complement strand
GTCGCTCCGTTGTTACAAATAGCGCTAATAGTGGGTTTATTTCGTTATTGATTAAATCCACCGCAAAATTCGACACCACGTTTGTCAGCATTCCTTTTAATGGATCAGCAATAAGCCATTCAATAAAGCGAAATATTGGATCGAATAACCAACGAGGAAGGCTATAGACCGACAGCGCTGTACCTTGTAGCTCAACCGATGCACTGACATTACCAATTTTCAACAACGCATCCTTATCTGTTCCCTTCGTTATTGCCACATTAAAATCTGAGCCTAACGTTGTTGTTGCATTAAAGGTATCCGCTTGTTGCCAACACCATCGCGTAAACAGAATACAGACTTTATGCATCACATAGCCATCAACTTCCACATCACCTACATTAAATCGGCCAGCGATATTCATATTATCAGCAGACACCTCACCGGTAGTCGCCAGCATCCCTGCTTCACCGATCTTAACGCTCTCTACGTGAACGGTACTTTTATATATACCAATATTGACAAGACCAATATCGATTGACTGCAGACCACCAATAAGTTCAGGCACAAGGGTTGCCATCAACTCGTCTCCCAGGCGCGTAAGCAGTTCCGAGTCATTATCAAGGCGAACTGACAACCCCTT
Source organism: uncultured Gammaproteobacteria bacterium (assembly GCA_913063495.1). Taxonomy (GTDB): domain Bacteria; phylum Pseudomonadota; class Gammaproteobacteria; order Pseudomonadales; family Ketobacteraceae; genus 42-54-T18. The sequence continues at coordinate 8,778 of CAJXXT010000226.1, read as the reverse complement.
GGCGATACGCTCATACTCAAAGGATATTAATGTTTCTTCAAACAACCCTTGCGCATCATAGGCCTGCAATCTGTAATGTTGCCCTGCCGTATGTTCAGTACGAAAGTCAAAACGGCCATTCAAAAGCGCGACTTGCTGATCGTTAATATAGAGAGTCTTTCCCGCTGAGCCGTTGATGGAACCTTCTATCCGAATATCTTCCCCATGCCTTATGGCTTGATAAACACTGATATTCGAAACCCCTTCCTTTTCCTCTCCATCAAAATACTTAAGCAAATCGCTAATGAATTCAGCAACCGTTTCCGGTAGTCCAATGATGGCTTCCGACAACGCCTGCAATTGAACCGCAAACCAATTGAGTACGCTTAATCTATCAAACATCTCCTGCACAAGGCTTTCCGGCTCAACAAGCACTCTATCAACTGATGCGTTACCCGCTTCCGCTTCCGATTCAACTTCAGCGCCAACCACCGTAAAGGTTACGTCATAATGCGACCCACCCGCGTCAGCACTGATTTGATGTAAACCTAGATTAAGCTTCGCACCGATATACTGATTATTGTCGATACCAAATAGCGCAAATGGTGCCCCTATTTCGAACGAGTGCTGGCCATTAAAATTGAAATCTACACGCTGAGTGATTGAATTTACCACCGCTCGTATATTTACCCGTGGTGACGGCAACGCGGAAAGGTCAATCGTCGTCCCGTCTAACAAAGGCATGATATCGTAGCCGGTGTCTGCGTTAACCAGTGTCAAACCTTTAATCTGTGGTTGCCTTCCCTCGATGGAAGGCATAATAAACGGGTCGATCGGCGTACCCTGCTGACCAACTTGCTGACCCCAACCCAAACCCAACCAACCGGCGGGCAAATTACCACGAACAAGCGCTGGAGGTTGTGATGGCTGACGGCGCGAGTCATGTTGCGCGTCCAATCCCGGCTTATAACGTAACGCATCGACAGTCAGCCCAACTTTACCGGTTTCATGGTGACAGTCTAAGCAAAAATTATTAAACACCGAATCGGGTCGTGGTGAATCGAAGTAGAGTGGCCCTTCTGGGAAATTTATGGCCGAGCGAAGACTTACTGTACCTTCTGGATAATTCCCCAAATGCGCTGCGTAATCCCAGCTATTATCGAGATAACACGCATACAGAGGGTATGTCTCCTTACCACGCATAGTTAGCGCATTATTCATAGACTCATGAGTTAACGCGGGGTAACGTTGCGCTAACGGTTTCCAAGCACCTTCGTACGCTTGAGGTAAACCAATCAATGTTCCATAAGCATTATTACAGTTAACTTCTGGCGTAAACTGTCGGGCAAAAATTTTAAATTCATCTATCCAGCCATGAAAGCTTGCAACCTCTTCACTCTGCACACGAGCAGAGCCAACGCGCATCTCACCACTGTCCATCTGAAATATGGGCTGCGCGCTTTCGAAAGTATTGTATAACATACCGTCGAGAAGAAATTTAATACGCTTGCCTCCTGGATGTATATTTAAAGCAACATGTGTCCATTGCTTATTTTCTAGGGGGGTTGACAGCTGAATATCATGTAGCAATTTCCCCTCTGAATCCCGATACCGGATAGTTTGTCGATCAAGCAAGCTAAGCATAGTCCCATCAGAGAATTGTAGCAGCGCTTCTTCAACCCCATCCTTTCTGTCACCTTCTCCTCTTGGGTCAATAAATAGCCCTACACTCCAGGGAAACGCAGATACCCGTCGCGGCTGTTCTTCAATGTCATAACTAAGATAAGCATCCTCTCCGTTCAACCAAATACCTCTACCACGTACACCACCCAGTGCCACAGGTTCTATCCGGGCATTATGTAATTTCCCTGATGGTGGAATATGCCAAAATTCAGGTAACGCTGTTGCAGAATTCTGCACTCTTACCTCTTGGGTAAAAGCTTGGTCTGCTATACTCCAACCATCTTTATAATCAGCAGCAAAGCGAGCACTTCTAGGGTCACGATCAAGACGATCAAGGAGCCCTACCATATTTGAGACGATAAACGCATTGGGGTTTAGATAATCGTCAAAAGAAAGTTCAACCGTATGCCTACCGGTGCTCGCTAACCAAGTCACGTCTTTTGGAGAAACAGGGAGCAATGGCTGCCAAAAATTCAAGCGCTGTTCAAATGAATCAAAAAAACTTGCAAAATGATATCCCGTAGGGCCATCGTAAATTTCTCTTTCTAATAAACCGGATTCTTGACGAACACTCCCCACTCTAACGTCACCATTTTCCTCTCCCGTAACACCACTACCGGGTTTGTAAAGCGACACATAACGGTGTTTTTCATCCGCCATGCCGATTTTGAAATCAATGTCATTGAGTAGCCCGTCGACTAAAATCACCTTTCCTTGAGTCCACGCACCAAAAATAGCCAATCCAGCAAAATTCGATCGCTGTTCAATATCAGCGCCTCCTTCGTCAGTACAGCCCTCAATAACACAACGAGTCGGGTAACGTGATGTAATCACATTTCCATCCAAATCTATTTCTTCTAATAACTCTGTCCCCATTAACATAGACAGATTGGCGGCCTCCTTATCGATCCAGGGATACGAGCCCTGCATGTCTTCACCATCAGGAATAATTCGCCCAGAGGCATCTCGAAATGGCTGTGAGGCAAACTTATAACGTTGGTTAATACGCTTATCATAGGGGGCGTGGCTTATTGGCTTAAACTCTTTCCACTGGCTGACATCACAAGGCTGGTGCGGCTCCTCTATATAGGAGTATACAATGTCTATATTTTCCCCTGTTTCATAGGAGTCTGTATTTTCGTTATACCAACTAAGCGTTTGCAACTCAGTGCGACCAATCAGTAACCGCCCGTCAGCGGGCGTCATAGGCTCGACCAATAACCAGGTCAAATAAGGGAGCCTTTGGGAAATATCTTTATGGGTAACTTCAGCGATGCGAGCACTAGGGGTTTTCGGGTTTGCGACACGTATTGTCGTAAAGACGTTATGCAAGGAAAGAACCTCTTCATATTCACCAAATTTTTTCCTCTGGGTAACAATATTAAGGTCATAACAATCGTCTTTCCCGTTAACACCGCACATGTAGGGGTTCTTCATGCCACTCACAGGGTTGCCGGTATTGGGTTCACAGACAGCAATCTCACGTGCAGCAAAAGGCAAGGGGACTCCTTCCTCAAAATTGATGAGATTTTCCACCACCCCTTTTTTCTGATCCATCACCGCTGAATTTACTGCCGTTGGCCTAACAACGTAGGCAGTCCCTGCTCTTAGCGCAATTCTTCCGTCCTTTGATAGACGCAGCAATGGCATATGAGGACGAGAAAATTCATTATCGATAATACCAGTGACACTGCGAAAAATAGCAGGTACCTCGGGTAACTCATCATGAGTAATTAAGGCATCACCATTGTTAATTTGAGCAAAGGTAGTTATAGGGAAGGTTATTCCAAAACAGAGTAGGCAAATCAGCAGTTTCATATTCATAGCAACAATCAGTTATTATAATTAGGTGTTTTTTTTCCAATTTACTAAAATATTCGCTGGTTAACTGTCTCGAAACGGACAATTGGGTAGGCTTTCTACTACATATGCGACATCCAGCGACAACTGTCGCGCCTTTAGATGGCTTTTAAGGCGCAACAAAAATGAAGTCAAATAGGCTAGACCGACCTTCCCTTCTGTTAATGAGTTGGTTATGGCACACTATCAGTTTGGTGCACTGTCCGTAACGCCGCTTTCAACAGGAGCCTATAATGATTAAAAATATTCTTAACGCAGCAGTGGCTATCATCTTCGTCACCTTTACGTTTTCGACCGAGGCACGGGAAGTGGGAGGTGTTCAGCTTTCAGAAACAATGCAGACAGACTCAGGCAAGCTGATACTAAATGGCGGCGGCATCAGAACCAAAACATTTTTTGATATCTACGTCGCCGGACTTTACTTGAAGAAAAAAAACTATAACTTCAAACAGATTATCGATGCTAATGAGCCAATGGCGATAAATATTACCATTACTTCCGGCCTGGTCACTTCCGAACGTTTTATCGAAGCTTGTGAAGCCGGGTTTCAGAGATCAACCAATGGAAATATTGCACCACTGAAAAACAAGATCGATCAAGTCTACACGGCTTTCAAGCAAAAGTTCAGCAAAGGAGACGTTTTTAACATCGTGTATGAACCAAACAAAGGAACCAGTTTTTATAAGAACAAAAAATTCATTGTCACACAGGAAGGTCTTGATCTTAAAAAAGCACTATTTGGTATCTGGATTATTGACAAACCCTCCCATAAAAATGAGAAGTTACGCAAAGGTATGCTTGGAATAACCGAATAGGCTATTCCAACCCTTTACACTGCTAGCAGTTTCTTCACCACACTCAGCGCTGATCTTACGCCACCTTCTTGTGAAGTTGGGTATTTACTCAGTGCTGAACAGGCAAAATGCAGGTTATCTTCACCGCTGCATTCAGCAATGTCATTTAGAATCACCGCGGTTTCCGGTGTCATATGTTGCACCGCATGAAAATGCTGAGTTAGGATTTTTTCGTTATCTATTGAATAGTTATCGGGAGTCACACCGGTATCAGAAAATATTCCCCCATCACAGCCGTTGTGCTTAAAACTTTCAGGAAGAGTTTGGGCTGTATAGAAATAACCCTCTCTGGCAATGGTGGTTTGCGAGGCATTTTCATGATAATCAAGTCGAAAGTCGACAAAACCATCAGTTGATTCCACGCCATGAAGGATGCCCCCATCCGTATGATTGGTTACCATTGAGTGCGTTATTAGCTCCGCCAAACGAGAAAACCCCTCCTGTTCTTCATCATTTTTATACTCTAGAAACGCATCCACTTGGAAGGGCTGGGCGGCAATAATTACTGTATCGAACGTAACTTCAGCATCATCTGCTGTGCACACAGTGACAGTAGAATCTGGATTTCGCCTCACGTTAATGACTTCAGTATTCGTTACAAACTCAGCCTTGGTCAACCCTCTAAGCTTATCGATATAAGCCCCAACACCACCTTCAGGAACCGATACATCGTTAAATAGTTTTATTAACTGCATCAGAGGGTTGGTATATTCCTTATTGTTTTCAAAATCGAAAACGAAATTTAGCACATGTGCTACCGTAGTATTTTTTACCTGCACCGATGTAATAAGGCTTAATATAGTTAACACCGTGGAGACAAGTGTTTCGTAACCTGGGTACTTTGTATAAGCATCCAGAATCAATACGTCGTCAAGATCACCTTTTCGATAATCCGCGTACAGTCGATTAAAAAAAGGTACCAGTTGCAACGTATTAAAAATACCCAACGGCTTGTCTTTTAAATACTTGGGCAACAAGCTACTGAGTCTACGAAGGTTCGTATCGAGATAATATACGATTTTTGTACGATCGTGCACATGCAGACCATTAAGTGCATAGGGTTTGAATTCATCAAATCCTATTTCTTTCATTATCTTAAAAAATTCAACATAGGTAAGCTCTGCCACCACCGCTACAGCATGTTCAACCGTTATGCCGTTGACCTCCGCAGTCTGTGCCTGCCCCCCTAGATTACAGTCTTTCTCAAACAGTGTTACCTCAAATTCATTTTGTAGTTTATAGGCACACGTTAACCCAGTAATTCCGCCCCCTACAATTCCAATAGTTTTCATAAGATACTCCTAACTTCAAGTTGTAAAAACATAATTTCTAGAATAATAGTTGGCGGAAAACCAACACTACCTTCAAACCTACTTCACTTCATAAACAGGCTTGCGTCTTTCAGCAAAGGCCGCAGAACCTTCAAGAAGATCGCCCGTTTTAACCAGCTCACCTAGACCATCACGTTCGATTTCCAGCGCCTCTTCAAGACTGACATGCAGCCCTTTATCTATCGCCATTTTCACTCCACGTACAGCCGAAGGGCTTTGGCGCGCAATGATCGCTGCCAATGTCATGGTGTTATCCAATAGTGAGTCTGCTTCTACCACTTCATCGACCAATCCGATTTCGAGGGCTTCATCTGCAGTAAGCGTCTTACCAGAAAACATTAACATCTTGGCTTTTCCCGGGCCGATTAACGCTGGAATACGCTTGGTACCACCAGCTCCTGGATAAACGCCCCAACCCACTTCAGGCAACCCGAACTTCGCATCTTTTGAAGCAACGCGAATATCACAGGCAGCGATCAATTCACTTCCGCCCCCCAGAGCCACGCCGTTAACCATTGCAATCACCGGGCAAGGCATGGTGGCAACAAGATTAGTGATTTTTTGACACTGGAGACAGAATTCAAGCCCCTTCTCTTTTGTTTTCACATTACCCAGCATGCTGATATCAACACCGGCCTGAAAAAACTGATTGGTGCCCGTCAACACGACCACGCGCAGCTTTTCTTCATGCAAGTGTTCGAATGCCGAAATAAAATCATTGATAAGTGCTTCTGAAAACTGGTTTGCCGGTGGGTTGTTCATCGTAACAACGGCGATTTCATCGTCTATTTTATAGGTTACAGTGCTAGTCATTATTTTCTCCAAACAATAAATTCAGTGAGTGACAATGTTTAATTGCCACTCAACGTTAAACAGATTCACTTTACGCAGGTTCAAAGTAGTCAATATCAAACATGTCACCTTCGCGCACATCCTTCCACACCGGTTTAAGCTTCATGCCCACCGTTAACTGCTCTTCCACTTTGCTGGGGTCAGATACATCGATACCCCCAACGTTGTGAACAAAATTAAGAATACTCCCCCTAAAGTTAATAATGCCCGTAATAGAAGGAGGCTTCGGTAAATGAGGCATCGGTATATAACACACGGCGTAGGTCACCAGTGTTGCAGCACCATCAAGCTCTACCCATTCCTCGCAGGCTTCAAAGCACTTTTCACAAAAAGGTTTAGCTGGAAAATGCACGCCTTTACAGCTCTTGCACTCATTCCCCATGATTTTTTTGTCTTTCATACCCTTCATAAATACCGCGTAGGTTTCACCTAATACAGCGCTATAAGGTATATCCCAAGAATAGTCGACCTTTTGATTTTCAATTGATTCCATGATTATTCCTCTGGAAAACTTCTATTTTGCAAAACGTTTAATTTGACGATGAAACAGGTTCAAAGTAGAGAATGTCCAGGATATTTCCCTGACGATTCTCAGCCCAAACAGGTCTCACTTCTAAGCCAGCTTTAATACTTTCTAAAATAGCCAACGGATTATCGATATCAACACCCGAAAGAAAATGAAAAAAACTTTGACTTGAATTATGAACGCTTATAGCAGCAACAATATACGGCGCCTCCACCGCTATATCCGCACCGGGAAACGCGACACGCGATGGCTTTTTATTGTAAATAGTGAACGATTCAACAACACCAAAGCCATCAGACTCGAGTACCTTTTCAGGCTCTTGATAGGTCGTGCTACAAAATTGTTTCACTGGAAAATAGCTCTTTTCTCCAATTTTGGTACCCAAAAATATTTTATCTTTGAGGGCGCTCATAAATTGGCTATACAGCTCGCCCTGAGGCTGTGAAAAGTCGCAATGGAGATTCCATTGAAGGTTTGCCTTTAATTCTGTCATAGTGAATTCTCCTTAGTCTCTCTCAAACAACGTCAAGGTATCAAACTGTCCCATATTGCCACCCCAGGTATGTGCAAGCCCAAGCCTGGCATTTTCCACTTGCCTTCCTCCTTCAACTTTACCCATCAATTGCAAACAGGTTTCAGCCTGTCGGGTAAGTGATGCCGCAACACCGGAGTTGGTACAAAGAGTACTTCCCGACAAATTGACAGGCAGTTTCCCACCCAGGTCTGTTATACCGTCATGGAGAATATGTGGAGCCTCTCCTTTACCGCAAAACCCAAGGGCTTCATATTCAAGCAATTCAAATCCTGCGAATGGGTTAAAGACCTCTGCGTAATCAATTTCCTCAAGAGGGTTTTTAATACCGGCCTTCTCATAAATTCGATTGGCTAAAACTTCTAACATTTCGAACCCATTGAACTCTCGATAAGCCGTTGTAAATGAGTTAGTAATGCTGCTGGCCGCTTTGATCCATACCGGTGTCTCTGAAAGCTCTTTCGCTTTTTCCTCAGAGACCAAAATCATGCTGCAAGCACCAGAAGAAACAGGGCAAACCTCAAGCATACGGATGGGAGAAACAAGCATAGGCGAAGCCAACACCTCATCCACGGTATAGCCTTTTCTAATATGTGCAAAAGGGTTGTTCTTTGCATGTTTGTGGCTTTTTGCAGCCACCGTAGCAAAATCCAAATCAGTTATTCCATAATCCGACTTATATTTATTTAAATAAAAGCCGCCAATGTGAATCGCACCAATACCACTTTTACTTTCAATTAAAGGTGGAGATGCACTGTTGAGAATTTGTTGGGCATTTTTGGTGGCAATTAATGAGCCCGCTCCATACACCACAACAATATCGTATAACCCAGAAGCCACGGCTCGATAGGCGTCTTTAATGGTACTACCGCCCGAGGTGCCTCCGGTATTCACAAAATACACCGGCGCATTGGTTCCTTTGGCCAAACAATCCATTGTTCTATCTGGTCTCTGCGTACCCTCAAAACCATCAACCGTTGTATAATAAACCGCATCAATATCCGACAACGTCAAACCGTTGCCAACAAAATCGATGGCGTTCTTTATACAAGCTCTTCCGATTTCCGACCGTTCCCGTGTTTCCCTTTTTGCACTGGTATATGGAGTGTTGCCAACCCCAATTACGCCAACTCGTCTAGCCATGCTACACCCCCTTTTCCA
>CAJXXT010000225.1 GCA_913063495.1 uncultured Gammaproteobacteria bacterium | reverse complement strand
ATAAAACTGTACTATCACAAGTTTGGTACACCGAAATACTTCTATGAATTAACCAGCAAAATGTTGCCTTGGTTAATTGGATTTACGGTTGTTTTACTGATACCTGGCGTTATCTTGGGATTAGGCTTTGCCCCTATAGATGAAGAGCAGGGGCATAGTTATCGCATTATGTTTATCCATGTGCCAGCGGCCAGTGTTGCAATGTCAGCCTACGTAATGATGGCGCTAGCGGGTGCCATAGGTCTGATCTGGAAAATGAAAATGGCAGAAATTGTTGCCAAATGCTGCGCGCCTATCGGAGCCTCGTTTACACTGTTGTGTCTATTAACGGGTTCTATCTGGGGGAAGCCGACATGGGGAACCTGGTGGGTGTGGGATGCAAGGTTAACGTCCATGTTGGTGTTGTTCTTTTTGTATATGGGGGTGATTGCGCTGAATAATGCCTTTGAAAGTGCACAATCTGCAGCAAAAGCCACTGCACTGTTGTCCATTGTTGGTGTAGTAAACCTTCCTATTATTAAGTACTCCGTCGAGTGGTGGAATACCTTACACCAAACCGCTTCCATAAAGGTGACTGAAGGCGCGGCTATGCCAGCAGAAATGCTGACACCCCTATTGATGTGTATTTTTGGTTTTTACTTTTTATTTTCGGTATTAGTTGTGGTGGCCTCCCGCGCTGAAGTATTAGAGCGAGAGCAGCGCAGTAAATGGGTTAAACAACTGGTAATGGTGGAATAAACCGATGGCGTATGAGAATTTTAATGACTTCATGACCATGTGTTACATGGCACCTATCGGTGATATACGGTGCCACGGCTCCTATGTATGGGCGGCCTACGGGCTAACACTTGTTATTGTTGTTGCCAATATAGTTGCGCCAATTATGCGTAATAAGCAGATAAAACAAACGATTCGACGAAAGGTTAGGCGGGAGAAAACACAAAATGAATCCAAAACGTAAACAGCGACTTATTATTGTTCTCGGTATTGTTGCCGGTGTTAGTGTTGCAGCGACTTTTATGGGAGTTGCCCTGCAGGAGAATATTAACTTGTATTTCTCACCAACGGATGTAGCAGCCGGTAAAGCGCCGCTCAATAGACGTATTCGTGTGGGGGGGTTGGTGGTTGCGGGTTCATTAAAACGTGGTGAGCAATTGGATGTGAGGTTTGATGTGACGGATAATGTTGAGTCACTCACTATTCAATATGACGGTATTTTGCCGGACCTATTTCGAGAGGGCCAAGGTATTATTGCTAATGGTAAGTTAACGGAGTCAGGCGTTGTTGTTGCTGATGAAGTATTGGCGAAACATGATGAAGAATATATGCCGCCAGAGGTGCAAGACTCTTTGGATAAAGCCAAAAAGCTTGCAGCAGCAAAAGATAACCGCTATTAGCGGTTATCTGACATCTTCTCTACCCAAAAGATTACCCCGCCAGCAACCGCGATAGGGATAATTACCAAATTTATAATGGGGATTGACGTTAATAACAGCGTCGCCCCACCAAACCCCATCACCTGAGCTCGATTTTTTTGCATCAACCCCAAAACCTCCTCGAAGCTTTTCCCATTGTTGTCTGCTGGAACATCAATGTATTGAAGAGCCAAAATCCAAGCTCCAAATAAATACCACAACACTGGGGAGATCATTTGAACCACGGGAATAAAGCTCAAGATAATGGTGACAACAAATAACCCCAACGCACGGGTTATCCAGTACTTGAGCTTGGTGAATTCTCGCTTAATCGTACGTCCCGCAATTTGCATTACAGTGTGAGAGGGGTAACTTGTTTCGTGAAGATCCTTTTCTACTTTTTCTGCGAGTACACCGATAAATGGGCTGACCAACATATGTGTGATCATGGTGAACACGGAACCTGCAATAAAGAGAATGAGCAAAATAGCCGCAATCAGTAGTACCCATTTTAGCGTGCTAGCGATGGTATTGATCACTGGCTCCAACCAATCGAGCCAAGACCAAAGGTCAACGGTATCATCTAAGCCTGACAAGGCATCATTAATAAGGTCAACGGCAAAGTAACCTGCAACAGAAAAAAGTAAAATATTTACAATGAGTGGAACAATCATGTAAGGGCGAATGTTAGGCTTTTTCGCAACCTCAAACCCTCTAAAGATAAGAGTGATTCCATTGCTGAGCGGTTTAATCATAGGGTGTTCCTATAGTATTTTTCAATACTCAAATGAGTCCAAGGAGGCGATGACAGTGGCAACAAATGGTTTGATAATTGCCGCAAATTGGCACGGTAGCATACTGAGACCCGCCATTACACCGATGATTCAATGCACCTAAACGAAAGATAGTGTTTGTTTCCCGTCCATCAGATTTTATTTGTTCCTAAAATGTGGTTATTTTCCGGCTACTACTCGTTCCTGGAATAAAAAACCGCTAGAATGCTCGGTTCAAAATAGACGTGCCCTTGGTTGATAAATAAGCAAAGGCAAAACAAAATTAATGTTGGTTAGTAAAACATCTAATTAACTACGGGCCGATTGCCGCGCAGTTGATGGAGCACAATCTTTCATGCGTTTAAAGTGTATTAAGTTAGCGGGATTTAAGTCATTTGTAGATCCTACAACTGTCTCCTTTCCGCAGAACCTTTCTTGTATTGTAGGGCCCAATGGGTGCGGGAAATCGAATACCATTGATGCCGTGCGTTGGGTAATGGGAGAGAGCTCTGCGAAGCATCTTCGTGGTGAATCCATGACAGATGTTATTTTTAACGGTTCAAACTCACGAAAACCTACGACACAATGTACCGTTGAACTTGTATTTGATAACACGGATGCCAGCTTGGGCGGGGAATACGCGGGTTTTGCAGAGATTTCTATTCGTCGATTGGTTAGCCGCGACGGCCAGTCAAATTATTACCTAAATGGTACCAAATGCCGTCGTAAAGATATTACCGACATATTTTTGGGCACAGGGCTTGGGCCACGTAGTTACGCCATTATCGAACAAGGCATGATTTCACGTTTAATCGAATCTAAGCCCGAAGAGCTTCGAGTGTATGTGGAAGAGGCTGCGGGTATCTCTAAGTACAAAGAGCGCCGTAAAGAAACTGAAAACCGTATGCGCCGCACCCGGGAGAACTTGGAACGGTTAGAGGACTTACGGGAAGAGCTAGGTCGACAGCTTCAGCATCTAGAGCGCCAGGCGCAGTCTGCTGAGAAGTATAAACAATACAAAGAAGAAGAACGCCTATTAAAAGCTCAGCAACAAGCGTTACGCTGGAAAGCCGTGGATGGGCAGGTTGTTGAGCGTGAAACCAAAATTAGAGATCTAGAGGTCAAACTAGAAGCCTTTATTGCGGATCAGCGTTCTCATGATACCGGTATTGAAACACAGCGAGACCAGCATACTGAGCTGAATGATAAAATGAATGAAGTGCAAAGTCGCTTCTATAGCTTAGGGGCAGATATAGCCCGTATTGAGCAAAGTATTCAGCATCAGAAAGAACGTGGTTCCCAGTTACGAACGGATTTACAAGAAACCATTGATTCGTGTAAAGAGTCGGAAGAGAACCTAGCGCTGGATCAGCATCAAGCAGAAGAGTTATCCGAACGTTTGTTAGAAGTAGAACCTGAATTGGAATTGATTGAAGCCCAGTCGGATGCCTCATCAGAAGCCTTGGCAATTGCTGAGGATGCTATGCAAGAGTGGCAGTCAGAATGGGATGATTTTAATCAAAAGGCCAGTGAACCACGACAGCGTGCTCAGGTAGAGCAGTCTCGCATCCAGCACTTAGAGCAATCAATCGAGCGTTTGCGGGATCGTATTGAACGTCTAAAAATGGAGCAAGGCACATTAACATCTGGTCCATTAGAAGAAGAAGTTGCAGCATTAGAAGAGCGAGTGTCTGAAGCTGATCTTCGTCATGAAGACTTACAGAGTCGCGCATCTGACTTAGTTGATGAGATAAATCGCAAGCGAGATGACAATAACCAAATCAACAATGATTTGGACGTTGCCAAAGGTGAATTGCAGGCCTTAAAGGGTCGTCATGCATCGTTAGAGGCATTACAACAGGCCGCAATGGGCGAATCTGACCTGGTGGATTGGTTGGCCAAGCATCGGTTTGATAACAATGCACGAGTCGCTCAATCTATAAAAGCGGAAGATGGCTGGGAAAAAGCAGTAGAAACGGTATTGGGAGACTATCTACAGGCAGTTTGTGTGGATGATTTGGATTCTGTAGCTACTGTTATTGACAGTCTTGAGCACGGCGCAGTGTCCTTCGTGGATACCAGTGTTACGGTTGATGTATCGGCAACAGGCGGTTTAACGGCATTAGCATCCAAAATAAGCGGGGAGTCCTCAGCGCAGAATCTTGTGGCTGGTGTGTACTGCGCTAAAAGCTTAAACGATGCCTTGTCGTCTCGTTCGTCATTATCAGCGGGTGAGTCCCTAATTACGCCAGAAGGGCTTTGGATTGGGCGTAACTGGATTCGAGTCGCTAAAGATGAGAACCAGCAAGATAGTGTACTAAAGCGCCAACAAGCCCTGGAAGAAGTGACCAGTAAACTTGAAACTGAGGAGGCGCGAGTTGAGGTGCTATCGGATCAAATTCTTGGTGGTCGAGAGTTACTGAGAGATATCGAGCGTCAGCGAGAAGAGGCGCAACGAGCACTGAGTGAATTCACCCGCAATAATGCCGATGCCAAAGCACAGTTGAGTGCGAAACAGGTACGCTTAGAGCAGTTTTCTATGCGCCGAGAGCGTATCAGTGGTGAGTTGGCTGAGTGTGAGGAGCAACAAGGGCAAGAGCAAGAAAATATCAGTGAGTCACGTCTGGTTTGGCAAGATGCTCTGGATGCCATGGAGCAAGATACTGAGCGACGTGAACAGTTGCTTGCTAAGCGTGATGCAAATCGAAATGATATTGAGGCCGTGCGTCAAAAGGCGCGAGAAGATAAAGATAAAACCCATCAACTTGCATCGGATGCTCGATCAACACGAACACAGCTGGATTCAACAAAGCAAGGTATTGAACGGTTACAGAGCCAACTTAAAACCTTGGCTGAGAAAAGAGCCACCATTGAAGCGCAATTAAGCCAAGGGGATGACCCTTTTGTGGAGTTGCAGGCTGAATTGGAAGAAAAGTTAGAACTTCGATTAAACGTAGAAGAAGAGCTGTCTAGCTCACGAAAAGCGCTAGAAACATGTGAACATGAATTGCGCGTGTTTGAGAAAAAACGCGGTGAGTCAGAACAGTCCTCGCAAAGTGTTCGAACCGAGCTTGAGCGTCATCGTATTGAATGGCAGGGGCTGCAGGTACAGCGTAATTCGCTAGAGGAGCAATTAAAAGAAGCCGAATTTGATCTGAATAGCATTGTTAGTGAGTTGCCTGATGATGCTAACGAAGAAAAATGGAACGGTGATCTTGAGCGCATTGCTAATCGCATATCCCGTTTGGGAGCCATTAACTTGGCGGCAATTGATGAGTTTAAATCGCAGTCGGAGCGAAAGAATTATCTCGATGCACAGAACGATGACTTGATGAAAGCGTTGGAAATTCTAGAAAACGCTATTCGTAAAATTGATCGCGAAACACGTACACGATTTAAAGAAACCTTCGACAAGGTGAATAAGGGGTTACAAAACTTATTCCCGAAAGTGTTTGGGGGTGGTCATGCGTACTTAGAGCTTACTGGTGATGACTTGCTTGATACGGGAGTTGCCATCATGGCACGACCACCTGGTAAGCGAAACAGCACGATTCACCTGCTGTCCGGTGGGGAGAAGGCGCTAACGGCAATTGCATTGGTGTTCTCAATATTCCAATTGAATCCTGCTCCATTCTGTATGTTGGATGAAGTAGACGCTCCTTTGGATGATGCTAACGTGGGTCGATATTCACGTTTGGTAAAAGAAATGTCAGAACACGTACAGTTTATCTACATTACGCATAACAAAATAGCGATGGAAATGGCCCACCAGTTAATGGGGGTAACCATGCATGAGCCTGGTGTCTCTCGATTAGTTGCGGTGGATGTAGAAGAAGCAGCAGCGTTAGCGGCGTTGTAAGCATCGTTCTATAAAGAGTATTTGGAAGGAGCAAAATGGCTAATCTAAAGTAATATGACAGTTTTTTAACAATAGGACGTCACTTTGCTTTATTTTTCCTGAGTTTGCTCTATGTTGGTTACAAGACAGTCTGTTTGGTTTTCCTGTGGGGAGCCACAGGGATGAAGAGGGGGTAGTATCAATGGAGTTCGACTTAAGAAACGTACTCATAATTGTAGGGTTTGTTGTGATCGCCGGAATTTTGTTTGACGGCTATCGCCGCATGCGTCGTTCTCGTATGGGAGAAATTGGTCTTCCCTCGGAAATGGGGGGGAGCTGCGAAGAGGGTGGTGCTTACTATAATGGCGAGTTGCCTAATGGCGGTGCGCGTCAAACGGAATTAGGTGCTGAGGGTATTCAGCAGCGTATAGAGCCTGGATTTGGTGGCGCAGTGGATGAGCCTGACGCTGAACCGTACTCAGAAGAGTATGCAAACGACCGCTTTCAGGTTGATTCAGCGGATAGCGTTATTGAGCAGGAGCCTCAATTCATAGAGCCCAAAGCTAGTGTTGAGGCTGATGGGCAGTTTGGCGTTGTTGCAACAAAAGGTGATAGTTTTGATGATGATGGGATTGGTGGCGTAAGGCGCTATTCCTTGGGAGATTCTGCTGATGACGATAAGGGTGGGGCAGCTACTCCTGAAACGGCTCAGGAGAACGACAGTCAAAACGTACTGTTTGAAGATGATGATATGTTGCTATCTACTCGAGCAGCGCAAGAGAAAAAGCTAGCCTCCCATTGCAGAGAAAATGATGATGGGAAAAAACAGAGAAAGTCCTCAAAAACACCTTCTAGGAAAGTCCGCACAGAAAAGTCAGCGACTCAGGATAACCAAGAAGACGAGATGCCTCTAAATGTGGACGGTTTGGAGGAGGTTATTGTGCTTAATTTGATGGCCCGCTCTGGTGAGGTATTTGGGGGGGTAGAGCTCGATAAGGCACTAACATCATGCGGTTTCCGTTTTGGTGAAATGAATATTTATCATCGCTTTGAACAGCATGTTGGGCGAGGACCATTGTTGTTCAGCCTTGCTAATGTGGTGGAGCCAGGCTTTTTTGATCTGGATAACTTAGATTCATTCAGCACACCAGGTGTGTGTATGTTTATGAAGTTACCTGGGCCTAAGCGTTCTATGCATTCATTTGAGTTGATGGTGGAATGTGGTCGTAAGATTGTTTCATTATTGGATGGTGAGCTGAAAGATGAGCATCATTGTGTAATGACACAGCAAACGATTGAACATTACCGGCAGCGCGTGTTGGACTTTGATCGCAAATTTTTATCTCAGCGAGTGACGCAGAGAAGTTAATTGACGTTTGGAAACAAAGAAGGGGTGCTGAGATGCGCCCCTTCTTTGTTTGCGGTATTATGATTTTTTGTTTTCACTACATATTTTAAATAGTCGACATTTCAATTTATGACAACACAGCAATCCCAGGCTCAAGTATTAAAAGACACCCTTCAAGACTATAACTATCACTATTACGTGATGGATGACCCCAAAGTTCCAGATGCGGAATATGACCGGGTGTTTCGAGAGCTGAAAACGTTAGAACAAGAAAACCCTGGTTTGGTTACGTCAGATTCCCCAACTCAGCGGGTTGGGGATAAACCACTGGAAGCGTTTTCTCAGGTTACCCACAAAGTCCCCATGTTATCGCTGGATAATGTGTTTAATCATGAAGAGTTATTAGCGTTTGATAAGCGTCTCAAAGAGCGTTTAGAAAGAGGTGATGAGCTTGAATATGTCTGTGAGCCCAAACTAGACGGGTTGGCTGTTAGCTTGATGTATGAGAATGGTCTGCTCGTACAAGCTGCAACACGGGGTGATGGACAAACCGGGGAGGATATTACCCATAACATTCGTACCATCGAATCGATACCGTTAAAGCTACGAGGAGAAGGTTACCCTAGTACGCTGGAGGTGCGGGGCGAGGTGGTAATGCCAAGGGCTGGTTTTAACGCATTAAATGCAAAGGCTGAAGCGGCCGGTGAAAAGGTCTTTGTGAACCCAAGAAACGCAGCAGCAGGCAGTTTACGGCAGTTAGACTCACGCATTACTGCGTCCCGCCCTTTAGATATGTACTGTTATTCAGTGGGTTATGTTGACGGCGGTGAATTGCCAGGTACGCATTTGGAAACCCTCAAACAACTGAATGCCTGGGGGTTAAAGCTTAACCCTGAAGTGCGATTGAATATTGGGGCAGAAGCTTGCTCCAAATACCATGATGATATTCTCGCAAAGCGCGATGCACTGGATTATGACATTGATGGCATTGTTTATAAGGTTAACGACCTTAGACTTCAACGCATGTTAGGTTTTGTTTCCCGTGCGCCTCGTTGGGCAACGGCACATAAATTCCCAGCTCAAGAAGAACTAACCACCGTTCTGGACATTGAGTTTCAGGTGGGGCGAACGGGTGCGATAACCCCAGTTGCGCGACTGGAACCGGTGTTTGTTGGAGGGGTTACTGTGAGTAATGCCACGCTTCATAACATGGATGAAGTGAGGCGAATGGATATTCGTGTTGGTGATGCAGTGGTTATTTACCGTGCGGGTGATGTGATACCGAAAGTGGTTAAGGTGTTGTTGGATAAGCGTCCTGATAATGCACTGCCGGTAGAAATGCTAACAAGCTGCCCCGTGTGTGACTCCGCTATTACCCAGCAGGAAGGGGAGGCTGTAGCGCGCTGTAGCGGTGGTTTGTTCTGTCATGCTCAGGTGAAGGAGGCAATTAAACATTTTGCCTCTCGTAAAGCCATGGATGTAGATGGCCTTGGTGATAAACTAGTTGAACAGTTGGTGGATCAAAAGCTGATTAATACTGTGGCTGATTTGTTTGATGTAACGGTTGAAGCCGTTTCGAAGATGGAGCGTATGGGGGAGAAGTCTGCGCAAAATCTTGTGAAGGCGTTGGAAGTCAGTAAGCAAACCAGTCTTCAACGGTTTTTATACAGTTTAGGTATCCGAGAGGTAGGGGAGGCAACTGCACTAAATTTGGCAAACTTTTTCGGTAAATTGGATGCGGTGGTGCAAGCTGAGCAAGAGCTATTGCAGCAAGTTCCAGATGTCGGGCCGATTGTTGCTGTCCATATTGTTGAGTTTTTTCAGCAGCCCCATAATGTTGATGTGGTTAGCTCCTTGATTGCGGCGGGTGTTCGTTGGGATGAAGTTGAGGTTGATCATGATCAAGAAAAGCCATTGGATGGTAAAACATTTGTGTTGACTGGAACGTTGACGTTGATGGCAAGAGATCAAGCCAAGGGTTATTTGCAGCAGCTCGGCGCTAAAGTTAGTGGCAGTGTGTCAAAGAAAACC
>CAJXXT010000224.1 GCA_913063495.1 uncultured Gammaproteobacteria bacterium | reverse complement strand
ATTCAGCTAGAGAGCGTTACTCTAACATTATCAGTGATTAACCCATCGGCGACAGAGTCGCGAGGACATGATAATGAAAACGAAAATACGTATATTGTTAGGAGCTACAGGGTTGTTATTGGCAGCATCAATTCAAGCTGAGTCGGCGTCGCGTTATGAATTTGGAACGGTGCTGGAGTCGCATCCTATTATGGAGATATCTCGACACCAGGAACCCAGGCAGCAATGTTGGGATGAGCCCGTTGTGTATCAAGAGCGACGAAATCAATCTGCTACAGGAACCATATTGGGAGGGATTATTGGCGCTGCGATCGGTAACAAAGTTGGCCACGGTCGAAGCAATAAGCGTGTTGGCGCCGTGGCAGGAGCAGTATTAGGAGCAACGATTGGTAATGATCTCAGTCGAAAGGGGCGGCATGGCCATAGTTATCAAGCGGTGGAGCAACGATGTCGTACTGTTTATGACGTGGTAGAAGAGGAGCGGGTGGTCGGCTACAAAGTTAAGTATCGTTATGCCGGGCATACTTACACGACAGAAACAGCAAAAGACCCAGGCAGTTCCCTACGATTAAAAGTATCGATTGAACCGATGGAATAAGGTTGCTGATAGCTGAGTTTATATATTGAGCCTGGATGGTGATCAGTAGCGATAGGTTGTAAACTTATTGCTAGAATTCATAACCATATATATTGGGTGAGGTACGTTGTGATTAAACAATGCCTGTTGATAATTGTTTTTTTAATTACTGCAAGTAGCAATGCTGCGTGGTCTGCGGGGGTTAATGTGGAGCAAGCAGTAAAAAGTGTAAAAAAACAGTATTCAGGAAAAGTGCTAAAAGCAGAACGGATTAAGAGTAAAGGGCCGAAGGTATTTAAGGTAAAGCTGCTCTTACCGGGGGGTAGAGTCAAAAATGTCTTTGTGGATGGTTCAACGGGAAAGGTATTTGAACCTTGATCAGGAAATGGCTGTTTTTTCACAAAGTTATAAGGAGGGGTTACGTTGCGCTTATTGGTGGTAGAAGACGAGGTCGCACTACAGGAGCAATTAAAGCACACACTTGAAAAAGCGGGTTACAGTGTTGATGTCGCATCTGACGGTGAAGAAGGTTTATTTCTAGGAAGGGAGCACCCTTATGACTTGGCTATTGTTGATTTGGGATTGCCTAAATTGAACGGTGTTGATCTTATTCGGCGCTTGAGAGATGAAAATCATAACTATCCAGTATTAATACTGACTGCCAGAGGTAATTGGCAAGACAAAGTTGAAGGGCTCGAAGCAGGAGGTGACGATTATGTCGTAAAACCGTTTCATTTAGAGGAGGTGATGGCGCGGATTAATGCGTTGCTTCGCCGTGCTGTGGGTTTGGCAAAACCTTCGGTAATCTATGGGCCAATTGAGTTGGATACAGTGGCTCAGCAGGTCAAGTTGAATGGCCAGCAAGTAGAGTTAACCAGTTACGAATACAAAGTAATTGAGTATCTGATGCTGCATCCTGGAGAAGTTGTTTCTAAAACCATATTAACTGAGCATATTTATGATCAGGACTATGATCGGGACAGTAATGTGATTGAGGTGTTTGTGGGGCGTTTGCGTAAGAAGCTAGATCCTGAAAATAATGTTAAGCCTATTGAAACGTTACGAGGGCGAGGGTATCGCTTTGCGCTAACGAAAAATGAACAATAAGGGAATATAATCTTATGTTCACTTCTTTGCGAGGAAGGCTATTTAGCTCAACACTTATCATTCTGGTGCTGTTTCTTGGGGGTACAGGGTGGGGATTGCATCAAGCATTTACTCACAGCGTAAAACAAGGTGCGCAAGAGCAATTACAGCTGCATTTGTATAGCCTGCTCACCGCAGGTAATGAAGTTGATAATTTATTGTACCTGCCAGAGGTACTGCAGGAGCCCCGTTTTAACACGTTAAGTTCAGGGTTGTATGGTGCCGTGCTTAGTGGGCAGAAGCCTGATAAAAAACAGGAAAACGAAGAGCGAGTCTCTGTTTGGTTATCAGGGTCTTCACTTGGGGTAGATTTTTCTTCTGTAGAAATGCTGCTTCCTGGGGGAACTCAGTTTGATACGGTTTTTGATGATGGCACTACATTTTATCAATTAGCATTAGGTATCGTTTGGGAAGGTGCTGGAGGAATAGAACGTACTTACACATTTGTTGTGAGGGAAGATGTTGAGCGCTATCAGGCTCAGCTCACTTCATTTTTAGATGTTTTGTGGAAGTGGTTGCTGGGATTGGGTTTGATTTTGTTGGTAACACAATGGTTGGTCATGCAATGGGGTTTGTCTCCGTTACGTTTGTTGGCGCAGCAGGTTGCGTTGATTGAGAAAGGCGAAAGTCAACGTCTAGAAGGGCGTTTTCCTTTGGAAATATCACCTGTTGTTAATAACCTAAATCAGCTGGTTGCTCATGAGCACCGGCAACGTGAACGTTATAAAAATACACTTGGAGACCTGGCTCATAGTTTAAAAACGCCATTGGCAGTCTTACGTGGTGCTACCAGTTTGACTCAGTCGGCTGATGTGTTGCCTGAGGTGGTTGAATCGCAAGTAAAACGAATGGATCAAATTGTTGAATATCAATTAAAACGCGCAGTGGCATCATCGGGTGCGGTAAAAATAGGTAAAGCTGTGATCATTGATGTTGCTTGCGAAAAATTACTTTCAACACTCGACAAGGTATACCGAGATAAAAAAGTACACGCATCCATTGAGCGGGAAGGGCTGAAAGCAGAAGCATTAAAGTTTATAGGTGATGAAGGAGACCTTTTAGAGATTATGGGAAACCTTTTGGATAACGCTTATAAACACTGTGATCAAGAAGTCAAAGTAACATTAAAGTTGGGAGAGCAACAGCAACAGGCTGTTTTGTTGTTTGAAGATGATGGTCAAGGTATCCCAGAGGAAGTGGGAGAACGAGTGTTAAACCGAGGTGTTAGGGTCGATACTGTAATGCAGGGGCAAGGTATCGGGTTGGCCGTTGTGCAAGATATAGTGACAGGATATCAAGGGAAAGTGAGTGTTGGGCGTTCTGCGGTATTAGGTGGCGCAAGTATTTTTATTGAAATCCCTTGTGTTACTAATGATTGAGATCCATGGTTAAACGTTCGATCCGCGTACCTAAAAAGAGGGGCCTAAAACCATTTATTTATTTTTTCTACTAGTAGTGAATGAGTGATGGGTTTTTTAAGATAGTCATTCATACCTGCCTCTAGACAAAGTAAGTGATCTCCTGGGTTGGCATTGGCAGTAACGGCAATAATGGGGACTTGAGCCATTGGCCCAGATGTTTTTCTGATGAGGCGAGTTGCTTCATAACCGTCCATAACGGGCATTTGACAGTCCATTAAAATTAAATCCACCTCATTGTAATTGGCAAAATCAACAGCTTCCTGTCCATTGTTACAGCTAAATACAGCAAGATCCATTTTCTTTAAAATGCCTGAAATAACCAGTTTATTAACGTAATTATCTTCGACAACGAGTACTCTGGTTCCTGGTGCGACGGTTGATGTTGAAGCAGGTTGTAATGAGAGTGCATCTTGGCTTTCGGGGATGCCGACAGATAGGTCGACCGACACATTTGTTCCTATGCCTGGTGTTGAATCAAATGTGAGTGTTCCATGCAGAATGCCAACCACGCGTTTGCATAAGGCAAGACCTATTCCTAGACCTCCTTGTCGGCGAGTTAGGGAGCTATCAACTTGTTTAAATGATTCAAAGATGGCCTGCTGCTGGTCAGTAGGAACACCACAGCCTGTATCTTCGATGTAAAAGCGAAGACCTATTGTACTGGTACCATCGTCGTTGTTTGGGTTCGTTTTTGCGGATAGATTAGGGGTTACAGATAATGTGACGTTGCCGTTTTCGGTAAATTTGACAGCATTATCTAATAAATGCGAAAGAATGATGACCAGTTTATTTTTGTCACTGCTGATAATGGGAGGAATGTTTGGGTCAATGTTGGTGCTATAAATAATCCCACGTACAGCGCAGCGCATATCTAAGTTCTTTGATAGTTGCTGTAGCAGGGCGTTAAGCTCAATTGGTTCGTTCTGTTGAAATAATGTTCCAGCCTCACTTTGGGTAAAGGTAAGAATATCTTCGACCATGCCTAACATGTCGTTGCTTGAGCGTTTGATGGTACGAATATGTTCTTGTTGTTCTTCATCCAAATGAGTGAATTCCAGGAGTTCGGTTGCACCATAAACACCGTTCATGGGAGTGCGGAGCTCGTGGCTTATGACCGATAAAAACTCATCTTTGAAATGGTTGCTTCCTGCAAGTAGGCGATTGGATTCCTCCAATTGCGCTTTCGCGGCCGCTTCTATTTTTTGATTTTCACGACGTATTTGATTGATTCGATCACCAAGAGCCATGGAGAGCAAGATGGTTTCTAACGCTGCACCAGTATGAGCGGAAAGTGATGAATATTCGTTAAATGGGATAATCCCCATTAATGTGAGCAGCCACACAACGGAGCCAATAACTAGGCAGATCCAGGCAATGAGGAAGTAGCGGGCAATGGATAAATGTTGCTTCAGAGCAATCACACCCGCAGTGATTGCATTGCCTATAATGAATAGGGTTAATACGACAACAGACGAGTGAAATGGGTACGGTTGAAGAATTAGCACTAACAAAATATTGATGATGCATAAAACAATGATAGCCCAGAATATTTTGTGAATAATGGGTTGACGTTCTCGGGTATGTAGAAAGTTCTGGCAGAAGAGTGCACCAAATATTGTTGGCCCCATGGCCATAATCATATTGCACCCATAGGTAATGTTAGATGGGTCAACAAAGGGAAGTATTTTTCTTAAAATACCGTCGGATGAAAGGGTAAAAAGGAAAATGGAAATAATATAAAAAACGTAGAATAGGTAACTTTTATCTTTTGTTGAGAAAAATATAAATAGGTTAAATAACCCCATGACGACAAAAATCCCGTAAAAGCTACCGTGGGCGTATGACTTTATACGTTCGTTAGAAAGTAGGTGATCAGCATCGAGTACAGAGATGGGGGTGATAATGGGCGAATCACTTGTTATCTGAAAATATACGGTTTGTTCATTGTTTGTTTGTTCTGTTAAAGGGAAAGCAAAGCCTTGGGTATTGGATTGTTTCTCTTGAGTGAACGTTTCATAACCTGAATGAAGTTCTTCGTAGGTGCCTTGTTCGTTAAGCGAATAGAAGTGAATAGATTTTATATGTGGATAATTTACTTGGATATACCAGGTGCTATCGGTTTTAGGCAGTATCAATGTAGCCTTAGCCCACCATGTTGATGAACGTTTACCGAGCTTAGGAATGTTTTTTTCTAATGGCGTAAAAGCTAGTCGAGTAATTTGTTCGAAGGTAAGTGCGTTGGACGGATCTTCAAGTACCATTAAGTATGGAGTGAGCGGTAGTGGCTTTCCATTCTGGATGGTAACGGATTGACCTTGTGTGACAGCACAAAATAGGCACGCTGCTACAAAGGTAAGTTGTCGAAATATGCGCGGTAGTAACAATTGATAAGGCATAGGCTCAATCGTTGGTGATTATTAGGAGTTATGTGCATCATAAAATGGATATGATAATACAGGCTATGGAACCTTAATAGTTTAGCTAAGAAAGCTGAGGGAGGTGTTACAAAGCACAAAATATCTAGATTGATTGCGTCTTAGCGACGGGGAAACCTTACGTTTAACGTTATAAGCAACTTTGTTTACATTTTGTTAGCCTCCGCCAAAAACTGCGAATAATTGAAGAAAACCTGCGGCTAACCCTAGGATGGCGCCAATGCCGATCAACTTCCATTCGTCCTCCTTGAACGCTGGTCTGAGGATCTCTTGGAATTCAGAAGAAGAGAGTGACTCCATTCGGGTTCGCAGCAGTTTTTCAATGATCTCATGTTGCCCCTCACTGAACGCTTGGTTATGGGCGAGCTCGTCTTTGGCGATAATCAGTGCCATATCTGCGGCACGATACTTTAAATCGATATAACTTTGGGTGCCTATAAAAGCTTTCGTTAAGGGGTTTCCTACACCCATAACTCCCCAACTGGTGGTTTCATCAATGGATTTTCTGATGTGGCCTTGGATCATCTTTTTTGCCCGGTCGGATTTGGGGCCAGTTAGCATCGCGTGTAGAATATTGTTTATTGTTATGACTTCTTGTGTAGTGATTCGACAAAGTACTCTGGCCACTTCTGCTTGACGCTTTAGGAACAGCCCTTGAAGTCGGTAGGGTCCAATTTTGATGGGCTCTAATGGCTCAAATATCACTTTCAGAGCAATAACATTAGTGAGATAACCTACCAATAAACCGAATAATGGCAATATCCACCATAATGGGTAGAAATACCACACTACCATTTGGATTAGACCAAATAACCCACCGAAATAGATTCCTGATTTGATAATAAACTTAAATTCATTGTCGCCGGCTTCTTGGAAAATTCGATTCAGAAGCTCTTTGTTTGCTGTGAGTTTTTCAACAACCATACCCTCTAAATCAAATAGGTCGTCAATGTTGGTACCGACGTCTTCGAGTATTGTATTTGCCATATCCGGCAATTGCTTTCTGACGTTTTTATAGATATTGGTGCGAACATTGTTGGGGAGGTTCTCCCATAATGTGGCATTTTCTTTGATCATTAACTCGTCAATATACTCAACAATACGTTGATCCATCATTTTAACGAGCTCTTTGGCGAGCCGGTCGCGATCAATTTCACCGTATACCTCTGCAACATTAGCCAATGCCGAGAGGCCTTTTTCAACGACAACCTTGGCCATCTTTTCGGCTTTAGAAGGAATGACGCCCTGCCAGCCGATGAGTAGTGGCTGATAACCCAAAAACTCCTTTGGCACGAACATGAGCTGAATAGCTAACCAATTAGTGCTCCAGCCAACAATAGCGGCAACAACAGGAATGCTGAGGTATTTCCATAAGTCTGGGTGGGAAAGGATATCTGTAATCACGGTGTATGAGCTTATTTTAGTATTATTTAATTATTGTTTTGCGTGAGTGCTGTCTCGGATGTTTTCCGATCAGCTCTTGCATAATGTCAGTTTAGACGTTTTTCGAGATTTTACGCGATGGACGCTGATTACGGTATCTATTTTTTGAGCACAGAGAGGCGACGAGAGGGATAGAGGAGTAGAGCAGTAATATAAATAGTTAGGTTTGGTTTTGATGGCGGCGTATAGCGGATGCCAATACCAATAATAACAATGCAACTAGCGATAAAGGGGCAGGGGATGGGATTGTACTTGAAGAATGTTCAGAGAGTTCTTTGGATTGTTGTCGAGCACTTGTCATGCTGGCTGCGATCGTTGTTGTATGGGACGTTGTGTTCAGGTTGTACGGCTGGGCCAAGCTACCACTGGAAACCGATGAAGGGGGGCTAATGTTAGCAAAGGCTGTATTAGGAAAGGATGAAAACACCAAACCTAGTGATGCAAAGCTGATAACCATGAGCAAAACACCAAGCCAAAGTGATGTCTTGGTTGTGTGGCTGGGTTGTGTGTTATTTTCAGTATATTGTCGCGTCGCCATCAGTTATCTCTTTGTAACCTTGACCTGGTAAAGTACAGGAACGTGCCATTTGGCATATAACTTTAGTTAGGATAAACCAAGGGGCTAAAAGTGGTATTTTTTTGTATTAAAAGTGTGACTCAGTTGGCTTTTTTGGCTGTAAATCGATCACTTATTGATTGATAAATAAAAATCCTTGGTTGAACAATGAGTTGCTGTTAAGTGCTCTTTTTGCGACAAGTTTGATACTTAATAGAAAGGCTCAGCGGTAAGGCGTGGCGTCAATAATATCAAGCTGGTCTTTGTGAAGGTGTTGTTGTGCATATTGCTCCCATACACGTTCTTTGAGAAATACTTGGTAGAGTTCGTGATCAATATGCTGCTTGTCCCGCATGCTTTGCAAAATTGATAATGCCTGACTAATTTGCATGGGTTTTTTATAAGGACGATCTTGTGATGTGAGTGCTTCAAAAATATCGGCGATGGCCATGATGCGAGCGGGTACGGACATTTGTTCGCGGGTTAGTTGTTTGGGAAACCCCGTTCCATCCATTTTTTCATGATGACCACCTGCATATTCGGGCACCTTCTTAAGGTGTTTGGGGAATGGGAGCGAGTTCAACATTTCGATAGTGACACGCATATGATCGTTAATTTTATTTCTTTCAGTGTCATTTAATGTTCCACGACTAATACAGAGATTGGATACGTCAGCGGGGGATAGTAAGGGGTGTTGGTTACCACTGGAATCTTTCCACGTAAGAGTGGAGATTCGCTGAACTCTGAGCTTATCTTGATCAGAGAACAGTTCTGTTCCCTTGTTGGCTCGGTTGATAAATGTTTGATCGTCATTAAGTTGGGTGATTTTGTTTTGATAAATTTGTTCTGTATTTGTGTCCTTGCCATACGCTAGGCAATGTTCAAGATAAGTGCAGTATTCTTGCTGTTTAATGAGCTCAAAGTGTGCATTGATGCTTTCTATACCGTCGCGGAGACTGTGTAGTTTGGTGGATTTATCCAAAATGGAATCAGGGGTGGAAAGTTTTCCACAGTCATGCAGCCAAGAGGCAACTCTTAATTCATACCATCCATCGGCATCAAGAGAAAATGAGGGGAAATATTTTGTGTCATGACAGGTCGCTTGAGCTAGTAGTTCTGTGATTACGGGTACGCGCTGACAGTGGGCAGAGGTATGGGGCGATTTCGCATCAATTGCTTTTGCAATACATTGAACAAAGGCATCGAGTAAGTTCTTGTGGTCTTGTAATAAAATTTGATTTTCAAGAGCAATTGCTGCGTAAGTGCTTAACGCTTTGATAATGGGCTCTAGATGGACATCAAATACACAGGGTTCGTGAGATATAGGGTCGATTGCGTTAACTAACTGCAAAACACCAATCACGTCATTTGCGTGATTAATTAATGGTACTGATAAAAAAGAATGGGAGTGGTAATTTGATTTCTGGTCAAAGGCATGTGTTCCAGAAAAATCAAAAGTAGGGTTGTCATAGGCATCTTGTATATTAACAAGCTGTTTTGTTATTGCGGTAAAACTTGCAATGTTTTTATGGTTAGGTACGTTGTTAGATGTTCCGTCTGAAATATAAAGCGGCAACGCATCAAAACAAATGGGGGTTTCTGATGTGCCCCCTAGGTGTAGATTCAGTTTTTTATTTTTTAGAATAGTAAACTCTAGCGCAGGGCCATAATCTTTTTGGGTTAATAGATAAAGTGTGCCACCTTCGGCTTGGCAAATGGTTTGGGCTTCGTCCAGAATTGCTTCAAATAGCCGGGCAGACTCTTTTTGGCTCGCCAGGCGGATTAATAGATTGTGTTGTTGGTCTAGCATAGTGTTGTTTTCGATGCTGATGGCGACCAATGAGCTTAGAGCTTCAATGATATTTTTGTCACTTTG
>CAJXXT010000223.1 GCA_913063495.1 uncultured Gammaproteobacteria bacterium | reverse complement strand
CGTTTATTACTAGCATTAACCACATTATTTTATGCACAAGGTGTCCCCTACAAAGCCGCAAAAGTCATGCAAAAAGGTCTCAACGAAAAAATCATTAAAACCAACAGCCGTAACCTAAAATTATTATCCAACTGCCTACGCGCCGCACAAGAGTTTGAAAAAGCCATTCCCCCATTAAAGCAGTCCGCCAAATTATCCAACGACGCCGAAACCTACTACCAACTCGCCACCACCTACTACCAACTCGCCCGCTGGGACGAAGCCGCCAAAGCATTCACCCAAGCACTGGATAAACACCTTTCCAGCAGAGAACAACGCGCCTGGGTGTTACTTGGCCAAACCTACTTACAAAAACACCAATTTGAAGACGCCATCAACAGCTTCACCCGCGCCAGCACCTTTAACGACACCCAAGAACTCGCCAACCGCTGGGTCCGTTACGCAGAGCTTGAAAGGGACCGCTACGAAATATTAAAAGATAGCGAAGAATTATTAAAACAAGATATTAAGATCAAGCAGTAAAGGTGTACATGACACACATATTCAAAGGTTAAAACCTTCTAACTACTCAAAATATTTTCTAAATCTTGCTAGTAGTGCAGTATTTGATTCATGATTTCAGAAATATCTGAGGCAAGGACGCCGAAGAAAGCATACAGGGATGTACTAGCTGCGATTTCTGAAATCATGAATCAAATACTGCACGAACTCAGAGATCCGTAACACACTAAAAAGCAACACGAAACAATTATAGGTCCCCCCCAATGAAAGCCATCACCATCACCGACGACAACTACCTAATCTGGCAAAACACCAAAAACCCACTCGACACCACACCACTACAACCAAACCAAGTCGCCATCAACGTCAAAGCCACCGCCGTCAACCGCGCCGATATCATGCAACGCAAAGGAGTCTACCCAGCACCACCAGGAGCCAGCAACATCCTAGGCCTAGAATGTGCCGGAGAAATATCCTCCATTGGCACAAACGTCACCCAATGGAAAATCGGTGACAAAGTCTGCGCACTACTTGCCGGAGGAGGTTACGCCGAAACCGTTGTCTGTGCCGCAAGCCACGTACTCCCAATACCTAGCGGATTCAGCTTTGAACAAGCCGCCGCGCTGCCCGAAGTATTTGCCACGGCTTGGCTAAACATTTTTATGGAAGCCAACTTGCAACCGAATGAAAGTGTCTTATGTCATGCAGGGGCTAGCGGTGTTGGCACCGCTGCCATACAACTCTGCCACCAATTTGGGCACAATATTTACGTCACCGTTGGCTCCGATGAAAAACTCGACTACTGTCGCTCACTCGGTGCAACGGATGGAATTAACCGTCACAACGACAATATTCAAGAACACATCAAAACCTGGACCCACGGAAAAGGGGTTAATGTTATCTTAGACCCGGTTGGCGGAGACTCCTTTGAAAATAATATTCGATGCCTCAATACCGACGGTCGAATGGTCATGATTGGTATAATGGCTGGACGTAAATCCACCATTGACCTAGGACGCCTACTAGTCAAACGCCTAAGCGTAATAGGATCCACATTAAGAAGCCGAGACGACAATTATAAATCTCACCTGATTGCAGAACTTTCAGAAAAAGTCTGGCCTCTCTTTGAAACAGGACAACTCAAACCTATTATCGATACACACTTTCCTATCACGGAAGCTGAAAAAGCATTTACCCTAATTGAATCCAATAACACAACGGGCAAGGTTGTTTTGACTATTAATTAGACAGCACCTTAATTGGACAGTGCCTTAATTCATCAATGGATCAACACACTCGCTTCGCTCCCGAAGCGGGTTCCGACAAAATAATCACACCGCTATGTTCCCAACACTTAGCAACAGATCATAGATTTTTTGCGGTTAATCAATACAATAGACTCCACACTCTCAATTCACGCTTGACTGATTCTAAAAATATAGCCTTATGAACCTAGCACCCCACCAAGACCTAGCACTATTTAGCACAACGGAAGACTTACACCCGTTATATTCAACAATAGAATCCTCCAGTGACCTGCTTGAAATGCAAATTGAGCACAGCAGCCAACGTGCAATTAGGGTATCTGATGCAACTACTCAGATGATGCTCGCTAACCTTGAAGAAGAAAACAGCGCGCAACAATTACAACGCCACGAACAAGCCGAACAAATAGCCTATAACCTAGGTTGCCAAGAATTCCTTTCCACCACTCACCTAGGAAAAGTAGCAACGAGAATAGAAAACCCATTTTCAGGCCTCAACCTACAACAGGCATGGGACAATGGTTTTACTCGCAGCACTATCGATCACAAAAATAACCATCAGAAAATGCTCGAAACCCAGTTATGGGGTAATGCCTACCACTCTGAGCAACACCAAACCCAATATGCCATGGCCGCGTTAGCTTTATTTACTATCGCCGAACACACAACAAATACGATTGATAAATTCCGCGCAACACAGTTGGCCAATGAAATGGTCTATTATACCCAACAACACCAACCCAGCCCTAAACGGCAACAAGAAATCGATACATTCCTATCTCAGCAGGCATCACGCCTCGCAGAAGAACTCAATTTTTAAACGTAAATATCATGACCAAACGATCACAACAGGAAAAGTGGAATCACATATACAAAAACAAAGGGCTCGACGGCGATACACCGTCAAACCTTCCCCAACCTTGTTCCCTGTTATCACAATATCACTACCTTCTACCCACTCATGGCTCAGCCATAGACATCGCATGTGGAACCGGTGGTAATGCTATTTTTCTGGCAAACCGCGGTCTGAGTACTCAAGCGATAGATATTTCCGATGTCGCCATCGAACAGCTTAACGACCGAAATGTGCCAGGTCTTACCGCTAATTGCCAAGATGTGGAAAAACATCCCATACTTACCTCTACCGCCAATTCAACAAATGCCACCCCAATCTCTCAAGGCAAGTTCGACGTTATTGTTGTTTCCTGTTATCTCCACCGTGACCTTTGTCACGCTATGATAGAAGCTTTGGCTCCAGGAGGGCTACTGTTTTACCAAACCTTCCACCAGCAAAAACAATCTTCAAACGGACCATCAAACCCAAAATTCTTACTTAAAAACAATGAGTTACTCGATTTATTTGATGCCTTAGACACGCTAATATTCCATCAATTAAGCAATCAAGGCGACCTTTCTCAAGGTAATCGAGATCTTTCCAGTTTAATTGCGCAAAAACCCAACTAAGCTAAATCCCAACTCACATTCACAACAACTGGAAACCTCGTCAGAAACTCCTAAACTTAGGAATATAGATGGTTTTTTCTGTAATTTGGATTTTGTTGTGAGACACGCATGGCGTTAAAGTTAATTCCCTATCACAAGATGAATGTGCTGATCATAGAAGATTTGGCAGAAATGCGTTCATCCATGAAGTCCATGTTAAGTGCAATTGGTGTACAACACACCGAAAGTGTTAATAACGGCGAAGATGCATTAAAGAAACTTCGTAACAATACTTACGACCTTGTTTTCTCGGACTATGAACTGGGACGAGGAAAAGACGGTCAGCAAATATTGGAAGAAGTGCGTTTTAATAACTTGGTAAAACCATCCTCTGTTTTTATTATGGTTACCGCTGCACAAACCCAAGATATGGTTATGGGTGCCTTAGAGTTTGAACCCGATGGTTATATTGCAAAACCCGTTACTTTGGAATTACTTAAAACCCGTCTTGTTCGTATTATTCGTACCAAAGATATATATAAAGATATTAACGTTGCTCTTGATGACGAAAATATAGAAGACGCTCTTAATTCCTGTAATCGACTAGCGATGGAGCGCCCTAAATTTGCTTTGCCAGCGTACCGCATCAAAGGAAAAATACTGATTAAAGAAGGGCGATTCGAAGAAGCCAAAGATATCTATGAAACGGTATTAGGAATAAAACGGGTCGCTTGGGCCATCTTGGGCATGGCTAAAGTTCATTTCTTCTGTAAAGAATACGAACAAGCTCAAAATTTATTAGAAAGTTTGGCAAAAACCAAAGCTAAATATGTTGAAGCGCAAGATTGGCTAGCTAAATCTTTAGAAGAACAGGGAAAATATAAAGCGGCACAAAAAGTATTAATGGAAGCTATTGCTCAGTCACCAAAATCCGTTAGAAGACAGCAGGCACTTGCACGAGTTGCTGAAAAAAATGGTGATATTGAAATAATGTGGAAGTCCTGCCGAAAAGCTGTAGCGCTAGGGCAAAACTCTTGTTTTAAAACACCTGAGGTGTTTATTGGTTTAGCAAAATCTTTACAACCAAAAATCAAAAACGGCAGTATGCGGGATAAAAAATTATGCACCGTTGAAGCACTAAACCTTATTGAATCTGCACGTACCGATTTTGAACTCACTACCATCTTATCCTTAAAATGTTCATTAGTAGAAGCCGAAACACTGATTAACTCCGGAAAAGAAGAAGAGGGTAAACTTGCATACCGTGTAGCAGATACCGTTATGGAAATGACCGCCAACCTTTCACTGGATGATAGATTGGATATATTTAATACAAAACTTCAATTCGAAACTGAAGATAATGCCATGACCTACGGCAAACAGGTATTAACGGATATCGCCGGCAATAAACGTTTACAAGTTAAGTACTTTCAAATTATTGAAGTTTTCCTAAACAACCGCCCAGATGAACGCCTAGCTTTAGTCAAAGAACGTGGTGAGGATTTATTATTACGTGAAGATGTCGAAGATGCATTAGATCTATACTTAAGAGCATGCACGTTCAAAGACGCCGATGAAGATATTTATCTGGGTGTTCTAAAATCTATCATCGGCCGGTTTAAGAAAGGCCGACCTGATCGTCATTTAACACAAAAATGTGATGAACTCTTTAAGAAATTAGAATCCCTTCCAGAATCAGATCCTCGTCACCCAACACTTGAACAACTTAAATTTCAATGGGAAGAGATTACCGGCGATGCCTAATAATGATATTAGAGGCGAGCTTCTTGCGGCCTCCATCCATGAAATAAAAAATCGATTGGGGTTAATGTTTGGTGAATTGGATGATGTTCTATCCGATATTGATTTATCCAACAAACAACAACTACAAGTACAGCGAATTAAAAGTGAATCTCAATTTGTTGGTAACGAGCTGGTTCGAGTATTAGCCAGTTACAAATCCTTAAGCGATGATTTCTGTGTCAATGTAGATCAGCATTTTGCAGTAGAATTCTTAGAAGAGGTCATAGCGAGACACAGTTATACGGTTGCTGCACACAATTTACAATTCACTCTTGATTGTGATGAAGATGTCAGTGGCTTTTTTGATAACAGTATTTTATTTATCATTCTTGATACCTGCATTTATAACAGCATTAAAGCCGGTGCCAAAAACATTAAACTCTCGGCCACAGAAGATGATCAATACCTCTATTTGTTCATTGAGGATAATGGTCCGGGGTTTCCCGAGGAGTTATTAGAAGGTGATTTCTCTCAAGGATCCATTTCCATTGAATCTCAATCTACAGGGCTTGGTCTCTTCTTTGCTAATAAGCTGATTCAATCTCATCAAGAAGCAGATCTCACCGGTTCAATTCAACTAAGCAACAACCTTTCTGGAGCGAAAGTTACATTGACAATTCCCCTCTAGCTGCAGTAATTTAGTGAGTACTTACCTACATACACTGAAACTAAAAATTCCATCCATAATAGTAACTATTCAGTAGACCTAAGAATATGGCTATTAGCGCAAATACCCCCTTCAACGTATCGCTATAACTTCCAATTCTTGCTTGTAGACTCTATATAAGGCCACTAGCAGCAGGTATAATATCGCGTTTTGCTATTGGCTTTTCTGTGCATATCACAATCGAACCAATAGCATATCATGCATGATTTGAACACCTCGTCGGATAACGAATGACTATGAGCGATAACTCTCAAGATATTGATGTTTCTACCTTCCAAGGTTTAATTTTTGCCCTTCAAACGTATTGGGCAAAACAAGGCTGCGTCATTACTCAACCGCTAGACCTAGAAGTTGGAGCAGGAACCTTTCATCCCGCTACTTTTTTACGGTCAATCGGACCTGAAACCTGGAGTGCTGCATACGTTCAACCATGCCGTCGACCTACCGATGGCCGTTACGGTGAAAACCCTAACCGACTACAACATTATTACCAATTTCAGGTAATGCTCAAACCATCACCTGATAATATCCAAGAATTATATTTGGACTCATTGCGCCAATTGGGTATTGATCCATTAACCCATGATATCCGTTTTGTTGAAGATAACTGGGAATCTCCAACGTTGGGGGCTTGGGGGCTAGGTTGGGAAGTGTGGTTAAACGGCATGGAAGTCACTCAGTTTACCTACTTCCAGCAAGTGGGAGGGTTGGATTGTTACCCCGTTACTGGTGAAATCACCTACGGTTTAGAACGCATCGCAATGTACCTACAAGGTGTTGATAGTATCTATGATTTGGTATGGGCAAAAGGCCCTTTTGGTACCGTTACCTATGGTGATGTTTTCCATCAAAATGAAGTTGAAATGTCGACCTTTAACTTTGAGCACGCCAACACTGAAATGCTGTTTACCGCATTTGATGACTACGAGAAAGAAAGCCAGAAATTAATAGAACAACAACTTCCATTACCCGCTTACGAATATGTATTAAAGGCATCCCATGTCTTTAATCTATTGGATGCTCGTCACGCTATTTCCGTTACCGAACGACAACGTTATATTTTACGTGTTCGCAGTTTATCCCGTGCTGTTGCCGAAACCTACTTTGAGGCACGCCATAAATTAGGATTCCCGCTTGCACCAGAACCCCTACGAACCAACGTTCTGGAAAAACTAGCGGCAGATGCAGAAAAAAACACTGCGAAATAATTGACCGACTCGATATTACACTCGACAAATTCCCACGATTCAACGTCGAGGTCAACTCAAGTCCACACAACGAATAGAGATCACCATGTCAGCCAGTAACGAAAGCATACGATGTAACGATTTACTCATCGAACTCGGAACAGAAGAGCTTCCTCCAAAGGCATTAAAAAAACTCATGCTAGCATTTTCTGACGGCATTAGATCAGGCCTTGATCATCACAGTTTAACCTTTGATGCAATAACACCTTATGCAACACCTCGTCGTCTCGCCGTAAAAGTTACCGGCCTTGTTGAACAGCAACAAGATAAGTCTGTAGAACGTAAAGGTCCAGCGGTAAAAGCAGCACGTGATGCAGAAGGAAACCCAAGTAAAGCGGCCGAAGGTTTTGCGCGCTCTTGTGGTGTCTCGTTTGATGAACTAGAAACCTTAGAAACTAAAAAAGGTGCTTGGTTAATCTATCGTTCCACTCAAGCAGGCAAACAAACTGCCGAACTAGTTCCGAGTATTATCGAACAATCTCTTAACAAACTTCCCATTCCCAAAAGAATGACATGGGGTGCACACAAAGACGCATTTGTTCGACCTGTTCACTGGTTAGTGGTGTTATTTGGAAATAACATTTTGGATTGTAACATCCTAGGAAAAACAGCCAGTAACCAAAGTAGGGGACACCGATTCCACAGCCCTGAAAATTTCACGATTGAATCTGCAGAAAAATACGAACAACAACTCAGCGAACGTTTTGTTATTGCCGACTACAACCTTCGCCAGAATCAAATCAAAGAGGGTGTTGAAACCATAGCAAAAACATCATCAGGAAAAGCATCCATCGATGCTGACCTGCTCGATGAAGTTACTGGCTTAGTTGAATGGCCTGTACCACTAATGGGTAATTTTGAAGACTCCTTTTTACAGGTACCTCAAGAAGCACTTATCAGTGCAATGCAAGAACATCAAAAATATTTCCCCATCCTTGATGATAATGGAAAAATATTGCCTCACTTTATTACCGTCGCCAATATCAAAAGCAACGACCCTATCCAGGTTATCGAAGGTAATGAACGTGTAATACGTCCACGACTAGCAGACGCCCGTTTCTTTTTTGAAACCGACAAAAAGAAAACCTTAGAACAACATAACGAACCATTAGCTAAAGTTGTATTCGAAGCCCAACTTGGCACCTTGCTAGAAAAATCTGAACGCGTTAGCCAGCTCGCCAAAACCATTGCTGAAAAAATCGGCGGCAATTCAGCCTGGGCAGAAAGAGCCGGACTTTTGTGTAAAGCCGATCTATCCACAGAAATGGTAGGAGAGTTCCCTGACCTACAAGGCATCATGGGAACCTACTACGCCAACAACGATCAAGAACCAGAAGAAGTTGGTTTGGCACTTAACGAACAATACCAACCAAGATTTTCCGGCGACGTACTACCCACCTCATTAACCGGTGCATCCGTGGCAATTGCCGACAAAATCGACAGTCTTGTTGGTATCCTCGGTATCGGAAAAAAACCAACGGGTGACAAAGATCCCTATGCCCTACGTCGGGCCGCCCTAGGTGTTCTTCGCATTATCATTGGCAAAGAACTACCACTCGATCTTGTAGATTTATTCGAACAATCTGCATCACTCTACGGTAACAGACTCAGCAACACCGATGTCAAAAAAGACTACCTCGGCTTTTTGCAGGGTCGATATATGGCATGGTTCCAAGAAGAAGGTGTTAGCACGGATATTATCAAAGCGGTACTTGGTATTCATACCACTGCACCACTAGATTTTTATCAACGAATCCAAGCCGTAAAATCCTTTAAAGAATTACCCGCATCCGAAGCTCTTGCTGCAGCAAATAAACGTGTAGGTAACATCTTAAACAAACGTGAAGACAAGGCACCACTTCCAGTAATATCGGAAGCGCTGTTTAACGTCGATGAAGAAAAGTTACTTGCATCAATCATTGCTGAAAAAGCTGCAGAGTTTAGCAATAGTAATAACGCAAATAGCTCCCAACCCAACTACAACAACATGTTGGCATCACTTGCAGAGCTTAAAGAACCCGTTGACGCCTTCTTTGATAACGTAATGGTTAATGTAGAAGACGAAGCTGTTAAAAATAACCGCCTAGCTTTACTTCAACAACTTCATCAACTGTTTTTGAAAATCGCAGATATTTCAGTATTGCAGTAAAACTATACAAAAAATCCAGCGGCCAAATTGGTGGGTACTATATTCTACCTACCCCAATAAATCCAAACGCTCGCAATGAGTAAAGTATGTCATATGTTATTCCAGAAATGTCTGCGGCAAGGACGCCGCAGTCAAGCCTGCAGGGATGCAGTTTTTGCGCTTTCTGGAATAACATATGACATACTTTACGTACTTATAGATCCGCTACAATTCCAACCTCCTAATCTATAACCATCAAACTATTCTTAAAACTTTTAGATTCTCCCTCACTAGGAAAAAACCACCTATGAACCAACAGCTAATCATCCTAGACCGGGACGGCGTCATCAACTACGACTCCGACGACTACATAAAATCCCCAGAAGAATGGAACCCACTACCCGGAAGTATTAA
>CAJXXT010000222.1 GCA_913063495.1 uncultured Gammaproteobacteria bacterium | reverse complement strand
GCAACCAACGCTGACAAAGATTCTGGTATTAATGGATTAACGTGGTCTAACGGCACAGGGTGTCGTGCAATATGACAGTGAATCAATTCTGCTAAATCATGAGCAACAAATGGAGGTTGACTGCTAAACAACTGATATAAGGTTGCCCCCAAAGCATAATAATCAGACCGATAATCAATATTTCGATTTAACCGTCCCGTTTGTTCAGGAGATATATAAGTGAGGGTTCGATGTTGCTCCACCACCGTCCACTCATGAATATTAGAACCATCGGGAAAAGCGGCGCCAAAATCAATTAACTGCACCTGATCTGTTGACGGATTCACTACCACATTGGCAGGGTTAATATCATTATGAATAATATTTTGTTGATGGCAGGCGCTGATACCTTCTGCTAACTGAATACTCCAACGCAATAAACGCAACATCCACGAATGAAAGAGTGCCGGACTTTCTAACGGCCAGCATGGATATTTCGCTTTAGTCGCATCTATCCATGCTTTAAATGTGATACCCCCAATATCTTCCAGAATAAGTGTTCGTCCTACACCTTCCTCTATTTCTTTGATCACTTTATTTACTGAGGGATGATCAACTTTATTTTGTGCCAGGCAACTGGTGCTGTATTGCCCTACTAATGATTCATCAGGTACATCTTGCGCCGTGGTTTTAATAATAACAGGGGAGTTTTTGTTATATAGCCCTCGTTGCACTCGTGTGACAGCGCTGTCATACAAGGTTTCTTTGATGACAATATTATCATTTGAGAGCGTCAAGAATACTTGCTCTGATTCTCACCATCCTGATTCTCACCATCCTGGTTATTGTTATCATTCGATTCAGCCTGGCTTAGTGTAAAATAAAACGTTGCACCTTTTCCCGTTTCGCTGTCAACCCAAATATCCCCACCGTGGCGTTTTATAATACGTGATACTGTTGCCAACCCAATGCCGGTTCCTTCAAATTCACTGGCGGCATGAAAGCGCCGAAAAGGTGTAAACAATTCATCCGCATTTGCGGCATCAAAACCCGCGCCGTTATCACGAACAAAAAATGTATTGGGGTTACGTTCCGTTTTTTGTTGTCCAAACTCAATATGCGCCTGGGGATTTTTGTGGCTGTACTTCCACGCATTGGATAATAAATTGTCAATCACTTGATGTAATAACTGCACATCGCCATGAGTTACACAATGTGCTTGTACTTCGGTAACCACTGTACGATCTGGCTCTAGGTTACGCAGCCAGCGCACTTTTTCATTAACGAGTTCTGATAAATCGACTTCATCCCACTGGAGCGTGCTTTGCGTGGACTGAGACAACATGAGTAAGCCATCAATAATATGTCCCATTCGCTCAGACGCATCACAAACATGCTGAATGTAATCCATACCTTCTTCCGGCAACTCTTCTGCACAGTCCTCTTTTAACGCGAGGCTTAACCCGGATATGGCACGTAACGGTGCTTTCAAGTCATGGGAAACTGATGAGCTAAATGCTTGTAGTTCTTCATTTGCTGCTTTTAGCTCTTCTGTTCGATGGCTAATGGTATTTTCTAAATCATTGTTAAGCGTCATTAGCTGTTGATACAGCAGCGCATTTTCTATCGACACTGCAAATTGCGGGGCTAAGGTAGTCATAAACTGTATATGTTGCTGGGTAAAAACAGAGGAGACGGCGTTATTGACCAAGACAAAAATAGCGCGGGCATTATCTTTGTGAATAATGGGAAAACAAATTAACGATTTTACTTTCTGTTTTTTAAGATATTCATCACCAACAAAGCGGCTATCTTCTTGAGCGTTATCTAATAGCACGGGCTTTTTGGTTTGTGCGCAATAATTAATAATGTCTTTTGGTAATAAAGTCGGAGATGAGTCTTCCTCAGTCTCCAACACTTCCCTCACATGGATACCGTCACTACTCGCCTCGGCCTGGGCATGAAGCTGGTAGTGATTGTTTTGTTTTAGTAGCAAAAAACCTTGCTCTGCACCCACATTTTCTAACACCACACGGATAATTTGTAACATGAGTGCGTTTAAGTCTATTTCTTCTGCTATTGCGTTAGCGACCTTCAAGTAGCTAATATTATCCAACGCATTGCTGCCTCGGCGTGTGGACATTGTTGATGTAGAGGATGATCGCCAGCTCGACGTATTCGACAGATCATCTAGGGAGGAATCATTCATCGCCCGTCGCCGAAATGATAACGAGTGACCGTGTATTGATTCCATTAACTGTACTTTGTCGTCATTCCCCCGCTTTGAGTACCCCTGCACTGCATTAGCAAAATGTAAGTGGGCATACTCCATACGTCCTTTAGTTTTCCAGTAAACACCCTGTAGCTCTTGCGCCAAGGCATAAATACTGAGTTCACCGTTTGCTTTTGCCGTCTCTGCGGCGAGGTAATAGGTTGCAGGCGCACTGGAATTTTGCGCAACGCGCTCTAGCTCTGCTTGAGCGAGCTGCGTGTAATGTAAGAATTGCTTAGGACTTGAGCCAGCAATAGACGTTAAATGATCAAAAGTTTCCTGCAAGCCGGTGTGCTTAAGAATGCCTTTTGGCTCCTCTTGTAACCCTTTTTTCTCCAACTCATCCGGTGAAACCTGTTGCAATATGGCAATGACTTTCATCCACAGATATTGATCATAACCAAGAGGGTCAGCAATTCCTTCCACAATGGAATCAATGGAATCC
This sequence comes from uncultured Gammaproteobacteria bacterium, assembly GCA_913063495.1. GTDB lineage: Bacteria > Pseudomonadota > Gammaproteobacteria > Pseudomonadales > Ketobacteraceae > 42-54-T18. The sequence continues at coordinate 6,834 of CAJXXT010000222.1, read as the reverse complement.
ACACCCATTTCTTCTAGATAATCACATAGCGCACGGTATTGATTGTGCCAAAAGAAGCCAGATACGACATCGAAGATCTTTTCGGCCGTCAGAGACCCCGAATTATTGCTCATTCATGCACCAAATTGCTTAACATTTGTTTAATCCTATCAATTATCTGCTGATATTTGATCAAACCATTATTATGAGTATAGTTAAAGGATTGTCTTTAATGCATTCTCTTTAATGGAGTATCGTTTCGGGCATTGGTTTATCCAAAATAATAATAAAACACAAGGGGTACTGTTTGAGAGTTGCTAGATTCCGTCGTCGACTAAGCATATTGGTCAGTGTAACAGCTTCACTTGTCATGTTAACGCAACCCGTTGTCGCAGATAGCTTTGTTGATTGGTACTCTGCCCCCGTGCCTCAGTCCAGCCCTTCTCCAACGTCTGCATCCTGGAAATTCTCTCACCCCGCTCCCCCTGTCTCCCCTTTAATGCCGATTATGCGTCAAGGGCTGGACTTACTTGTACGCCGAAGCCAAGGCAAGTTTTCTTATAAAGAATACGGCGGCGGCGTATTACATGGTCAACTTGAGGCATTTCGAGCTCTGCGTAGAGGTATTAGTGATTACGCACTGTGTTACGGGTCATTAGAAGCTAACGGGTTTGAATACACCAAAGCATTAACGCAATACGGGGTGGCAGCAAAAAACCCCTTAGTGACAACCCGTGTATTGGCAGAATTGGCCCCACGTTATTTTGCTGCTGAATTTGAGGCCAAAGGCGTGTATTACAGTGCATCTGCGGCATCTGCACCATCCAGAATTCTGACAAAAAAACCTGTACACAACATTGGTGATTTAAAGGGTTTAAAGCTGATTACCCACGGTATTCCTGCCGAAACGGCAAAATACTATGGTTACACCCCCATCAACATTTCCTTCACCGAAACCTATACCGCCCTACAGCAGGGAATTGTGGATGGAGTTATCGGTATCGACCCCGCCTTTATTGCATTTAAACTTTATGAACAAGCCGATTACCTGACGCTGGTAGACATAGCCGGAGGGGCTGTGGATCTTTGTATTAATCGTAAAAGTTTTGACAGTTTATCACCCCAGAACAAAGCGACGTTATACAGTATTCAGCAACCCCTAATGATGTCTATCGCAAAAAAAGCCGTTAGCGACCTTTCCAGAAGAGCCAATGCGGTTTATATCAAACGTGGCATTGAACTTATTACACCGACTCCAGAAGAAATAACAGAGTGGAATAGTGTTGGCCTTAAATCACGAGCGCCTTGGATATCATCCTGCAAAAAACAAGGTAAAGACTGTGAGGCACTACTAAAGGATATTGAGCAATTAAAACAAAAATACAATAATTATACGGATGATGCGCTAATGAATTTGGCGATACAACAACCGGTTACGGGGATCATTTCCACCTACAATCCATGAGTATCATTCGATCATTAGCAAACAAGATAAGTGACCTAACTAGTGACCTAACTAGGCTTCTAGAATTGGCGGCTACCACCATACTGTTACCCGCCATAGTTATATTGGTCACCGTAGATGTGGCCATTCGTTCCCTGAATGCAGGCGCCTTATCCTGGTCTCATGAATTATTAGGATTGTTATTATTGGTATTTTTCTTAATGGGGTTGCCTTATTGTGCGCAACGCAATGAACTCATCCGTGTGGATTTGTTTGCTCGTTTTTTTCCTCCTGGTGTTGCGGCCTGGGTACACCGCCTGTCAAATCTATTAAGTGCCTTTATCGGCGGCCTGCTTTGCTATCAAGCAGCCATTACCGGGCAGGATATGTTTGCTTATGATGATGGCATGGTGACGTTACCCGTTCCTCTTTGGCCTTTTGCTTATACGGTGTCGGTTCTAGCGGCTGTATGGTCGATTGATCAACTAAGGCAGATATTTAAACCGAGCTTAACTCAATGATCGATCCGTTTTCTCTTGGTCTGCTCATCCTGGCGGTAATGCTAGTGGCGGTGATCATTGGTATCCCGATTCCCATTGCTGTGATCACATCCGCTCTTATTGGTTTAACGCTAACGGAAGGTTTTGATTTTGCTGGTAGTCAGCTCAGCATGGTGGTATGGGAAGTAGGGACGGGTTATCTTATATTAAATCTTCCCCTGTTTTTACTAATGGGACAACTGGCGTATCGATCAGGTTTTGCAGCGGATTTATTTGCGGTAATGTATCGTTGGGTTGGTCGATTACCCGGTGGCATCAATCTTTCAACGGTTTATACCGCTACAGGTTTTGGCGCCATTACAGGCTCTAGCTTGGCAACAGTATCGACCATTGGCCAAGTCGCAATGCCAGAGGTAAAACGTTATGGCTATGACGAGGGGTTTTCTGCCGGTTGTGTTGCCTCTGCCTCCGTCATTGCGATTTTAATTCCCCCCAGTTTGCCTATGGTGTTTTATGGCATTTGGTCAGAAACATCCATCGGCGCGCTCTTTATGGCGGGAGTGCTGCCAGGCTTATTGTTGGCATTGGGATTTGGTCTGTATATTGGCATTCGTTGCTGGTTAAACCCAGAACTGGGCCCAGCCGCTGCAGCTAGCACTATGAAAGAGCGACTAGCCATATTACCCAAATTACTGCCTACGCTGATTATCATCACGGTTGTATTTGGGGGCATTTATAGTGGCACATTCTCTCCGACCGAATCTGCCGCGGCAGGCAGTGTAACGATTATGATAATGGCACTTCTCATGAGGCGTGTTCAATGGGCATGGGTGAGAGAGGCGCTAATTGAAACTGGTCGATTATGTAGCACCATGTTTATGATATTTGTCGGTGGCATGCTGGTGAGTCGCTTTTTGGTACAAGTAGATTTTACCGACACGGTTATTCAGCAAGTGAATCAATGGTTTACTTCGCCCGTTAGTTTTTTACTGGCCCTAATGGTGATGTATATTGTTCTTGGTGCCATTCTCGATTCTTACGGCATGATGGTATTAACCTTACCGTTTGTCTTGCCTGCGGTGAATACTATGGGTATTGATACCGTTGTCTTTGGGGTGTTTTTAACCTTGATGATTGAGATTTCATTAATCACTCCGCCTATTGGGCTTAACGTGTTTATTATGCAAAAAGTCACCCCTGATATTCCCTTGTGGGAAATCTTTAAAGGCTGCGCTCCTTTTGTGGTTATTAGTGCCTTGATGGTGTTATTGATTATATTTTTTCCAGAGTTAGTATTGTTTTTACCAAGCAAGTTGTCTCCTTAGTTTTATCGCTAGTTTTATCGCTATAACGCGGCCTCTGACCTGCATCATACCTGCAAAGAAAATCCGGTACTTTCCCTGGTTGTTGCTATACTTTCCTGGTATTGCTCACAATAAAAACCAGGTGGTCACTTCCATGAGTCGTCTCTCGTCCTTATTTCCCCTTTGTTTGTTATCTGTTGCTGTATCCGCTGCTCACGCAGAATCCAAGCCCGCTGAAGATTCTGAAAAGACCATGGAAGAGGTTGTTGTGACTGCGACACATACTGGCGAAACCAATTTACAGGAAACACCGATTGCGATTACGGTGCACTCGGAAGAAGATATGAGTCGGCACGGTGTTGAGAATGTCAGGGACTTGGTGCGGGTGACGCCAGGATTAAGTGTTAGCCAGAACTCCAACTATGCACATATTTATATCCGTGGTGTTGGTAGTAACAATAGCTTTCTTGGGTCTGATCCAAGCTCTACGCTTTATGTTGATGGTGTTTATATTGCCCGCCCTTTATCTTTATTCTCAGACTTTTTAGGTGTTGATAGGGTTGAGGTATTAAGGGGGCCGCAAGGTGTACTGTATGGTCGTAACAGTACGGGCGGTGCTATTAATGTCATCAGTGCAACACCTGAGCATGATAACTTTTATAAAATAAAGGTCGGGCTTGGCAGCTTTAGTGAGCAGAAATTAAATCTTTTTGGAAATCTTGATATCAATAAAGGCATATCGGCAAACCTTGCTATTAATCGAGAGGCCCGAGATGGTTATGTAGAAAACAAAGGTACCGAGGATGACCTTTCTGACAAGGGTACCCGAGGTGCGAGAGGTGCTATTAGGATTGATGATTCCGAGGGCGTTGAGGTCATTTTACGAGTTGATTACACCGAAGCAGATGAAGAGGGTCATGGGTACAAAAGTGAATACCAGAAGATAGACCAAAGCTTCGCAGCAGAAACCATCATTGAAGGTGATGCTGGCCCACAGACTATCAGTGACTTTCATACCATTAGCACCAACACGCCTTCATATCACAAGTCCACGCAAAAAGGCGTATCGATGGAACTCAATGTGGATTTGGGGAATGACCTAACACTCACCTATATTCCCGCGCGCCGATCGTCTCATGTTGAAATGCTCATTGACTCTGATTGGACTGAGGCCAGTTTTCGCGCCTCTTATTTTGATGAAACCCAACAACAAGTCTCTAATGAGTTACGCTTCTTAAAAGAAGGTGAAAACTACACGCTAGTCTTCGGAGGGTATCTGTTCAGAGAAGAAGCAGAAAGCAATGCCGTTGTAAATTTGCTCGACCGTACTCCTATATTTCCAGCCACCTTTGACGCAAAGTCCCAAACTGAATCTCGCGCCGTCTTTGCTAATGCCCAGTATTCCTTCACCAATGCACTATCCCTATCCCTTGGCTCACGCATAAGTCAGGAAGAGAAACACTTTTCATCAAAAAGCTCTGATGAAACGAAAAGCTGGACTGATATGACTCCCCGTATTGGTATTGAATATATTGTTAATGACGACTTATTTTTATACTCAACAATAAGCGAAGGCTTTAAAAGTGGTGGTTTTAACTTCACAACCAAGGATTCATTTGAACCAGAATACGTTACTTCCTACGAAGTGGGTGCAAAAACCTCTTGGTTTGATGGCACCCTAGGCTTAAACACTTCATTGTTCTATTACGATTACGAAGACCTTCAAGTACAAGCATTCGAAGAGGCTAACGGTATTCCCGCTATTGTTATTGGTAATGCTGCTGAAGCGAACATTCTAGGGCTTGAAGTCGAGTTCAGTGTGGTACCTAACAATATGCTAGACATCACGGGTAGCTTTACCTATCTCGATGCTGAATACGATAGCTTTATTACTGCACGTAGTAAATCAAACCCCTTCCCTACTCCGCCGACATTAACCCCTGTTGATGCAGAAGGTAACAAACTCAACCATACGCCAGAGTTTAAAGTTAACCTTGATATCGACTTCCACCACTCACTAGGGGATGGTGAAATGACCTATCTATTGTCGACTTATTGGCAGGATAAAGAGTACTTCACGGCATTTAATGATGACATTACCAGCCAGGATTCTTATGCATTATTTGACTTTCGCACCTCTTACCGCTTTATCGATGACTCATTTGAAGTCGCAGCATTTGTACGTAACATCGGGGATAAGGAATATTCAAACGCCCAACAGGATTTCTCCCCAACTGGCGTAGCCCTCAACATCATGCCACCACGCACCTTTGGTGTGGAGTTTAGTTATCAGAGTTTGTAGGCTTCACCGCACTAAACATCATTAACATTTGTTTTTGCATGTTTTCAAACTGCTTAAACCCGGCGTTTTCAAGGTCTTCCTGTAAAACGTCGCGCTGAAAGAAGTGAAAAGATGCTAATTGAGAAAACGCCGCTTGTAGGCGTTTTTTTATGGGGCTTTGATGCTCACAGGCTATTAGACAACTTAACACTGCCGTATCTGCGGCGACCCGGCCTAGCTCTTTAATCGCTTGGGCGGGGGCTGGGAACAAATGTAATGCGCCGAAACAATTTAATCGGTTTACCACGGCTGATTTGATAGGTAAGTGATGTGCATCGGCTCGAATATAAAGCATCTCGTCATACCCCAAGCCTTTTGAAATCTCTTGATGTTTTTTTAACATCGGCATGGAAAGGTCGGCGGCGATAAGTGTTTTGGGTTGATATCTGTCTATCATCTTTCTGGAATAACGCCCGGTTCCGGCAGCAAGGTCTAACACGACATCAACTTGCGTTAAGCCATGCTGGTTGTCCAGCGCATCTAACCATTGATCTTCATCTTGATATTTTATTGTTGAGCCAAGCGAGGTGAACGCGGGTCGAAAGAATGATTCGTATACATCCACTACAAGAGGGCTTTCCATAAATCGTTGCGCTAAGCCTTCGCTGGGTTGAAAGTCTGGCACAAAATCAATGATGTTGTCGTTAATGGGATAATGGCTCTGACATGAGGTGCAGTGTAACGCTTCGGCGCTACCAGAAGAATCATTGAGCGCCCGAAGATCGCCACCACAGGTTGGGCAGCATAATAGGGCAATGGCAGAGTCGCTATTTATCATCGGTTCAATCTTCACTTGCATCCATTTGCAGTTTTTAACACTTCGACGTTTTAACGGGCGAGAAACGCTTGTAACTCTTCTGGCAGTTCTTTATGCGGAACCGTTTCCACTATCGGTGCCATATCTTGTGAGTTATAGGTGTGCCAATACAACACATTGCCGTTATTGGTTTCTAACTCATCAAAAAATGCCGCGACGGCTTTGGCGGTATAGGTTTGCTCGACTTTAATCCCCTGTTTTAACATGGTGAGCTGTGCAAGTTCCCCTGGGCGGGTTGCAACGCCGTAACCTTCTCCATAATAATCGTTGATTAAGATGGGTTTTTTCCATTTCGTCTTTGCTGTTACACCGACACTTTCAAGATAACGCTGTGTTTGTTTCATTAAGGCGGTGACCGTTCCTGTGGTACAAGCGGGGAATGGGCCTAACCGTGCAGGGGCTACGCGGATGCCTTTCACTGTAGTATTGAGTCCCGCTAACTGACAACC
>CAJXXT010000221.1 GCA_913063495.1 uncultured Gammaproteobacteria bacterium | reverse complement strand
AGTACGAAGTTATTTACCAAAATCGTACTGACGAGAATAATCAGAAATTCAGACATCAGGTAAGAACCTTGCTTAATAAATTTAATGCTAAGCTATTGAAATTATTGTATTTGATGTGGTTTTACAGGTAGCTAAGCTATAGGCGCACGATTTTATCACAAAAACGCTTATGTCTCGCAATTGAATTGCATATGAGGGTAGTAACATATTGTTATAAGAGTAGAAGGGGGTTGTAAAGGGAGGCTGGACAGTTGGGTATGTTTTGTCATTGATTGAAAGCGTGGCAGGTTATTTGATAAGCAGGTAAAATGGCAGTTTTATTGTGGATATCCGCTTACTAGTCAAGATTGTTTTCATATTGCTAGTGAATCATTCTTTTAGACGTTGCTAAAAATATGGCGTGGAACACGAAATCGTTTGAGTTATTGTCTAAACATGTCTCGGCATATTTAGGTGGCGTTAATGAAAAGTCTTGCTCTTTTCAGGGGCAGGAGTGGAAGTATCTTGAAGCAGGCTCTGGCGAAGTTGTTCTGTGCTTGCATGGGTTAGGAGGGTCAAAGGTTCAGTGGCGAACTTTCATGACCAAGGTATCTGAGCGCTATCGTGTCATTAGCCCTGATGTGCCGGGGCTTTCATTAAATTTGAATGTAGCGGAGGGCGATATTGATAAGCATAATGTTGCTAATTGGATTAGTGATTTTATGGATGCAATTGGGGTTAAGCATGTTCATATTGTTGGGCATGATACCGGCGGGGTTGTTGCGTCTTATTTTGCTCATGGGCAGCAGGGAATAGTCAGCACATTAGCATGGTTCAATCCACCAGATTTGGACGGGATTCGTACAGGTGATGTAGCTGCATGGGAGAGGGTTAAAGTGGGTTTTGATTCTATGCAAGAAGCCGAAGCACATCTTATGAGTCTTTTTTATGATCCACCCACGTTACCTGGAATTGTTAAGCGCTTTTATATGAAAAAGGTAATGGATACTGTAAATAAAGGTAAGTTATTACCATTAATAAATGGGGCTATGGAATCACTTCCTTTACTGATGGCGCAGGTAAGGGGGATACAGCAGGAAACTTTGGTGGTTGCAGCAGATAATGATGTTTTTAGTAATGAGAGATGGATTTTGAAGTTAGTGGCAATGATACCGAATAGCAAACTCGTTTGGCTAGAGGAGTGCGGTCAACGTAGTTTAATTGAAAAGCCAGATCAATTAGCTGAGATCTATCTAAATTTTTTGAAAACTCATGGAAGCTAATCGACAGCAAGGATACACTCTCCGTTTTTGTAGGCAGCCCCTATTGTGGGTCTCATACTATCGCTTTTAGAAAAGGAAGCCCAATGGCTCATCAAACACCCGGATCAGCATTAGAACTTGTTCGTAACACCACAAAAACAGCAGCACCCCAATCAGTATTGCAAATAGGTGCCGGGTGTTATGAGAATAGTAAAGCATTGATCGATGCTTTGGGTAGTTTGGAAGAGCCACAATTTACCTTGGTTGTTGGTGATAAAGATCAATCTGTATTGGATCTTCTTAATAGTGACGGGCTTGATGAATGGGCTGATATTGTTCCACAGCCAGCGGATCAGGTGTTGCCAGATTTCTATTTTCAAGAAGACCGATTTGATTTGGCGATTATAAACTCTGGTTATACCTACGATGAGACACTTGTATGCTTTTATTACATGAACAAGATGCTTTCAAAAGGCAATAAAATCATTGTGAACCAAGCCGCTAACGATAAAATGCACGCTCTTTGTCGTCATATTTTGGATACAGGTGATTTTGTTGTTAGTGCGGCATCTGAAAGCCCAAAACAAGCATCTAAATTGGAAAGCCTTGTTAGGGAGCAATACAAAAAACTTCCAGCATGGATTCATCGTCAGGCAGAAATGGTTATCAATCCCGCTTTATTGGAAAACGCATCAACCCTTGGCCTTGACGGTGATGTGATTGTGTTTGAAAAAATTACTGAGGTTGAAGAAAAATTAGAAGATGAAGTTGATGTAGATGCGATGATTGAGGCAATGATCTAACAATCTACGCCAACTATTTGCGAAAAAACACGAACCATTGATGGAATCAGTTTATCGTTAAATTCATAGTTTGGGCTATGGCAAGGGGCGCAGAATTGTTCCTCTTGCCCCTCTTGCGATAGTCCCATGCCTATTAACGCATAAGCCCCTGGGATTTCATTTAGATAATAACTAAAGTCTTCTGATGCCATAATGGGGACAGCGATATTTGTGCCTAGCCATTGATCGCCAAGTTCTGCTGCCAATACGTCTCGATAATGTTTTGCTGGGCCCGCATGATTAATTGTTGCTTCATAACAGGGTTTAATTAATACCGTTGCTTCGACACCATAACTGCTGGCGGTATCTTTGGCAATTTGCGTTATTAATGAGCTGATTTGATCTCGCAGCGTAGGATCGGTCAGGCGAATGCTGCCTTCCACTTTTGTTGTGTTAGGAATGACGGTAGGGGAGCTAACGGCATCAATGCTGGTTACGCTGATGACGGTGGCGGATTGAGGGGCCATTCGTCGGCTGACGATTTGTTGTAAATTGAGCGTTACTGCGGCAGCGGCAAGTACTGGGTCTAGGCAGGCTTCGGGCTGGCTTGCGTGTCCACCTTTACCCTGTAGTTCGATATGAAAGGTACCGTTTCCTGACATTACTGGGCCGTCAGGGCATACAGCCTGGCCGATAGATAAGGCCGGCCAATTGTGCCAACCGTAGATTTCATCAACACCCTTTAAGGCACCATCTTCAACCATTTTTTTAGCACCATGAGCACCTTCTTCCGCAGGTTGAAATAATAAGCTGACAGGGCCTGCCAGTTTCTCCTCATGAAGTTTAAGCCATGCTGCGGTGGCCCATAAGGTTGCGGTGTGACCGTCATGTCCACAGGCATGCATGCAGCCATCAATTGTGGAGCTATAGGGTAGGTCGGTGGATTCTGTAATGGGTAACGCGTCTATATCTGCTCGCAGAGCGATATGTTTACCCTGGGTATCAGGGGCTAAGGTTGCAATAGTGCCAAGCCGAGCACAGATGCGCCATGGAATCTCGAGTTTATCCAATTCCGCTCGAATCGTTGCTGCGGTATTTTCCTCATGCCAGCTTAGCTCAGGTTGTTGGTGAAGTGCATGGCGCAAGGCGGTAGCCTGTTCCATAATGCTTGGCCAACGTGCTGACATGTGCTTCCCCTGAGTAGATGGTTGGTTTATAAAAAATGCTGCAAAAAGCTATCCCTTAGAATAGTCTTTTGCAGCACTGAGTGGCAAGCTTGGAGAGGGTGAAATATTGATTGTTAGAATTACTGTTAGAACGGGGAGCTGTAACTCATCTCCAAAATAGAGAATTCGATAGTTGAACGGACATCTAAACCCGCGGAAGGGTTGTAGACAAAATTATCTCCCCTGTTGTCATTACCATTGGTACTTGATCCTGCAGGGATATATTGGTCACTTTTGCCATAGGCGAAGGCGATATCAAATACAGAGCTATCTGGCATTTGATAACTTAGCCCTATCGAGTATAAATCGAAGTCACCCATGGGGATTATAAAGTCTAATTTATCATCGGGGATACCAGAATCCCGAGGTTCGTAGCCCATACGAAAGGCAGTGCTATCGCTGTACTGGTATTCAATACCAAAAGCCCAGTTTGACGCATCCTCGTAGCCCCGAGGAATAACAATTGCGTCTGCCTCAACACCTTCGATAAACGGTTGAAGCACGGCTAAGAGGGGAATGCTTTCATCGGTTTTGAAATTAAATTCCTGCCATACGCTAGTTTCAGTCCATTTGTAGTCAACGTTAACCTTTATTTTTGGTGTTAGTTGAACACTGATGCCTGCTGCAATATGTTGGGGTAGGACAATATTAATACTTCCGCTGGTTTCAATTACCCCGCCATTTTTGGTGACCTCTAGTGCATCAACAACTTGTTCTAGAATAATGTTGGAGTCAGCGAGCCCCTGAAATAAACCAACAACTTGCTGATCTAAAATAACAGCAATATCTCCCTCCAAGGTGTCATTGGATTCACTTTGGTAGACAAACCCAAAAGTGAACCATTCTGTTGGTTCCCACAACAAACCGATATTAAATGTCGCGGATACGGTTTTTTCGAGTTCAACTTCTAGTGTAAATAGCCTCTCAAAGGGACTGATTTCTCCTCCGCAAATATCAATAGGAATGCCTTCAAATACAAAGCCGTTGTCGGCGCCTAAACAGACATCATCTGTGGCGGCTTTTAGTGCACCAAGTAAAATATTTGGCGCTCGATAATCCAGACTTAAGCCGACGCCAAAATATGACAAACCGATGCTAGCCCCAAGTGACAACTCATCATTAACCTTCCAACCTATAGAGGGGGATAAAAATGTGATACGAGAAAGGCCCATTCTTGTCCCATAATAACGACCTGTATCGTCCTCTTCCCGGGTGAAACCTAGCATAAGAGGGGCATAAGCTGCTGTTGCAAATGTAATGTTGCTACCGGGAGGGTTATAGGACATACCGCCAAGGGGGGCGGCAACTACGGGAACCTCGGTGACACCAGATCCTGGTAAATACAGCGCGAAGTTTTTAACTTCACTTTTTGTGTTTGCCATAGGATCGGTAAAGTTATATTTCGCGAGTAGTTCGTCATATTCTTTGTTGGATGTGAATTCACCTTCAACGGATATATCACCGAGAATAAATTTCAAATGGCTTTGTCGGCCTTTAAGCCGAGTTAGGCCGGCGGGGTTAAAGTGAATGGAGTCGATACCAGGAGGGTCTGCAGTGACCGCGTTACCAAGAGATATAGCCTTGGCATTACCGATTAAAAGGTTTTGGCCAAGTTGAGCATTTGCATTGCTTGTTACGCCACTTAGGAATAGTACAAGCACAACAAGACGTATCGTTATTCTCACGGTGTCCATGTGAATTACCTGTTTTGGTTTTTATTTTAATCAAGGGATGGGTTTATTCGAAAAACGGCACGTCAATCGATCCTTCAATACGTGCTGTTGTAGGCCAGAATGGGCTGCGGAACATATAATGGGAGTGATAGCCGTAAACCAGTAGACCTAACGTATCGCCTTTTTCTAGGCGTGTGCTGACGGTGGCTAACTCAATGTCGTTGATGTTATTTCCTGTTAATGAAGAAATCTGCTGGTTGATAAGTTCGATGCTGCTTTTTCCGAACTTCTTCTTTCCTAAGCCAACATATAATAGAGGTATGTTTTTTTCGTCATTGTAGGATACGGATAGTTTTGCTTTGGGGGTGCCAAATACGATGCGTTGTTCAGAGGCTAACGTAAAAGGAATGAACAAGGGGCGAAGTGTGCCACCGGTTGATTGGTCATCAAACCTAGCGGTGTGACGTTGCTCTATATCCGGAAAGCGAAAAAGGTCGATGATATTGTCAATCGGTTCCATGAAAAGTTCGGTTAGTCCAGATAACCCTGACAGTACTTCTTGTTCGTTTACGTTGAATGTCTGGTAATGTGGGTCAACTTTATTGAGGGCGATACCGTGATCGTAATCGAGAGAAACGCAATACTTTGGTAATCGCCTTTTCATTTTTGGCGTGTTTTTGAGTTTTTCATCCCACCATGACAAGGTGAGATCAATCAGGTTGAACTCTTGAGATCCACAATGAATCGATTCATCAATACTAAAAAATGGAAACCGACTGTAGCCATCAACGATCGGCATGTTATGACCGTCTTGGATTAACACTGCGTTTGCATCTCGGCCACTTTTCTCAAAACATTCCATGCTTTTGAGTGCATGGTTTACTGATAAAATCGAATCGGTAAATGCTTGTATTAGCAGTGCGTCGGCCTGGGGGTAACGTTGCTGGTCGCAATAATAGGATAAGCTGCGTTCTTGCAATTGTTGGATGATATCGTCGGTTATTTCATTAGATACTGCGCTGCTGAATGCGGTTGCCGTTTCTTTGTTTAGGTCGAATGCGCTACCTAGTTCTCCGCCGTAATAGAGCATCGCTGGCCAAAGGGTTTTTGTCGCCCCTTTGTCTATCGCCATTGTGAAGTCGTACCAAGTAGTGACTGGAATAATGGCGTCAATGCGCTCGTCCATGACAGAAGCAAGAAGCTGCGCACCACCACCATAACTCTCACCAATCATACCAATGCTGTAGTCCTTACCATCGACACCAGGGTCTTTTTGTAAGTTAGGGATGTTGTTGATGGCCCAGTCTATAACGGATGAAACGTCTTTGACTTCTTTATCGGGAGCCATCATGGATATTTCTCCGCCGCTTGATCCGAACCCCCGCTGATCGTAACTAATCATCCAGTAACCGTTCTCCCATGCTTTAAGTGCGGCCTCACCTGTGTAAGCGATTTTTGCATAGAGGCTGTAAGGGTCGGAGACTCTGAAAGCACCGAAACCGTGAGCATGGATAATTACGGGTGCTGTTTGATTTATGGGAAGGGCTGGTTGGTACACCGTAGCGCGAAGCACTGTGCCGTCGTGACTGGTTATTTCAACTTGATAGTACGTTTTTTTGTAGTGTTGTAGTTGCCCTTGTGTGAGTCCCTGCTGGTTAGGTTCATCAAACTCTAGGCTGCCCTGAAGGGATTTAAGGGTGCTACAGCCAGAGAGCAAAAGAAGAGTGATCACGAGTATGAGTCGAATATTCATAATGAGTGCCTAACGCGTTGCATTTCTAGTTATTTTTATTGGGAGGCGTGGCCTAAATGCACCTATTGCCTTATAGGTGACTCATCTATCATGTGATAGGTGAAAATATTTGTCAACAGAAGGTTTGATTGTTTTATAATTTGCTCGGTTAGTGATGCTGTGAATGATTTAGTTGTGCTGTTTATTAGGATTTAGTTCATGCCGGAATTAGAAGAACCCAAAAAGCTGACACGTAAAGATAAAAAAGAATTAACACGAGAGCGTCTTATTGATGCTGCACTCAGTGTTGTGCTTGATGGTGGTTATGCAAATTTCACAATGAGAAAAGTGACAAAAAAAGCGGGCATTGCTCAGCCGAGCTTTTATTCTCATTTTGATACCATGGATGAATTATTATCAGCAACTTTTGCTCGGCTTAGGGTTCATTATCTTTATCCGATGCAAAACATGTTGTTAACTATGCTGAAGGAGGGCGGAGATGAATCATTACCTTTGCTGTTTTCCCGTATGTATTCTTTGGTATTTGATTTTTATTTATCAAACCCAGAATTGTTTTGTTTGACGCTTGTGGATAGTCAGTCTAGTGCAACAGTGGGTAATCGCTATCGAAAGGAATACAACAGCCTTAGAGACATGTGGAGTCGGTTTTTCTTTGATAATGCCGACGTGCTGGGTGGTGCTATTGAAAAAAACCAGTCGGATATGGTGGTTGATGCGCTGTTTGGGATGATTGATTCATTGTTACTTGGTTATATAGATAATCGTTACTCAGATAAAGATGCGATGGTTGAAATGCTGACTTCGTTTACGCTTCATCAGCTAAGTACGTTAAGTAAACCTTGAACTCGGTATAAGCGATAAGCGTGTTGTTGTATTGATTGCACTCAATTGATGAATAGGGTAAATCTGGTGTTTGTAAAGAAAGAGCAGGCTATACTGAAAAGTGTGCTTTAACACTACTCAACCGGTTTTTCCCTGAAATGATGCAAATACTTCCAGGTTATCATTTAACGACACAGCTATATGAAAGCCCATGTTCCCTGGTCTTTCGAGCGGTGCGTGAAAGCGATAAGCTGGCGGTTATTATTAAACTGCTCAATGTCGAATACCCTAGTCAAGAGGAACTGGCTCGATTTAAACGAGGGTATACCCTTATTAGGGGACTTGACGCTGAGAGTATTATTAGTGTCTATAGTGTCGAGAATTATAAAAATAGTCTTTTTATTGTAATGGAAGATATTAGCGGTGTTTCAATTGCTAATTTATTGTCCTCTGGTGGATTCGGCATAGATAAATTTCTTCAATTGGCGATTTCAATGGCAGGAGCCGTAGCGGAAATTCATCAGCTCAAACTCATCCACAAAGATATTTGCCCTCAAAACATCATCATTAACCCAGAAACTTGCCAAGTTAAAATTATTGATTTTGGAATATCATCTGAGCTTTTTTTAGAAACGCAGGAAGCAATCAACCCTGATCACCTTGAGGGGACTTTGGATTACTTATCACCTGAGCAAACCGGACGGATGAACCGGATGGTTGATTACCGGACTGACTTGTATGCGCTAGGGGCAACGTTTTATCATATGTTGACGGGTGTTCCCCCTTTTAGTGGTAATGACGCTATGGAATTGGTTCATGCTCATATCGCTAAAATACCAAGCTCCCCATCTGACGTTAATTCTGCTATACCCAGTATCCTTTCAGATATTGTTCTAAAACTCATGGCTAAGACGGCAGAGGATCGGTACCAAAGCGGAGGAGGATTAAGGGCCGATCTTCAGTTGTGTTTTGAGCAATGGCAAAAAGAATCTGAGATATCACCATTTACGTTCGCGTCACACGATTTTTCGGGCCAGTTTCAAATTCCGCAAAAATTATATGGAAGAGATAAAGAAGTTAGCACCCTAATGGCTGCTTTTGACAGGGTTGCCGGTGGCTCAACGGAAATGGTTTTGGTCGCCGGTTATTCAGGTGTAGGGAAGTCTGTGCTGATACAAGAGGTTCATAAACCGATTGTTGCTAAGCGTGGTTATTTTATTTCTGGAAAATTTGATCAGTTTTTGAGAAATATACCGTATTCGGCACTAATACAGGCATTTCGAGGGCTGGCTAAGCAGTTGTTAACAGAAAGTGAGGTGCAGCTTGAAGCGTGGAAAAATAGACTTCTTTTTGCATTAGGAAATGAAGCGCAGGTCATTGTCGATATCATTCCCGAAATAGGGCTGATTGTAGGGCCGCAAATAGACGTACCTCTTTTAGGTCCTCAAGAAACCCAAAATCGCTTTAATATGAAGTTCCTCGCTCTAATCGAGGTGTTTGCCAGAAAAGAACACCCATTGGTGATTTTCTTAGATGATTTGCAATGGGCAGATTCTGCAACGCTAAATTTACTTATTAATATTCTTGCCGATCGTGCAAGCCAATATCTGCTCTTTATGGGTGCTTACAGAGATAATGAAGTTGATCGTTTCCACCCATTTATTGTCGCAGTCGAAGAAATTAAGTGCAGCGGGGCAACGGCTCATACTCTTGAACTTTTACCTTTAGCCAGTAATGCGTTAAATCTACTTATTATAGACACTTTTAATACGCAGAGGGATAGAGTTAATGAATTGGGACAGCTGGTTCTGAATAAAACGGAGGGCAATCCCTTCTTTGTTTGCCAGTTTCTTAAACGCTTATACCAGGATAAACTCATTACATTTGATTTTTATAAAACAAGTTGGCAGTGGGATGTCAGGCAGATTGAAGCGCGTGGTATCACGAGTAATGTTGTCGAATTGATGGTTGAAAAAATAAAAAAACTACCTGCAGCGACACAAAAATCACTAAATATTGGGGCTTGTATTGGCAATGTTTTTGAATTAAGTACATTGGCTTTGATATGCGAAGAACCTTTGCCGGTACTTGTTCAGCACTTATGGCCTGCGTTGGAACAAGGTTTGT
>CAJXXT010000220.1 GCA_913063495.1 uncultured Gammaproteobacteria bacterium | reverse complement strand
GAGAAATAGTATCTTCGGTTCGCAGCATCAACTCTTTAACCGCGTTAATTAACAATCCTGAAGCTACTTTTGATAAATTTTTAGACCGGCGTAATTTCGGATCACTCACAAACGGTAACGCTATCGGATTAATTAGACTAACAATATAGTGATTAACACCAAATAATCTAGCCAGGCGTTTAGCGGGAAGGTCTTCTGCAAATGAGCCGTCATACCATTTTCTAGAGGGTAAATATGGTTTGGGTTTTCCGTTAGCACCTTTGGCATAAAGAGTAACCGGAGGCACAACACCAGGAACACTTGCAGAAGCATCAATAGCAGAACGAACGTATACATTCGGAGAAGTAATAGCATTCATCAATCGAGAGGTTTGATGTTTTTCTGTTGGCGCAACGGAAATATTAATATAACGCCCTGTATGCTCAAACGCCTCCTGAAATGTCATATCATTAGCAATGCCTTCAATTGCCATTTCTTTAATTGATAAAGCAGTATATCGATCACTCATTCCCGTCAATACACTTAATGGATTTTCACCTCTAGGTAAATCATATCGATAATGTGTAAAATGCCCGGCCTTTAACTCTTCATCCGTTTTCGTTCCTAGCTGAGCGGATATCCATGAACCCGCACTGGCACCAGAAATTATATTGGGTAATGCATCGTTATCGATTAATGTTTGTACCACACCGTGATGAAAATAAATTAGGCCTGCACCACCACTCATCATTAATGCCGAACGTCCATAACAATGGCTGGCACGACGAAAAAAGTCGAGTTTTTCTGCAAGAGGGATTTCTTGATCTGAGGAGTCAGCAATAACATGAAGTGACTTAACAATTATATCTACATATTCGTTAATGAGTTGCTTGGTTCCCACCTTCGCTTGATCATACAATATTGGGCGCCCCATGCCTCCCATATTACCGTGCACACCTTCGTTTAATGCGTACAACAACCCGGTGTTATCACCGTCTTCAAGCAAACGAGATAGGTTATTATATCGAATACGGATTTCTGCACTGTCATAAAGACTACAATCTTCTTTGGTTTTCCACTTTTCTCTGTCAGATAACGCATCATGATCAAGTGCTAAACGTAGCCAATCATCATAACTAGTGGAGCGATCCATTCTCCTTGAAAGACTGTTTAATCGAGCATTCCTTAATATTGATGATTCCATACAACCTACCCCAGATAATTCAGATGCTATCTTATAAATCTAGCATTTTTATTCGAGCAGTGCTTGTTGAATAGGAATAGTTACTGTTTTTGATGTCTTTTGTCACCTTGGTTACCCATTAATGTCACATTCTCATCATTTATGTTTACTCATTTGTGACATTTTAATTTTATTGACTACGTACTTGAGCTAAACCCAAATTAAAAACGTCTATCAATTCCTGAGACCGTGGGTTTTTCTTTCCGATAATAAGATGATAGGTCGCTGTTTCTAACGGTTTCCGATGGTGTGTGATTTTTGATAACTCCTCGGCATCAAATATTTGGTTCATTAAATAATAACCTACGTCTTTATTCGCCACAACAAGGTCAATTCGGCCGATCAACAATTTTTTAAAATTTGCCGCCTCATCAGGGATACGCTCCAAAGTAAGCACCCCCGCCTTTTCTCCCTGATCGATAATTTCCCCATGATAATACCCCGTACTACCGCCGATAATATATTTTTCTAAATCATCCGAAGATTCCCAATCAAACAGACTATCTTTGCGATAAAAAAGCACTTGTGTTCCAACCATCACTGCATCGCTATAAATAAATTTGCGCTCTCTTTGTGGGTTACGAATCCACACGGCAGTAGCATCCCAATCTCCCATACGCGTTAGCTCGAAAGAGCGCTTCCAGGGAAAAAACCCAACGGTAACCTTATAACCCTGATTCTCAAATGAAGAGGTCACAATCCTGCTAATCGTCCCAAACCCTGACAATCTTTCACCAATAAACGGAGGCCATTCCCCCAAGGCAATAGTGACTGTTTTATTGTTTTCTAGAATAACTTTTTCTACGATGCTTTCTGCTACAACCTGCTGTGCTAGCATGCAGTAAAATATCAACACGATAAGTTGTTTTAACATAGCCTTAACTTGTTCCATCACTACAGAGCGCCCCCCCATAAATCCGTTTTCGCAAGGATATACAAACCCCAACAACAAAGCCATGCATCCCTAACATTCATTTGACTCTTGGAAACACTCCACCTGATTTCGCCCCGCAGACTTAGCAATATATAAGGCGACATCAGCCCGGCGAATACTCTCTTCTAAGTCAATGCCATCCCCTACGGCCGATACGCCAATACTCGTCGTCACCTTGACTATTTCTCTGGCTTTCACCTCCATATCCTCAATACGTTGTCGCAACCGCTCCGCAACCTGAATAGCAGCCTTTATCGATGTATGAGGTAACAGAATGGCAAATTCCTCCCCTCCAAGACGACCAATAATATCACCATCACGAAATAAATTTTTGCACTCCAATGCAAATTGCATCAATACCCTATCACCCACTTGATGGCCGTAGGTATCATTGACCTTTTTGAAATGGTCTATATCAAGATATAACAAAGCCTGCAGATAGCCGTGACGACAACCTCTTGATGTTTCTTTTCCAGATTGTTCTAAAAAATAACGTCGATTATAACACCCTGTTAATGCATCAATGGTGGCAAAAGTTTGAAGCTCTCGCTCCAAGGCTTTACGCTCTTGGATATTCATCATCGTACCCACCACGCCCAAACAATCAGCTGCGGCATCTAACATAGGGGCTTTACTGATAAGTAGTTCGTGAAGTTTGCCATGGTGATCCTCTAGTGACACTTCATAAGACATATTTTCCTGACAAGATATAATTCTACGATCTATTTTTTCTTCATCGTCGCTACTAATATTTTGTAGAAAATCGGCGTCCATCAAACTGACCTCGGTACCATACACGCTACACTGGAGATCAAACTCTTCTTTAAAAGCCTCATTAACCATATCATAACGTCCATTTAACCCTTTATAAAATACAGGATTCGGTATACTTTCCACCAATTGGCGCATAAAATTTTCAGATGCTTCTAGTTTTTCCGTTCTTTCCAATATTCTATTTTCAAGTTTTTCATTCAGCAATCGAACTTCCTCCATGGCCAACTGCTTTGCAATTATTTCTTGATTTAGCTGCTGATTCGTCGTTGCTACATGATTATTAGCTTCCTCCAATCGCATTAACATTTTATGAAATGCTACCTGCAAGACACTTAATTCATCGTCGCCTTTCTTATCACTTAGCAATGCTGATGATTTAATGGAACGTGCTTGAACTGCACTCACAATCTGCGTTAATTCTTGTAAGGGCCTAACCAAATAACGCCCCAAGATTAGCGTAAAGAGACACCATAACGTAAACGTCTTTAATAATGCACTGCCAAGTATAATCAGTAAGCTATATTTTACCCCCTGAAACATGGTTGCGGTATTACTGTATAACACCAACACGGCAAGGGATTTATCATGTTTTTCATGTCTAATTGTGCGAGGACTTTCTAACAAATCTTCGCTAAAAATAGATAGATCATTTCGGTCAACGGTATCATCAAGAACAATGCCTTTTTTTAAAATCACAGCGCCATTTTTTAGACTCTTTATTTTAATACCAATGACAATCGGAGCTTTTAATATGCCTTCCGACAAGGCATTAACCTTTTCTTGATCATAATCCCAAATTGCCAAGCCTAAGCTTTCTTCTATAGATTGCCCGTAGGTATCCATTTTTTGCATAAAGCTTTGTTTATGGCGCAGATAAACATCCACCATTTGAAACGCGGTTAGTACGCTGGCAATGAAAAAATATACGACAAAAATCCGGAAAAATATTTTCGAAGAAAGAGAGCGAAAACCGTATTTATCTGCCTGCTTCATAGCAAACGTTCCGTTGGACTGAGAATGCGCAATAATACTAAAGTATGAACACTACATTCAGCATAGTTCACCCTTCAGCATAGTTCACCGGGCAATTATCGGCAAACACGAACAAATATGCGGGTCTATGCTCCTTGCAACCCGCAAACATTGGAATTAATACATAACGCCTATAATGACTTCAAATAGCCATTATCTTCCAGTTCAAGCAACAACAGATGCTGTAACAATATTTCCTTTGCCGTATTAGGATGGGCCAAACCTATACGCTCCAAATAGGGCTCGGCTTCTTTCTCATCAACTTTGCGGATAAACGAACGCAATACCGCTTTTATCATAGATTTTGGCTCGTCCATTACCGCTTTTATACCGCGCAGGCTTTTACCCAGTGCAATCTCTTCGTCAGTAAAATCAGTGCCTAGTGGAAACGGAGGAAAATATCCCTTCCCCTTCCATTCACCCAACATTGCCGCAAGATTTTCAGCGGTATTGTTACGGTATTTTTCAGGCAACATATAATCCTTGACTAGCTTTCCATGCTCTTTGGCATAATCTATTAATTCGTCTTGGAATTGAGCATCCGCTACTTTTACAAGTTCAATGATAATTTGCTGATCCGTTTTACCTCGAAGCTCGGCAACACCGTATTCGGTAACAACGATATCTCTCAAGTGTCGAGGTATCGTTGTATGACCATAGTGAGGCAATATATTGGACTTAAGATCTTTACCACTACCTCGGGTACTTCGAACGCATAAAATTGAACGCGCTCCTGGTAACGAATGCGCCATAGCGACAAAGTTATATTGTCCCCCGACACCACTTACAATAGTCCCGTCTTCCAACCCATCAGATACGACGGCACCACCCAGTGTCACCATCATGCCGGTATTAATAAATCGCGCATCCAGCCTCTGGGTTTTTAATAGCTCAGCATCAAAATCCAGCTGATTGATATGGCCGACACTGGACATACAAATATTTTCACTGTCTTCTCTTGGCATTTCTTTAAGGGTTTTATAAAAATCTTGCGGCCCAAGGAAAAAACCACCGTGCATATAAATGCCATGTTTTAGTTTATCACCTAGGCAGTACTGGCAAATATCAGAGAAATTTTCATCATTGGTTAGATACAGGGTAAAACGTTTGTTATCAATACGGATGCAATCATTATCCCAAATCACGTCATTGGCAAATATCCCCCAATGGTGTAAATAGGAAACATCGGCAAAGGTTAATTGCGCACTAATGATACCGGCGTTCATCAATACTGTTAAGGTATCTGCAAACACCTCTTCTGAAATCAACCCCGCATTTAGCAGTTGCTGCAAGGGAACATCATCATAGACTTTTCGTTTTACAATGCCTGCATTAATAAGGTGCATAAAACCATTAACAAACATCTCACTGGAACCGTACAAACCTTTATCAAAGGGCTCTTTACCACCAATACGCTGAACAACTTCCTCGTCAAGCACACTTTGCTTTAATAACGTTTGATAGACATCATTCTCTTCATGGCGCAATTTGCTAGCATAAACAATAGCGTCACCTAATGAACCGATTCCAATCTGTAACGTACCACCGTCTTTCACTAAGGTGCTGGCATAAAAACCGGCCATATAATCTTGTAACGGTACTGACATATTCGGTGGTGCGAACAGTCGTGTTTGATAGTTTTTATTACGCACAATCATATCGAAGTAATCAGGTTCAACCATGGCGTTGTTATACATAAAGGGTAAATCATCATGCACCTGGGCAATGGTCACAATTTTTCGACCTTCCTCCCGCGCCTGATCCAATAGCGGTATCACATCCAACGTCACATCCGTATTACTACTTAAGCTTAACCAGTTTTCTCCATCGACCTCTTGCTCTGCCACTAGCTGAGCTAAAACATTCACACCATTGTCCACCAAATCCCGACATACAAAGGTGTAGTTAGTCGATATGTAGTTTTGTTGAGCAGATTCGACATTTTTCATGCCGCCGGCTTTAAAATAAAACTCGGATACTGAAATATTATCAGGAAGGCTTTTATTACGAATCGCTCGCATATATTCAAGCTCAACGTAATCTCCAAAGACACGCTCTACGAAAGGGACTAAAAACTTCCCTTCGACTTCACTTTTTGGCCGAGGTTTTTCGAGTGATAAGGCAGTGATAATACGTAATGACAAATCGGGGTTATCTTTCACCTTTTGGTAAAAGGCATTGACCAATTGGTTCGGTTTGCCTAATCCAAGGGGTAAACCAAGGACAATGTCTTTTCCAACCACGTTAATAACGTCATCAACACAGCTTTCTGCGGTTGTAAAATCCATAGGAAATGATTCCGATTGAGACTGCACCATAGTATTTACCTAAATTAATATTACACAGGCCATCTGAGCCTAAATTTTAATGCTAACAAGATAACATAATAATTACCTTGATATGAGCCACTCCCTGGTGACTATCACGTTTGTTGCATTTTTCGATATACCAAAGGGGTCATTCCAGAGGCCTTTTTAAAGGCTCGTGAAAAGCTATTGGTAGTTTCATAACCAAGCTGGCTTGAAATGAGGCTAATTGGCTTGCGAGTATACCGTAAATATTGGTGCGCCAATTCAATCTTTTTACATGTGAATAGTTCTTGAAAATTGGTCTTCTCTACCTCTAATCTTCGTGCCAGGGTTCGGGTGGACATATTAAATTCTTCAGCTGCCAACTCCACGGTTATCCGCCTACTATTTACAAGCGCCTTTTCGATATAGGCCGATGTTAAGTCTGACTGTGTTACAGGGGAGTTTGAAGAGGACGTCTCTGAAAGCATTTTTTTGTATAAAGAGTAATTAGTAGAATTTCTCGTTGCTAACGCTATGTCAGCATTTTCTTTCAAAATACAAATACTGTAGTTAGACGCATTAAAATTCATACTTGATTTGGGAAAAATACTTGATGAACTGTTATTCCCACATGGAACAGTTTCGTTTGGGGCCGTCTCGTATAAAAAAGTCCCGAATGGGAAACTATGAGCAATATTGATCTCTATATTGATAGGTGTTTCTACGAAATCTTTTCCTTTTGCAATCATTCCTAGTAGATATTCTAGAAACATTGAGTTATGACTTCCAATCGATTCTGTACACACTAATTCAAGGGCATACTCATGCGTGGTTTCGGTGAGATTTACCATTATATTAGGCAGTACACGAGGTAGATATTCTGCTAAAAGCCCCATTGCTTGCCTAATATTATTGCAACTCATAACCGCGATGCTTAGTAGCCCCCCTTCAGAAACAGGGAATAATTCCACCATGACTTGAGACGGTATCCTATTTTTGGGAACAAGCTCTTCGATAAACACAAAGCTTTCATTAAATTCCTCCTTGGATATTGTGGCTCCTGCACGACAAAGGTCCTCTTCACTTAAGCCACAGCGCCTCAATAGCGTTTCACCACTAGCGCCGAGAGAATCAGCGATTTTTAAGGCTGTGTATATTCCATTAATGGGATAACGACTCATTTATTGTCCAATCCAAAAAGATGTTAGTCCTACACAGTGTATCAACCCGCAACACAAGAACCATTACAAACATATTTAGGCGAAATATGTGCATTTTATGTCCTCTAAAGACGTTAGCCCCACTGTATAGTTTTTTGAGCCATAAGTCATAGAGGTCATCACAGAGGTACATCCATGAAAGATTTTTTCCACCATACCCTAATCATTGAAAAACCCATTCAAGATTGTTTCAATTATATAGCCCACACCTTCGAAAACGCTCCGGCATGGATGGAAGGTTGTAAGAGTATTGTTGTTAGACCGGGCTTTGAACGTTTTGGCATGTGGGAAGGCAAAACCTATGATAGGACCTTTGCTCTTCCCTTTCATATCGGATCATCAACTAAACCAGATGTAATTTTAAAAGTTGAAGAAGATAACCCTTATAAGTTCGAAGAAAAAAAACGTTTTGTTGTAACCATGAAATTCCCAGGCGTTGATCCAATTTTTGATTATCGTTTTACCGCAATCAATGCGAACCAAACAGAATTTGACTATTCGATATCGACAAAATATCAGGGCCCAATCACTCGACGTATTATGGTGCCGCTAATGTTAAGTGTCATCAATGGTCGTCTGTCACGATCTCACCCCTATTTAAAGACACTCATAGAAGAGAGACCTTCTCCGATAGTCATTACCCCTACACGTTAGGATACAACATCATGAAAAACACAATGACAAGTACCATTAAAAATATCGATGGTATGCGACTATTACACAAAGAGTCTCTCACCATCAATCGTCCTATAGCAGATGTATTTTATTACCTAGGCCATACCTTCGAAAACGCAGACACCTGGCTATACGGTTGTAAACGACTTAAAGCTTACCGGGGTCATGAGCATTTTGGGATGCGACTCGGTAAAAAATATCTACGTCACGGAGGCGGGCCGTTTAAAATTGGAACCATGATTATGGTGGATGAAGTGGTTCTCTTTGAAGAAAACAAACGCTTTATGCTAAAAACATTTTCTTCTGCACTTCAACCATATTGGGATTATCAATTTACGGAAATCGATAAAAATACGACACGTTGGGAGTACTTTGTGTATTCCGATAATTCCAAATGGAAAGATTTTCTATTTCAACGTATTTTCTTTGGCATTGCTATTAGGCGTTTAATTCCCGCTCATTTAAAAGTAAAGAAACTCTTAGAAAGCGATTCTGTATTGATTACTTAATAGAACAAACAAAAAAGCCGCCCGAAGGCGGCTTTATGCTAGTACGTATTTCTTATTCGGATTGAATAATTAACAGTTTGTCCCTAAAGAATAAACCTAAACCAGTAGTAGCATCAGTAGCTTCCCAGCCAGCCATTGAAAAAACATCTTCAACCGTATCCGTATCTTCGTCAATATCACCACTGTCCGCATCAATTGATTCAAAACCTACCAATGCAATAGCGCCACTAGATTCAGTCAACGTCACTAAGTCAGTGCTTACGTCCAGCACCCAAGTGCCACCACCAACCTGCTCAGCTACTCCCGAACCATTATCCTCATATTCTACATAAGTTCCATCATCTACAAAGTGCAGCTGCTCTAGATCGTCGAAGGGGAAATGATAATTGCCAATCACATCGACATCAGCAGTGAGATCAACCAGTGGTGATACTTCATTGTCAAAATCTGACTGACTTATCATACGTTCACCGTCTGTATTCATCTCATCCACCATACCATCAACTTTTAGCATAATAGAAGGACGGAACTTATCATCCATATTCGCCAAGGCAATTTCATGTTCTGATCCATCACTTGTTATCGTGATCATCAAATTGCCACTAGTCGCATCTATTGACCAGGTCATATCCTCATCCAAGCTTGAGGTCTCTGAACCTGTACCTAGATCAAACTCCATGCGAACCCATCGGCCTGTTTCGTCGAGATCGGAGAAAACGTAATAATCTACCACTTCTACGTTATCATCTTCATTATCCCATTCACGGAATAAACCTAATCCACCAACACCAAAATCCGTTGTGGTTGATGAAACACCTGGGCTAAACACCAATCCATTCGATGACGCATCAAGGAAAGCTTGCGGGACTGGAGGGGCTGGTAGCATTGGATTAAATGCGGCAAGTATTTCAACTTTTGCTGCATCATTAAACAAAATTTCCATCTCCTCATCATCAGTAACTTCAATTTCACCGCGACGAACCATCGGTGTGCCTTCTAAGTCTTGCTCCACAAAGATAAAGACGCCACTTCCATCATCATCCCGTTCAGCAATCATCGCCACAAGATCAGGCACGTCAAATTCAAGCAGATCAACACCCCCAACCGTATTACTCACCAATGGAACTTCATCAATATCAAATCGATCGGTACC